>JAHDHG010000018.1:2671-26885 GCA_020631435.1 Bacteriovoracaceae bacterium | reverse complement strand
AAAGAAAGAATTCCAAGAGATTTTATATTTTTTGCAATCTTGGCAATATTAGGTGCTTCTCTTATCTCAATTACAGATTTAAATTTATCAAATCTTAGTTTTTTGGGAATCTTTTTTACTTTAGTTGCTGTGGTCGGATGGGCTTCCTCTACAGTTTTTGGAAAAGTCCTTGCCACAAAAAATCTTTCTGAATGGGAAATCATTTTGGGACGATTCGTATTTGGATTTGTTACTCTCGTTCCATTTCATTTTATGCAAAGCTCAAAAAGCTTGATAGGAGTTGAATTTCATAAAATCTTTGTTCTAGTCATTATATCTGCTATTGCAGGTATGTATTTGTATTATAAAGGATTAAAAAAAGTAGAAGCAAAGATTGCGACCTTATTAGAGTTATTTTTTCCTTTGTTTGCTATCGTGATTAATTGGATTTTCTTGGATAAGGGGTTAAGCTTAATTCAAATCTTAGGAGCAGTTATTTTAATAGCGAGTACAACAATTATTCAATTAAGAAGAAATCAATGAGAGTACTAATATTATCTGATTATATTCATCATTATGATTCTTCAAGGCTTATACTAGAAAGTCTAATGGGTCTTGGCGAAGATGTTGAGATTGCAACTTTGTTTTTTAGTGAAGATAAACTTGAAACTCCCTTATCATTATATAAAATCCACTCTACAGTCTTAACAAAATTATTTTCTACTCCTCATCAGTTATTCAAATGGCCAATTTTTACCAGTCAAATTGCTAAGAGATTTAAGTTAGAAGACTATGATAAATATATTATCCTTTCGACTGGCTTCTCACATCTTGTAAATGTTCCAGAAGAGAAGGTTTTATTTAGATATATTTATGATAGGCCTTATCGTGTTTCTAAATTATTCGCAGATTCATTAGATCGAAACTTTGTGAAAGGGCTAAAAAAATTTAAGAATTTGTATTTTTCAAGTCATTACTTAGCGAATACTTTAGGATTTAAGGAAAATTATCAAGTGATGATGAGACCATTTCCTAGTAAAGATTTTAAGCAGATTGGAGATTACCAGAATTCTCGAAAATATGTTTTGAATATTGATGAATATCGTGAAACCGACTTAGAAGAGTTTATTAAACTCCTCGGGCTTGATAGCGAACTAGTAATTATTACTAATGCCAAAACTAAGAAACTTATAAAGAAGGATTATCCTTTTCTAGAAATTTTGTCTGGGATGAGTAACCATGAATTATATGTCGAACTTCTCAGAGCAAGGCTTTATATTGACTTAAGAGATGTCTATCCTGAAAGAGTTTTCTGTTCACTTTCTACTGGAATTCCTGCTGTTGTAAAAGAGAGTCTATTAAATAGAGAAGTTTTTGGAGACGGTGCTGTTAAATGTGTAAAAGATTTAAAAGAGTTAATTCAAAATTTCGAAAGTTTTGATAGGAATACTATTGATGGTGAGACTCTGCGAAGATTTTCATTACGATATAATGAAAGAGTATTTAAAAATAAAATTTTAAATATGCTCAGAAAACAATGAATTCATTAAAACATATTGAAGAGAGATTAAATTCCTTAAACAGGCAAGATATGGTTGCTAGGCCTCCAAGAGGTTGGATAAGATTTATTAGAAAAGCACTTAATATGTCATCTAAAGCTCTCGCTAGGCGTATAGGAATATCTCAAGGCTCTATGAGTGAAGCTGAAAAGTCTGAGGAGAATGACTCAATATCTTTATCTAAATTAAAAAGAGCTGCTAATGCTCTTAACTGTGATCTGGTTTATTACCTTCTTCCAAGAGAACCAATTGATAGAATGATGGAAAAAAGGGCAATGTATTTAGCTGAGTTAATGTTAAGAAATCAAACTAAAAAAGAAAACATCGATAAGAGTGATATTGAAAGGCTGGCCTCAGAACTTCTTTTAAATAAAAAATTATGGGATGATTAGTTTTTTATTTTATAGGCCCTGAAATATCCTTTATTTACTTCCCCGCAATAACCTTTGGATATATAAGTTGTACTCTCTCCTGATTGAGAATTCCAAATTGGTTTTGGACAGTCCTCAATTTTCTTTTTCTTAATGTTTTTTAGATTTTTACAAAGTGGCCAAAGCCAATCTTCATTAAGATCAATATACTTTGATCCAATTGGACAATATCCTTTAATTTCTTTTTCTAGCCAATAACCTGCTTTGTATTGTCTACAAAATAATTTATTGTTCTTTTTTATTCTATAAGAATATTCATAGGCATTGCATTTATGAAGTTTTTTTGTTTTTTCTTCACAAACAGGTTGTCCGTCTATAACGCTAATCTCTTTTAAATTCTTTGGACATGTTGAACTAATTTTTTTCATTAAAAAATAATTCTTTTTTCTTAAAGTACAATGACCTAATCTCAGCTTTGTATTGCCGCCCATATGAAGACAATCACCCAAACTCATTGTTTTCTTAGAAAGGCAATATAATTTATTATTGTGAAATCCTAAGAAGTTTGCATTTTTATCGCACTTATTTTTTTCTACTATTGAATTATTTAAACGATCTGCTTGATCAGCAAGATATAAATTTAGAGCATAAATACAATCATGCCCTATAGATTTCATATAGCTCAATTTGTGAAATGATCTTTGAGGCCACCAACTAGCAGCTTGTCTATTAAAAACTGGTTTCCCTAGCCATGAACTTTCTCTGTAAAGATCATCTTTGTTTGCAGGACACAACTCTAGTAAATTATTCACATTAGTAGAAGATGAGCCATGATATAAAACTTGATAAACAGGATTTAAAGGCTCAAACAAAAAGATATTTCTCATAATTTCATTGAGATGTTTATTGTTTCCTGAGATTATTCTTGAGATTAAAACGTAAACGGACTTTAAATGAAATTCATAATCGGAAGTAAATCTTAGAGGTGTAGTGATGTTCTTTGCAAAAATTGTTTCTTTAGATACAAATTGGTCTGTATATATCTTAGAAAGTCGTTTTATTTTTTTGATAAATTTATAGTTTTTATTGGTTGAATCAATCGCTGAAATTTTTGAAAAGACCTTATACATTAAAGCACCAAAACCAGAGTTAATTCTACACCTGTTATCAAAGAGATGTAATTTCTCTAAACACATCCTAGAGCTTTTTCCAGAATGCTCTATCCAGTGAATCCATTTTTTCGCCTGCATCCGAACTTTATTATTGATTAATGGATTTTGATTGAAAACTCCTTCCGCAGTTAGATAAGCTAATACACCAAGCCCCATATCTCTACTAAATGAGACATCTTCTGTATTTCCGATATTTGTATATCCTCTCCACCATCTTCCATTTTCATCCTGACCATCACTCACATTTCGACATCTATGTTTACTTGTTTCTAAATCTCCAGAGAGCCTAGAAGCTAAGCATGAGATTCCTGCAAATAAGATAGCATCACCTTCTTCACATTTGTTCCACTCATTTGCCATTCCATGAAGTGACATAATATTTTTTTTCCCATTATAATCACAAGTAGAGGCCCATTTTTTTATTTGATCCCTTCTTTGAATAATCATCTGATTTGAAAAAGAAAAATTTGAAAGTAATAAAAGAAAAGCGACTAATCTCATAAGAATCCTTTAATTTAAGAATTCAATATTAGTCCTAGCCAATGGTTAAGTTAAATTATTTTTGTAAATAAAAAAACTTAACTATCGAGTTCAGAATTCAGGAAACCTTCGATTCTTGAAAGGCTATTCTCAATAATTGAGTTTTTGTCATATCCAGGGGGAACTTCAAAAACTGTTGCGGCCGAATGTGCATGGCCCCCTCCACCTAATTCTTCTGCAATCTCACCGACATCTATATCTCCATGTGATCTCATACTAAGTCTAATTCTTCTTCCATCTTCTCTAAACATGCAGGCTATTTTTACGTTTTGAAGAATCAGGAGATTGTTAATATATGAATGAGTGTCTTCAATTGTAGAATTAAACTTTTTTAAATCTTTGTCGTAAATAACTATCCAGGCAATATTTTGTGACTTATTCATCTGGCAATTATTTAAAATATATCCAAGTAGATGCATATTACAAAGTTGTTTGGCTCCATAAATTTCATTATAAGCATCTGTTGTTTTCATTCCAGTTTCTAGAAGCTCAGCAATTAACTCATGGGTTTCACTTGTCACTGATGGATATCGAAAAGTATTGGTATCAATTAAAATTGCAGTGTAGAGCCCTCGAGCAATATTCTTTGAGAATGGAATTTTAAATTCTTTAATTAGGGTTCCGATAATTTGACCTGTGGCCGCTGCAGTTTGATCAATAAAGTGCTTACTTTCTACAGGTTTTTCAAAAGGGTGATGATCGATAAAGATAATATTTCCATAAACTGATAAGTATTGTTTCATCTTAATTCCAGTTCTAGAAATTTTATTAGTATCTATGACAATGACCAACTCAGGCTGGAATTTTTTTTTTATATTAAGATATTCTTCTAAAGAAACTATTGTTTTATCAGAGTTTAGATAAGAATATCTTTTATCAAGTTCATCATCATTGACGCAAAAAACAGTCTTCCCAAGTTTTTTTAACGCTTCAGCCAAGGCCAATTGACTCCCTATACCATCGGCATCTGGTACTACGTGAGTAGTAATTAAGATATTTTGATGCTTTAAAATGTATTTCTTTAAACCCAAATAGAAGGACTTATCCATAATTTAAAAGTATATCTCTTTTTTTATATTTATGGTGGGATTCTTTTCAATTTAATCCTGAGTTTGATACCATGGTATTTCATGTCAGAGGTATTGATTCAGATTTCTAAACTTTGTAAGTCTTATGGAAAACATAAGGTCTTAAAAAATATTAATATTTCTTTTCCAACCAAGGGATTAGTGGCTCTTATCGGTGCCAATGGAGCTGGAAAATCTACTCTATTAAGAATTATCTCAGGAGAAGAAAACCCTACAAGTGGATCTGTTGAGTTTAAAAGTTGTGAAATAAATGACATCAACTTTTGCAATGAAGAAGGTGTACTAATTGAAGATGTGAAATTAGAAGATTTATTTAATTTTTATATGAAGTTAAATAAATCTAATCAAAAATTGTTAAATAAACTGATAGAATATTTTGAGTTAGAGCACTATTTAGAGAAAAAAGTATCTAATCTTTCCAAAGGAAATAAACAAAAAGTTGGTTTAGTGCAGGCCTTCTTAGATAATTCGAAATTTGTTTTTCTTGATGAACCCTTTGTGAATTTAGATCCACAGAGTATTAAAAAGCTAAGAGATTTTTTAGTTAGTAAAAAAAATGATCAGTGTATTCTTATTTCATCTCATCAATTAAAAGAGATTGAAGCGATTTGTGATGATTTTATTATTATTGATCATGGTGAAATTAAATTCTCAAACTTGAGTTCCAATGAGCCAGTCTTAGATTTAGAAAAAAAATACTTAGAGGTGATTAATTGATTTATTCCAATATCATTTTAAAGAGATTCTTTTCAAGGCCAAGGAGTTATCTTTTATATTGTTTTTCTTTTTTATTTCTTACTTTCATTTTTATAAATTTATACTTTCAATTTAACCAATTAGTTGATTCAGGACAGGTATTTAAAGAGTCCACTATGACTTTGGTGTTAAGTTATTTTAATGGTATAAATCTTTTTTTTCTTTTTATTTCGACATTCTTGATGCATTACTTAAGTAATAGTGAAAGTGCGAGCTTTTACAATTTCTTAACAATTAAAGGTATTAAGGAATCTTCTCAAATATTTCAAAAGTTTCTTTCTCTTGTAGTTATCTCATCTTCGATTTTTATTCCTACTATTCCAATATTATATTTTGTAAGTAGTGTAGGAAACAAGGAAACTCTTTTCTTTTTTATTTCACTATTTGTTATTTTTTTCTTGGTCAGTTTTTATGCTGCTTTAGCATTAGTATTTTTTTCAATATTCAAAAAGAGTTTGATTTCTTTTGTTTTAACTTTACTTTCAGGGATATTATTAATTTATCTTCCTGATATTTTTCTTGGAATTAAAAATTACCATTTCTTTGAGTTTTTTCGTTTCTTTTCTCCTGTTTATCATATGGAGTTATTTTTAACAGGACGATTGCATTTATCTTCCATAGTTTACTTTATATCTTCTGTATGGGTGTTTCTAGGCCTAGCTTCTGAGTATTTTAAAAGGAAGAAGTCTTGAATAAGTTAACTGTTTTTCTTTTGGTCTCTTTATATGCCTTGGTTAACTTTTTAACCTTCAATTATGATTTGAAAAAAAATATTTTCTCAAATGAAAAATCACTGAATGACAGTAACATCATCAGCTTGATAGATAAAACAAATTCTAAACTTGTTATAACTGTAATCGATGAATTTCAGAATAGAAAAAAATGGGAAGGCTATTTTACACATTATCTTAAAGATTCAAGTTTCACTTTACGTTTCCTAGACCCTGATCAAGATCTAATAAAAGTGAGTAAGTTGAAGATTAAGAAAATACCAGCTTTCTTTGGAGAATATAATAATAGAAAATATCTTCATTACGGAGAGATGGATGACCAAGGGTTTTATGAATTACTTTTAGGACTACAGCGTTTAAAGAAAAAAAATATTTGTTGGTTAGCAGGTTCAGGAGAGGTTGATTCAAACTCACAAATTAAAAATGGAGGGATGCTTCTTAAAGATTTACTCAATGATAAGGGATATGAAGTTTTGGTAAGGAATGCTGATGAGAACTTATCAAAATGTCATGTGATTCTTTCTTTGGGCCCCTCGATTGATTATTCTGAAAGCTTTATTCGAAAAATTAAAGATAAAAAGTTCATCCTTAGTCTTGATCATGATTTTCAAAAAACTAACCAGCAAGAATTAAGAAAAGCTTTCTTGCCTCAGTTTGAGATGAAAAATGATTTAATAGTTGATGGAGTACTCAGTAGGGAAACAGGAGATGCTTTAAGTTTTAGATTTCCTAAGTTGAACTCTGCTATGTTTCCTGATTTTTCACTCCCTGTATTCATCGAAAAAGCAAGTTCTATTAAAATTAATAAAGAATTTGGAGGAGAAGTCTTACTTGCTTCCTCTAAGTTTCCTAATAGTTGGGCAGTAGAAGACTTTAGTGAAATTCAACAAAAGTTTGAATATAGGACTCAAGATTTAAAAGGCCCTTTAGCTGTTGCCGTTTTTGAAGAGAAGAATTATTTCATTATAAGTAGCAGTTCATTCTTTCATAATAGATATATGCAATATAAGGGTAATCAAAAATTGATTCTCATGGTGATATCTACGCTATTAGAAGGTGCAGCAGTCAAAGAGATCAAACCTGAAACAGAAGAGTTTATTCATTCTGAATCAAATCTTAGAATTCTCTCATACGTTAATCTCATAATTTTCCCATTGATTTTTTTACTTTTATTTTTCTTTAAAAGGAAAAATGATGCGTAAGAATTTATTTCTTCTTTTTTTTATCATTATTATTCTAGCTTTATTTTATTTCTTTAATAAGCCAAAAGTTAATAACCTTTCAAGTTACGTGACAGATAAAATTGAATCTATAGTTATTAATGATTCAATTATTAATCTAAATAACAAAGAATTTATTTATCGTCATAAAGAAATCAAAAAAGAAAATATTGCAAGTTATTTAGAATTCTTTAAAAATGTAATTATCTTAAATCCTATTAATAAGATATCTACAGAGAAAATATGTCGAATTAAAATCAACAAGGTGAGTTTTGAATTTTTTCAAGCGAGTCCATTAACAGGAAATTTTCCTATGAAAATTAATAATCAAAGTTATCTTGCTTTTTCTAATTTAGAATATGAAGGTTTTTTTAAAAATAAGTCTGATCAGAAACTTAACTCTTATCAAGCTTTATTGATCAATTTATTAGATTTGAGAAAAAATATCTTTTCACCTCATTTTAAAAACGTTTCTCTTTTTACAAGAAAAATAGGGGACTCAAACTTTACAATTGACTTTAATCAAAAATCTATTTCTCCAGAATCACCTCAAGGAATAGGTTATGAATATAATGCTATAAATGACTTTAAGTCTAAACTTGAAAAACTTGTGACTTCAGATATTCAAGATCTTAGTACTGAGAATTTAAAAAAGAGTGCCAGTTTTATTATTGATAATCAAAAGTTTGATTACTTTGAATTTGATGGGAAATCATATCTGAAACAAAAAGAAAATGTCTTTCTTGAGTTTGAGATGAATGAAATTGATTTTTTATTTAAAAGCCCTAAAAGTTTTTGGGGGAAAAGAATTCTGAGTTTAGACTTAGTTGATAAGGAAATTCCTTTGGAAATCTACTCAGAAAATAAAGTAGAAAAATTTAAAATAAGTAAGGATCTAAAGGTTTTTAGTGAATCCCTTGAAAGAGATAAGATTAAAGAACAAGCGATAAGAGAAATATTATGTTATCTCTCATATTGTAATAAAAAATATGGATTTTTAGATCTGAATATTAAAGAAAATGCATCTGAATCTGACTTTAAAATGAAGGTTTTGAATCTAAACCTAGAAATCTTAATAGAGAATAGTTTGTTAAAGGTTTATAATTCAAAATCTAAACTTGAATATACATATGTTTGGTCTATGATGAAGAATAAAAATATATTTAAAGGCTTTTAATGAACTTAATTCAGAGATATTTTGAAAATTTATTATATCCTGAAAACAATTTCGAGTTTCCTCAAGTAAAATTTAAAGAAGCATTGTTTCTATCTTGGCCATTCTTTATTTTTTCTAGATTTTTAATTTTATTATCTGCTTACTTAGTTATAAATAATTTCTCTTCGCAAATAACAAATTCTCCTTTATTAGCAGTTCATCCTTTTTTTAAAAACTTAGATTTCTCTGAGCTGATGAAGCTTGTACTTAATTTTGTAAGTATAAGTATAATTTTTTTCCCTCTTTATCTTTTTGCAGAAATGGTTGTATGGAAAATAACATTTAAAATTCTTTTATATTTCACTGAAGCACCTAGGGAGGAAGAGAAACTTGAACTTCTTATTAGTAGTAGTTTTAGTAGTTATATATTTTCTATTATTCCTTTCATAGGAGAGCCACTTAAGGCCTGTTCGCAAATTTACTTATTATCTAGAGGTCTCAATAAAAGGTTTCAGTTAAGTGGAGTACTTAGTCTGATAATTGTTCTTTTTCCTTATTTCATCAAATTTGGTATATTTATGACTTTAATTGGAATTATGCTAGCCATGCGATAGGTTTCAAAGCTTCATGCATTGCAATATCAAAATTTTGAATTTCACATAATTTCTCACAATGAAAATTCTGAAGTTACAAAACATTTAGGCCGATATATCTTATTGAAATGAGCTATCATTCAATCTATTTTCAAGGACATATAGAGGTCATTTGTGGACCAATGTTTTCTGGTAAAACTGAAGAATTAATTAGAAGAGTCAGAAGATCTCAAATTGCAAGGCAAAAAGTTCAGATATTTAAGCCTGCTATTGATACTAGATATGCTGACAAAGAAGTTGTTTCGCACTCTTCACAAAGTATACCAAGTCAACCAGTTGATAAGGCATTAGATATTCTCGATCAAATTAATGATTCTACTAGAGTTGTTGCTATAGATGAGGTTCAATTTTTTGATAATAATATTATCAAAGTTATTAAAAAGCTTGCAGATAGAGGTTATAGAGTAATCTGTGCTGGACTTGATCTTGATTATAGAGCTGTTCCTTTTGGGCCTATGCCTGAATTGTTAGCTATTGCTGATGAAGTTTATAAAATTAAATCAATTTGTATGGTTTGCGGAGCTCCAGCTTCTAGAAGTCAAAGAATCACTCAGAGCGATGAACAAGTTCTCCTTGGAGAAAAAGATCAATATCAAGCAAGATGCCGAGCACATTATGAGGAAATGGATCATAGATCGATTGTACCTCCAACAATTGTTGCTCATTCTCAAAGTGAGGAAAGTCGTATAAACTAGCGACATGTTTTATCAAGATAGATATAAAAATCCAGAATCAGAATCTAATTTACCTGATAATATTCATTTGTATCAAAATAACCATTTGTATCAAATGGTGTTAGCTAAGCTTGGTCATCAGGCTACTGTTCAGCCTCAACTAAATCGATATTTTCAATTAAGTTATGAGTACCTTTTGGAGAATGCTCTGAACTTATTTTTAGATTTAAAAGAAGTTAAATCTGAAACTAGAATGAAAAATATTCAAAAAGAAGGGCAGTTTAGATTTGAAAGCTTGGATTTAGAATCAAAGTTTTCAATTATTGCCTTGGCAAGAGCAGGAACTTGGCCTTCTCATATTTGTTTTGATTTCTTGAATCATTTGTTCTCACCTGAAAACATTAGACAAGATCATGTTTATATTAATAGAAAGACAAATGATGAGGGAAAAGTAGTCGGAGTTGATTTTTCTGGATCTAAAATTGGTGGAGATTTTAAAGATAGATATATTTTCCTACCAGATCCGATGGGAGCAACTGGAAGTACCATTGCTCATGTTTACAATCTAATTCAAGGTTTGGAACAAAAGCCCAAAAAAATCATAGCACTCCATCTTATTATTACACCTGAGTATGTAAGAAAAATGAAAGCGGAGTTTCCAGAAGTAGAGGTAGTTGCCTTGAGATACGATAGAGGATTAAGTTCAGAGAAAATTTTGTCTTCAAAATACGGAGAGTTTTTTGAAGAAGAGAAAGGCTTAAATGATATACAGTATATTCTTCCAGGAGCTGGAGGAATTGGTGAAGTTTTAAATAATTCATTTGTTTAGGGAATGTATGAAAGATATTTCAGTTTTTATTAGTGAAGAAGAGATTTCAAAAAGAGTTAAAGAGCTAGGTGCAGAAATCAGGCGAGATTATGGAGAAGATGAGATTATACTTCTTTGTATTTTAAAAGGCTCAATTATATTTTGTTCAGATTTATTAAGAGCAATTGGAGGTAAAACTCAGTTGGAATTTATTAGTGCTTCTTCCTATGGAAATGCTACAGAAACCTCTGGGCAAGTTGATATAAGTTACAAACTCTCTCAATCTTTGAAGGGTAAAAAAGTTTTAATAGTTGAAGATATTGTTGATACAGGTCTTACATTAAATAGAGTTTTAGATCGATTAAAACAAGAAGAAGAACCCCAGAGTTTGAAGTTGGCGAGTTTATTATCAAAGCCTTCAAGGAGAAAAGAAGAAGTCCAGATAGATTACCTTGGTTTTGAAATAGAAGATAAGTTCGTTATTGGTTATGGTTTAGATTTAGCTCAAAACTTTAGAGAGCTCCCTTATATAGGCTTGATGAATGCTTAAATTATCGGGTTTTCCTAGAGTAGATTTAGTAGGAGGAACACTTGATATTTATCCAATAAATCTAATTCTTGAACAAGTCGTCACAATTAATATCGCTATTGATTTAGAAACCAAAATTGAAATTAACGAAATCGATTCTTCTAATCTTATCATTCATTCTATTAATTATAATTCAAGTAAAACAATTTCTTTAAATGATCTGAATGACTCTTCATTTTTCAAAGATGGTATTTTTTCGGATTCCAAATTTAAAGAACTTTCTTTTGTTTTAAAATTGATAAGTTATTTTCGACCTAAAGATGGACTTGAAATAAAATTAGATGCCAAAGCACCTCATGGATCTGGACTTGGTGGATCTTCCACTCTGGGGGTTTCCTTATATAAGGCCTTGTGCCAAAAATTAAACCGAGAATTTGATCCCACAAGAGCGATTGAGATTGTTAGAAACCATGAAGCATTAGTTTTAAATCAAGGAGTACCAGGATATCAGGATTATTACCCTTCAATGTTTGGAGGAATTCTTGCACTAAAAGCAGATATGAACAAAGTTCAAGTAAAACAACTATATTCTAGTGAATTTTCAGAATATCTTGAAAAGAATATTGTTCTTGGATTTACTGGAAAGAATAGATCCAGTGGAATTAATAATTGGGCGGTTTACAAAAATTTCTTTGATCAGGATAAGAAAACGATCGAAGGGCTTAGAGAAATTAATAATATCAGTAAAAAATGTCATGACTTTATTAAATCTGATAAGTTTGATGAAGTTCCGAACTGTATATTACAAGAAGGCAAAGTAAGAGAGTCTTTATTTCCTAATATTTTGACTCCGGAAATGAAGAATTTAAATTCAAACTTGGGTTCTAAAATGAAAGTTTGCGGTGCTGGTGGTGGAGGATGTTTTATTTTGATAGGTGAGGATCAAGAGTTGTATAAAAAAAGTATTGTTAATTCTTCTATGGAAGTTCTACCTTTTAAGATTAAGGGCCCTATAGAGTGAAAACTTCCATCGCAGGTATTGGAGTTGGTAGCGGACTTAAAGATAGTTTCTATTTTTCAGTGTTGGAATTTTATGAAAATGAAAAGAGATGGTTTCTTAAAACTTGTCAGCAGCTAAAAGAATTTGACTACCCTAAAACAGAAGACAGTTTATTGGCCTGGATTACTGATTTTAATTTAAATTCCATAATTGTTGATTTTCCTCTCAGTTACCCCCCTTGCTTTGATTGTCACCTTGAATGCCCAGGATCAACTCTTTGTGGAGTCAAAGAAGTAAAAAGGCAAAGAAAAAAAATCGATGAGATTTTATCTCTAGACGAAAAGCTGTATCAAGAAAATCCAAAGAAATATGAAGTCTTAAGAAAAAAAGCAGATTCATCCATCTTGAGTAAATCTTTAAAAAGAAAATTAAAAAAAGGTTTTATTCCTTATTGGAATAGAAGTTCAGATTTAGAAATTCATTTAAAGTATCATGATCTTTTAATGAAATATTTTAAAAGAGGCTTTAGATCTTTAGGAAGTAGTAATAGTAATCAAATGCTAAGGTTCAAATATTTAGAGAAACATTTTCCCAAAAAACTTAAAGTTTATGAATCTGATCATGCATTAAATTTAATTGAGATGTATCAAAACAAAATTATTCTAGAAAAAGATTTAAGAAATCTAAATGCTTTTCAAAGCTCTGTTATTGCAAGGAAAGATATTATAAAAAAAATAGAAAAAAGATTATCCATTTTTATTTATGATAAAGATAGAGAAACTTTGATTGAAAAACCAAGAGCATTCCAATCCTTTATTCTTGCATTAACAGGCATAGAAGTCCTTAATAAGAAATTAAAAAATAAAAGTTTTTTTGTAAGTGAATTAAGCTATCTGTAAATTTGTAATCTTTCAAATGATATTGAAATTTGATCTTGTGACGATCCTGACTGTATGCTCATTTGAGATGTTTTCTCTTGAGATCCAGGGTTTGAAATGACTTTATTCGAATTTGGTAGAATTACACCTGTAAGTGTTAAAAACTTGTTTTGTAATGGATCGAAATTTTCATTAATGTGAACTCTTAGACCACTATAAGCAACTGCGCTATCTTTTGATTCTAATGTAATATTTTTAATTAGATATAAGTCGGGGAATAATTCTTCGTCTTCAAAAATCTCTAGTGTAATCTCTAGGCCACCTTCTATTTGTTCACTTTGATAAGCAATAGAGACTTTTCTTCCTGTAATATTCTCATCATTAAAATTTGCTGTGATTTCTTCGCCTTCAGATATTCTAGCAGATGATGATATAATACCTTTAGGACGTAACAAGGATTCTTTAATATTTTTTCTCCATTCGGTGAGACCTGCTAAAATTTCAGCAGCGACTGCATCACAATCAAATTCATCACAATTATGTCTATCAACTTTTGCTCTTAAATATAGTCTTGAGTTTTCTAATGAATTGATATCAATTTTAGCTCCGCTAATAATGCTATCATGTGCCTCTACTGCATCATTACTTGCAATGTATGGAGTTTGTCCATCTGCATGGCAGTTTAAGCAATAAGATCTAAGAGTAGGGTAGAGATGATCATAAAAAGAATAAACTGAATCGATATACTCTTCATCTCCAACTACATCACCAATAACTGTTTTTGTTTCTACCTTGGTCCCAGATTGATTGCATGAAAAAAGTAAAAATAAAACGATTAAATTCTTTAACATTAGCTGGCCTTCTCTGGAATAACTAAAACTGAGTTTAATTCTTCTTGTGATTTAAATGGATTATCTAATCCTACTTTAGAACATGCGCTGGAGAGTTGATTTAATTTCCCATGAAAATTGAGATAGTTTGCTGCTAAAGCAATAACTGTTCTCTCGGGAGTGACAACAGGATTATTTTGTAAATTAATAGCTCCATCATTTCTGTAATCACCAATTTGTGACATCCTAAGATTTTCTGATTTAAAGCCTGAAGGTGAGAAGAAAAAAGCAACATTTTGTCCAACACTATTATCTTCAACTCCTTGAGAAAGAAAACCTGCTGCAGTTTCTGTCGATTCTGTTGAGACTGGAGCATTTGATCTGCAAGATGCAGATCCATCAGTAGCAAGAAATACGACTGCTTCTTTTCCTTGCTTAAAAGCAGCTGCTAAAAACCTTCCTAATCTTTGACCAGCTTCAAATCTTTTCATTGTACCACCTCTAACTGAATTATGAGGTTGGTTATTATGATAATCATAACCTGTATGAAAAGTTCCAGCGATACTAGCTTGACCTGTTAATACAAGTTTTGAAATTGCAGCTTGTCTGAAGTTTTCAGCATCATTTAAATTACCAAAACTGCTAGTGTAAATCTCATCTCCGATAGGAGTAAGGTTTTCGGTTTGAGTATTAAAGACTGAATGATTTGCATTTAAGAAACCACAATTGACTAGTTCTTTTAACTGATCAGATAATGTTAATTTATTATATTCATTTAATTTTCTTTCACTCATTTTTTGAGCTGAAGCTAATAGTCTTTGCGCTTGGCTTTCATTCATTCTAGAAAGTATAGGTCCTACATCGACTAATGCATTTAGAGAATTTGCATTGGCAATTCTTACTGACTTATATTTATCACTTCCAGCAGAAGCATGAAATGAACCATTTGCCTTAATGTTTTGCTGAGAAGCTGCTGCGATATTTGCGATACGACCTTGTCCAATAATCTCATTCATCAGTTGAGTGGCGCTTAACTTATTGCCTGGGTTATCATCTCTTGATTCAGTTGCAAAAGTAATGGCTCTTATCTTATTTTCTATATCTTGATCATTAACTCCTGCTTGCTGGAGACCATTTTTTAATCCTCTATAAAATGAAGATCCTGTATCCATTTTGCAGCCAAATTCTTCAGATAAGTTCCCTTCATTACTTGCCGGATTTCTTGAATTGGTATAACCAAACTTTTCATATCCAGAAGCACTAATGAATGTGCCATCTGATTTAAGTGGAATAAATGATGCCCCTAAACAAGCACCTCCGACTAAATCCATTTGAAAGAATGCCGCCCATGGAGAACCGCTCGCTCCTGCTGCGCTCCCAATTTGGCATCCCGTTTTTTCCTGTGCCATAAGTTTATTGGAAACTAGTGTAAGTATTGAGGGAGTAGCAAGAATAGAAAAGCTATTCAAAAGACCAATTCCCATAAACCCTCTTCTTGAGTAAACTTTTTCATGATTTCTAATAAAATCATAATGCTCACGTTCTTCTTTTTTGAGTTTTTCTACTTGTTTCTTAATTAAAAACTCTTCAAATTTAGAAATTTTTTTACTCATAAATATCCTAATATATTAAAACAGGAAGAGCAGATAAACTTGCCACACAAACTGAAAATACTAAGTTCGTAGAGTTCATTCCCTCTGATTTAAAATCATTTAATAAAGTTTTATATTCATCAATAGCATTTTCCTTCGTATCGCTACTGACTCTTCCATCCCAAAAGTTTGAGATAAATGTTTCTGTTAATTCATCAATATTTACCTCGGAAGCATTATACCCTGGGTAAATTGCTCTAATTCTTGTAGCGTTTGTAACTGCTTCATTACAAAACTCAGAGGCAAGTTTAAGAAAACCTTGTTGGACCGAAGGCGTGTATAAGTTTAACTTATTTGAACTTGCAAGAAGATCTTTTACGTCAGAATATGTTCTAGAAACATTTGCATTCGTGGTAGGAATTTTTGTAAGATTACTCATTGAACGAAAAACTCCCTCGAAACTTAAGATCCCAGTGGAACTCTCGTACTGTTGGTCAATAATATCTGGTAATGATCTTGATTCTTTTTGAGGATCTTGAATAACAGTTTCATTAGATTCATTCATCGAGCTTTGTATTGAACAACCTGTTAGAAAAGCTAAAATTATAAATAGTTTTTTCATATTAATTTCCAATCTCTCCTATACAGCTTGCATGAACTGACATTTTTTCAAAAAGAGATTTCATTTTGTAGTCATTGTCTTCAAAATCTCTCGCGAGAGCTTCCACGACTAATTTATCTTCTTTCGTTCTAGGTTTTTTTAAGCAAATTTTTTCAAAAACTTTTTCTGACATACAGTTTGAGAACTGTCTAGAAGAAGCAATAGAAATACCTAATGATTTAGCTCCATTGCCTGATAATAAACTTACTCCAAAATCAGATGTTACTCCATGATTAAAAAAGCTAATCCACGAATCATCTACTGTTTCGTAGCCAGTAGGGTTGTTTTCAGAATTGATATTATACTTCTCATCAGGTGTTCCATTAATATAGGTGAGCCTTGTGCCATTATAGTTGTAATACGCAAATGCACCTCTCAGTCCATCCATTAATCCATGGCAACCTTGGCATCTAGTTTTAAATAGATGAGGAATACTAGGGTTAGGAACTAGAAATACATCTTTCCCGACTCTTGAGGTGGGCCTAGTCGAATCTTGAACCTGTTCCATCGTATGACAAAGAAATTGATTCATAATATTGTTTATTGCGGCTCTATTAGTACCAGCTTCGTAACCGTTAACTGCAAAACCACGAGTTGTTAAAAGACCAGCTACTCTTGATTCATTAATATTTAAATAACTAGATTGAGTATCTTGAACAAGGTCAGTTCTTAAGTTGACGTTATTATCTTCATTTGATTCGTAATGAACATTATTGGAAACATTAACTGGAGTTCCTGCTCTATATCTATAAAAGATATCCTCAGAAAGTATAGTAGAAAAATTTAAATTATCTTTAGTGAAGCCAATAATAGTCGCACTCATATCGTTGATTGGTAACTTAATATCTCCACTATTCTCAGAATCAGTAAAAGATTTTGCAAAGTTTTTTAATCCAACATTATAAAAGTCATCAGTGTTAGTAATTAACTTTGCTGCTTCAATGTGATTCCCTTCTTTTATCAATGTTTCCATAGATGTGATCACAGAAGAGTCAACGGCAGGTATGACTTCAGTTAATCTTGTATACATATTAATGGCCCTAGATTTTTCTGTTTGAGCTAATATGTTAAGTGACATCAAAAATATAATTAAAAACTTCATTAATTTATTATCGGTAAATCTAAATCAATCTTTAAATGAGGAAATTATTACCGATAATTCAACATGGGAAGAATTTTAGCTTTCAAATTTGAATTTAATCTTGGTTTATAATGAATATGTGAAGTTTTTAGTACTAATTTTTCTCATGCTTTCTTGTAATCCTATAAGAAATTCAGCATCTCAGTTCTCTGTGGGAGCAACGGGCTCTTCGGGAGGTTCTGATAACTTTAATGAAGTTTTAAGAATTTTTAATGTTTCTGGCTCAGGGAAATGCTTTCAGTGCCATAGTGGATGGAGTAAATATTCAGAGAAAGATTATATTGATTTTGGATTAGTAGTGGCGGGTAACCCTGATGCTTCTCTAATATATAAAAGTTTATCAGAAGGTGGTATTCCTGATGGAATTATGCCTCCTGCTAGTCAAGGAACGTTATCTAATTCAGAAAAAGAAAAGATTAAAAAGTGGATTGAAGAGATGAATAAATTTTCAACAGAGGGGAGTACTAATGGAGGAAGTTCTGGTTCATCATCTCCTGGAGATACTTTGCCTCCACCACCTGCTGATGAAGGAGAGAGTTCCGAATTTAAAGCTTTTTATGAAGTAGTTCAAAGAAAATGTATTTGGTGTCATGACCTTGAAGATGAATATCCTAATAGTCCAAATTTTAGAATGCCTTCATCTGATGCTTGGGTTAATAGTGGCATGGTAATACCTAAAGATCCAACTGCTTCTCCATTTTACAATTCAATATTAGATGATGAGATGCCACCGAATAATTTAGCAAAAGTAAGTAGTGCTGATAAAAATATTATTGAAGCTTATATCAATAGTTTAGAAGGAGTAGGCAATACAACTTCTTCAACAATGGGAGAAAATCCAGGACAAGTAAGATGGGAAGCTGCGAGAGATGTTTTTAGAGCAAGGTGCACGAGTTGTCATAGAAACCTTGGTAGAGATTTTATTGTTTCAAATACATCAACAGAACAAGACTTAATTGATCAGACAAACTATATCGTTCCGGGAATGGCAGATCAATCGGATGCTTTTTTATGGATAAAAGGTTCTGGAGGAAGCCCTGCCAGCATGCCTACAAACTCAGACATATCAACAGAAGAAGTAGAAGCTATACGCGACTGGATTAATGGACTTTAAGATAGACACTTAATCTTTCTTTACAGTCTATTCGCAAGATTAAATAATATTTAAGTGAGATCACTTTTTATTTTTTTGACTCTTTTGGGAGTCAATTTTTCTTATGCATATACCAATTATATAGGTTATGGATATGGTAGTTGTTTAACTTGTCATTATAATGCATATGGAAATGGCCCTTTGAATGATTATGGTAGAGCGCTAGGAGCAACCATGATCTCTGGTAGGCTATTTCTTCCTAAGTCTACAAGCGAAGAGAAAATTGCTGAAAAATCTGGATTCTTTTTTTCTCAACCTAAGCAAACGTGGTTTAGGCCCTCTTTGGACTACCGAGGTCTTTATCTGATGCAATCATTGGGGAAAAATTCTAGTACAAATAGATATGTTCATATGCAAGCAGATGCAAATGTTGTTCTTAAATTTGCTGAAGATAAGTTTATTTTCTCAGGTACTATTGGTTTAGCTCCAGAGAGTGGTAGTGATTCTCAAACTTTATATTCTAGAGAAAATTATTTTATGTTTAGGTTGGGAGAAAATCATCGATTTTATCTTGGAAAAACAGATCATTTATTTGGACTTAGGGTTCCGGATCATAATGTTGCTGCAAGAGGAGCTACTGGTTTAGGAGAGAATGATCAAACTTATGGTGTCACTTATCATTTATTTAAACCAAAGTTTGAGGGAGGACTACAAGTTTTTCTTGGAGACTTTGTCACAGACTCAGAGACAGCTGCGAAAGGTGCTTCTGCTTCGGGCGAATTTGTTATTAACGATAGATTTAGATTAGGAGCTTCTTCATTATATTCTACTTTTGATCTTGCTGATAGATTAATTTTTGCACTTCATACTAGAATTGGTTTTACTAAGGGATCAAGTTTAATTTCAGAATTTGGTTATCAAACTCTTGAGCAAACTCTTGGATCTATAACGAGTAAATCGAATATGATTTATTTTTTTCTACAGAATCAATTTTACTTAACAAGAGGGTTAAATTTTATTCAAACTTTTGATTATAGCAATAGAGAAAACGGGAATTCCGATAGTACTTCTTGGAAAATACAAGTGGGTCTTCAATGGTTTCCTCTTTCAAGGTTAGAAATGAGGTTTGAAATTGGGAACTCGAGGTTTTATAGCACAAATGGAACCTCAGACGATAACTTAGATTTATTATTACAGAATCACATATGGTTTTAAGGATATTTATACTATTTTTTTCACTATCAAGTTTTTCCAATATTGGAAAAATAGCAAGTGTACGTCAAAAGATCTTTTTGACCATAAAAGAACATCCTCTATATCAACCCCAAATGCCTTTTGATACTTATTACCAATTTTTAGATGAAAAAGCTGATACCCACGATTTTACTGAGTTTAAATTAAAGCTTTGGTACTTTCTTGGAAAAATTGATGCATATTTTTATTTAAAAACTAGAGAAAAAAAATATTTAACTAGCTCAAGAAATGCTTTTTTATTAACTGCATACTATGGTTATGAAAATAAGGCCTCAAATAATTTTTTACGTTTACTTGGAATGAGGCAAATAGAAGCCAGAGGTGGGTATAGTAAATCTAAGTCTCAAAAAATAAGTAATCAATCCAATAATGTGAATCAAGAAGTACAAGGGCCTCTTCAAGATTATGATGACTTTGAAGATATCAGTTCAGATACTACCAAAGAAGAAAAAGATTCAGAGATAGATGATCTAACTTATGAAGAGGATGTGAATTCTATTCCATCTACTAATGTTCCTGATTCTGAGCTTGAGCCTTATAACCCAGATGATGTTGTGATTGAAGATGACTTAGATACGACTGATTTTGATATTGATGAAAATTTAGAGGTCAATGAAGTTAGTGACTCTTGGGAGCAAGAAAATAGAAAGCCTAAAAAAGTAAAAAAGAGATCTAAAGTAGAAAAAAGTGTCTCACCGCTTGGAAAGAAATTTGGTATAGGATATAGCTTTATTTCTTGGCAGGAAACTTTTAATCTTACAAATCAAAGCACAAATAAAGATGAAGAAGTATATTTAAGTTATAGAGCTCATTCTTTAGGCGGGAATTTAGAATTTGTTACTTTGGGAAATTGGCATCTTTCTAGTCACCTTCATTTTCTTCTTGGAAGTTTCAATGTTTCTAATGAAGGAGGAGCTTTTTTTGAAGCTAATATTTCAGCAATTGGAGCGACTTTTGGATTAGCTGCGAAATATGATATTGAAAGAGACCTGAGATCATTTGGATTAGGGATAGATATGCTTTATCGTGGAGGAGAGTTAGAGAGTCTGCAAACAGCTCCTAATAATTATACAACTCCTAGGGATGCTTTTTTAGGATTTGCACCTTATTTAGAATTTGAACATCACTTTTCAAAGTTAGGTTTTTTTACTAGGCTTGGCTATTTAGAAAGTACTTTCTACTGGCACGCTGGTTTGCATTATTATCTCTTTTAATTTTTATAAAATTTTCTTAAACCAAAAAATAGATAGATATATCCAAATAATAATAAAATAAAGACAATGCCCCAGATTACTGAATACTTAAAAGCAAAGCTTAGACTTAATAATCCAAAAATAATTCCCAAGATTACAGTTCCAGATTTGATAAATCCTATTCCAAACTTATTATCTTTATAAAAAAGATAGTATGCGATGATTGTAATCAGAAGGTAGCCTATGATTAGGTTTGTTGCTTGAGTTCTTAACATATCAGCGAGTTGAAAAAAAGTGATATCTTTTTGAAGTAATACTGCCTCTATCTTATCTTCCCCAAGTTGATCTACGAAAACAGATCTGATGTTTTTTTTGGAAAGAACAGTAAATCTGAAGAAGATGGCAAATAATAAGTCACCTAAAAAGCAAATCGTGATACAGATTTTTTTAAATTTATTTCGAGTTAATTTATCTATGCTTGAAGTTAAATAATTTTTCATTAATAATAAGTTATACTTTATAAAATCTAGTGTCGAGGGGATTTCATGATTCACTTTCTTGTTTTTGTCGCATCTCTTATTGGTTTATTATTAAGCTCAAATTATGTTCTTGATTGCTCTGAAAAAATAGGAAAGAAAATGGGGATGTCTCCTTTAGCAATTGGGGTTTTCTTTATTGGTTTTGGAACTTCTCTTCCTGAGTTAATCGTTTCTCATTTAGCTTGTTTTGCAGGCAAGCAATCAATCTCTTTAGGAAATATTTTAGGGTCTAATATATCAAACACAGCATTAATTTTATCTGTAGCATGTTTTATTCAGAAGATTCCCTTAAAAGGAGATATTCAATTTAAGCAAATAAATTTTCACATCTTGGTAACTTTGGTTGTTGGGGCTTTTTATTATTTCTATAAATCTTTTGATGCACTAGCTGGATCTGTGCTTCTTATTTTATTTGTTTTATATATGTGGCAAGTAATTTTTAAAGATTCAAGTAATCTTGAAATTGACGATGAAGAAATCCAAGAGAAAATGGGGAAGAATCTTATGGTTCTCCTTGCTGCTTTAGGTTTAATGTTTGTATCTGGAAAATATCTTGTTGAGTCTATTTCAGAACTTGGTGCAATGTTAGGGATTTCAGATTATATCATATCAGCAGTTGTTTTAGCTTTTGGTACTTCTGCTCCTGAATTATTTACGACCATTTTAGCGACTATCAAAAATAAAGATGTGAATTTGATTCTAGGAAATATTTTAGGATCAAATGTTTTTAATATTTGTCTAGTTCTTGGGACAACATCTTTTCATAAATATGTACTCGATGGAATCAACTTAGACTTTGAAGTTGGAGTCTTAGTTATTATGAGTTTTTATATTCTTGCCATGAATTTGATGAAAGGCTTTCTAAATAAAAAATCCGGAGTTATTCTTATATTAGTTTATGCTTTTAGTATTCATCATTGGCTAAGTAATTAAGTTTAGGCTGCTTTATCAATATCATTTTCATCTTTGGATTTTTGGGGGAAATCAATAACCTCAGCTCCCTTATTTCCCATTTTTCTCAGGCTGAAAATAATAAATAAGGGTAACAAAATGGCTAAACTAATTATCCAGTACATACTTATTATTCGGTAATTTTTTCAAATAATTCAATAAATCTTTAAATCTTAGAAATTTTTGCTAGTTAATATTATGAAAATCTCAAACCAAGAAGCTCTTTGCTATGATGATGTCCTCATTTCACCTAATTATTCGGAAATTATACCTAGCAGTGTAAATGTCTCTACGAAATTGACAAAAAATTTAGATCTTAAAATACCTATACTATCTGCTGCGATGGATACTGTGACAGAATCTAAAATGGCAATAGCAATGGCAGAAGCTGGTGGTATAGGGATAGTTCATAAAAATCTATCAATCGAAGAACAAGCACTTCAAGTGAAAGAGGTTTCAAGCAAAGGCTTAATTGTAGGAGCAGCTTGTGGTGTATCTGAAAATGAGTTTAAAAGAGCTCAATCATTAGTGGAGTCAGGAGTCAGTGTTTTGATTATAGATACTGCACATGGACATTCAAAGGGAGTCATTGATCAGGTTAAAAGAATTAAAGAGGCCCTTCCTGTTGAGTTGATTGCTGGAAATATTGCAACTAAAAGAGCGGCTGAAGATCTAGTTAAGGCCGGAGTTGATGCAGTAAAGATTGGGATTGGCCCTGGATCAATTTGTACAACGAGAGTCATAGCTGGTATTGGTGTTCCTCAGTTTCAAGCCATATTAGATGTAAGTGATTTCTTAAGAAAAGAGGGGATTCCATTTATTGCGGATGGGGGAATCAGACATTCTGGAGACATCGTTAAAGCATTAGCAGCAGGAGCAAGTACAGTTATGCTAGGCTCATTGCTTGCTGCGACGGATGAAGCTGCATCTGAGACGATTAATCATGAAGGTAAAATCTATAAGAGATATAGAGGAATGGGTTCTCTGACAGCAATGAATATGGGGAGTAAGGATAGGTATGCTCAGTCTGATATTTCAAGCAAAGATAAGCTTGTGCCAGAAGGAGTGGAAGGTATTATTCCTTCGAAGGGAGAAACTTCTGATTTTCTCTATCAGTTAGTTGGAGGTTTGAAGTCAGGAATGGGATATGTTGGAGCTGAAAATTTAGAAAACTTACATGAAAGAGCAGAGTTTATAAGGGTTTCGAGTGCTTCATTTCGCGAAAATCATCCTCATAATATCGTGCTCGAAGTGAAGGCGCCGAATTATTAATTAATTTTAAACCACTTACTTAACTTATAAGCACAAATTAATTTTAAAGTTTGAATTCTACTTTGATAGTAGTTAACTCTTTTCGCAACTTTAGAATAAGAATTTTTAAAAACAAAAGGATATTTTTTTTGAAATTCTAAGTATTGGTTCTTATCTTTTAGAGCTTGAAGTTGGAAATAGTTCGAATCTGAATCTGCCTTGGAAACATAAACAAATATATCTTTTTCTTTTGATTTCTTAAGTTCTTTTAAATCGTCTAGATATTTCAAATAGGAACCAGTGTCATTGTTTAAAGCAATATATAACAGCAAAGGACTTTCAGTAGTAAGAGCGCGAAAGGAATAAATATCAAAGATATTTGGCATTCTAATCATTTGGTTCTGTAGATATGATTTGGCACCTGAAGACTTTTCAGCTAAGTCTACTTTTTGATTGAATTCTTTCAAAAAAAGATTTTCTTCTTCTGATGAGAACGCATTATAAATGATCTTCCTTCCTAATTGAAATTTTTTTAATATACTTTCTGGCTTTATAGCGACAGGGAAAGAGTTATGAAGATTCATTGCTTCAAAGT
>JAHDHG010000018.1:0-2661 GCA_020631435.1 Bacteriovoracaceae bacterium | reverse complement strand
ATATGATTTCTTATTGAATAAAAGTAATCAATATAATCATCAAGTTTGAAGTTTTTAAAGATTTTAATGATATCATCATCTGATGCTTTACTTAAAATAAGCCACTTAATTGGATCTTCCAATGATTTCACTCTACTCAAATTTGTTCTACTTGTTGTTTGATCAGTATTTATGTAAGAATTGGTAGAATTAGGTTTGTCTGCTAAGGTAAGAACTTTTTCTAAGTCATTGATTGTAAATGTTGAGAAAAAATCTAGCAGATCATTAATATCATAAATTCTCAAATCAAATGATTTACTTATGTCCCATAAAAGTTGAGAGTTAGCTTGTAGATTAGTTCTATCGTAGCGGGATGTATATTGTTCGATAAAAGTATCTCTTTGCTCTTGGGTGAAATTTGCAAGAGCAAAGGTACTTAAGAAAAATAAAACAATAGAGGTCTTAATCATTACTTAGAAAATTTAATCAAATCTTTCTCCGTAATCTGTACTTTCCCATCAGTCATTCTCTTCTCAAAAATTCTAAGATAAGACCTACCAGTATTATTCACTTCATTTTCATAAATATAAAATCTGATTCTGTCATCCCCAAAGAAAATATTCACATCTTCAACTGTAACACTGTAACAGTTTTGTTGTGTCGAAGGGATATGTCTTACAAGATCAATATCATATCTCATTGGCTTCAAACCACTAATTGATCCGTTATCAAGAACAGGAGATGTATTAATCTGTATCTCTTTAGCATTATTTACTCCATCAAAATCAGAATCTACACTTGCTGCTGGAGGAGTTGTATTTCCTTGACCAGGTCTTCTAGTCGATGGAAGAGAAAACTTATGAAGTAAGTGATCTGGAATACTATTTCCGTTTGTATCCCATTCGTATGGATCAGTATCATAAACAGTTTCTTCGCAATCTGGAATTAAGTCGTTATCAGAATCTGTTAGAGTACCATTCTTGATCTCATCAGGATCACATTCTTCAAACTCAAAGGCGTAATTAGGATCACAGTTTCTATCTTTACAAGGAAAACCATCTATACTAACTTTTGCTTCGGCTCCATCAGTGATTCCATTTTTATCTGAATCAGCAACTAAAGGATTAGACCCAAGCAAGATCTCCCATCTATCTGCTAATAAATCTCCATCATAGTCTGGTTGTAGTGTCTGTGATTCTAAATCCCAGACAGAACTAACATTTTCTGCAGTTAAATCTAGAAGTGTAGTAGATACTTTCTTGAAGAAAACTCTAGTTAATTTATCATAATCAATCGTTCCAGTAGATGTATCAAATTCATAGAAATCACCTTTACCTTTCTCTGCAATCTCTTCTAGAAGATCTCTATGCTGTTGATTCCATGATTGATAATAGTATCCTGTATTCACGTTAACACTAGTAATCGCTTCACCAACATCGGCATCAAACGGCAGCTCCATTATTTCAAGTTCTAATTTATTAAAAATCTGAGGGTAGGGAGCACTATCATCTGTTGGTTGACCATCAGATAAAACAACCACTACATACCTAGAAGTTACAAGCTCCGTATTATTTTGCTCTGCTTCTTCAATTGCTTTCTTTGCATCCGCTTCTATAATGTTTACTACCGCCTCTTGCCACTTTAAATAAGGAGTACCACCAGAATCTCTTGAAGCACCTCTTTGTTGATTTACAATCGATGCAAACTCACCATTTGTTTTAACAAAAGGTGCATCAGCTGCATTTAATGCACCTGGAGCGATTTCTGCACTAGTATTTCCAAATTCAACTAATGTATAAAATTCATGCTCATTATCACCTCTATTGTTTAACCAATTTACGAGTGATCCATATCTTTTAGATCTGTCTGGATCAGTACCACCTGTACCACCAGCTCCGTTTGATCCAGAAATATCAAGAGTGAAAATAAATTTAAGATCTTGCTTAATTAATGCAGGGTCTAGAGTACAGAAATCAAATTTCGCAACACCTAACTCTGGAGCGACCGCAGGACTAACTGTTTCGACACCAGAAAGGACTCTCTTACCACATGATGTGAAGCTAAGACTTAAAATCATCAGTGATTTAACTATCATTTTCATAGATATTCCTTTGTCATATGAATTTTTCGGAGAATTTGTTTTTTTCTTAAGAAAAGAGCGAATGATACTAGCCAGTAGTTGACTGTTTTGTTTTTTCATAATGTCCTCAATGCCCTAATCAGCTTTAATCAACAGGCATACTAATTAATAAAATTAAATCATATTCTTGAGAGGCAGAGTTCAGTTTTATGAAAAGTGAGTAATTTTAACTAATTAGAATTAATTATTGAGATAAGAAATTATTCACGAAGTAATTGTTTATGATAACAAAAATAGGCATGTACTTGTAAGCTTTGAAACTACTCCCAAAAAGATTTGTGAAAAAGATCTCTTCTCTTTCTAATTTTTTTAGGGAGAACCGACCGTAATTTTTTCATAGACCTTTGAGGCTTCATAGGTTTTTTAGTCACAGATTTTTTAATTTTAGGTTTAATTTCGTCTTCTAAATTTTGATTTTCTTGAATTTGTTGTTTCATAATACTTCCTAGTAAGGACTTATTACGAATATAGAGTAAAAGTCCTTTAATTTTTAAATGTTAAAGTAACCAATACTTTTCTCCTTATAGATAAAAAAAATTTAT
>JAHDHG010000017.1:6716-27116 GCA_020631435.1 Bacteriovoracaceae bacterium | reverse complement strand
TTCGGTGGATTTGGGTTTCAGCAGGTTCGCTGAGGAGGTTTCGGTGGATTTGGGTTGAAATTATTGGTAGCTGGAGGCAGAATTGAACTGCCGACCTTCGGGATATGAATCCGACGCTCTAACCAACTGAGCTACCCAGCCATAAGTAATTGATTTTGTGTTGATGAGATTATGATTGATCCTCTAATATGTCAATCCTTGAGTTAGGTGTTACTCTCATTTAAATGGCATTAAATAAGCAATTAAAGTACATTTGGAATTTTATAGAAAAAAACAATCTGCTTATAGAGAAAAAACAGATTACATTGGCCCTTTCTGGCGGGGTAGATTCTCAGGTGCTTGCGCATATATTTAAAAAATTTGAGGAAGAAGGGTTTGTTGAGAATGTCTCCGCACTTCACATTCATCATCAAACTAGAGAAGAGTCAGAACACAAAAAAGATATTAATGTTATTAAGAAAATTTTCCCTAATGTTTTAGTTGAAAAAATTAAAATTGATAAAAAAACTGAAACAAATCTTAGGATAGAAAGAGAGAAGATTTACTCAAACTTATATCATAAGAAAAATTCCATTATTGTATCTGCTCATCATTTAGATGATTCATTTGAATGGTCCATGATGAATTTTTTTAAATCATCCTCACTGAAATCAATAATTGGTATCCCTCTTGTCAATAAGTTCAAGAGGCGACCTTTAATGTGTTTATCAAAAGATCAAATTCTTAAATATGCTAAGGAAAATAAAATTCCTTTTAATGAAGATAAAACAAACTCCAATCTAAATGTAGAAAGAAATTACTTTAGAAGTGAAATACTTCCAGGCATTAAAAGAAAGTATCCTAATTATTTAGAACATTACATCAGAAGATCGAATAAACTTCTATCAGAGATGAATGACAAGAATGTACAGATCATCGAGAAGAAAAATTATCATATTTATTTTATCGAAAATGATTTAAGTCTTCTGAAACATAAAATTACTGATTCAATAATTCATTTTAGTAGTAAGTTACGAGGAGAGCTTGGTAAAGAGATTGATAAGCTCATTAAAGCAATCGAAAATAAAAAAACTGGCCCAATGAACTTCTCTGGTGGTGTTAAAATATATATTTTTAAGACCTTTATTCTTGTTACAAATAATTTTGAAAACTTATTCTTAAGTGTAAAAAAAACAAGACAAATGAATTATTTTCAATTTAAAAATTATGCTGAACATTTAAATTATCATTCTCTTAAACATTTGATCATTGGATATGATGAGCTCCCTTTTCCAGTCAAATTACCTCATCGGATAAAACACAATTCGAAGTCAAAAATAATTCTTGTCGAGGTAAAACATTTACTAAATACTTGGTCAAAACAAGGCAAATACAAGAGTAAACAAATCAACTTTGTCGAATTTAGCTAATATTTAAGGTCATTTCGACCAGTTTGAGTCAAGAAATGTTAAATTTGATATTCTTTAATCTAGACATTTCTAAGGTAGATACTAACTTTAGAGGTAAGTTTTTTCAAAGGATACCAAATGAATAAACACACAAAGACTTTCGGACTCTGGGTAATCATCTTTTTGGTGATGATGTTGGCCTTTAGAGAGTTTGATACTCAAGGAAATATAAAGAAGTCTTTAGAGTTTTCTGCTTTTATTAATCAGGTCAAAGAAGGACATGTAGAAAATGTAATTTTTGAGAGGCCAGATATTATTAAAGGAAAATATAAAAAATCTTTTAAAGATGGTGTTGATTTTGAAACTGCTGGAAATCTGGATAACGAGCATTGGCTAAGAACTTTAGAAGCAAATGGAATAGTTCCTAATTTTGTTGGGGAAGGTAAACCAAGTAAACTCGCTTCAGCTTTAGTTACCTGGCTTCCTATTCTTTTTTTGCTTGCTTTAGTTTGGTTTTTTATTAGACAAGTTCAAGCAGGTGGTGGAAAGGCCATGAGCTTTGGTAAGTCTAGAGCAAAAATGCTTAATGAATCCTCCATGAAAGTGACCTTTGATGATGTTGCGGGAGTGAATGAAGCCAAAGAAGAGTTAGAAGAAGTTGTCGACTTCTTAAAAGATCCAAGAAAATATACAAGCCTCGGAGGAAAAATTCCTAAAGGTGTTTTGTTAATAGGTCCTCCAGGAACTGGTAAAACCTTACTTGCAAAAGCTGTTGCTGGAGAAGCAGGTGTACCATTCTTTTCAATCTCTGGTTCAGATTTTGTAGAAATGTTTGTTGGTGTTGGTGCTTCAAGAGTAAGGGATTTATTTGAACAGGGTAAAAAACATGCTCCATGTATCATTTTCATTGATGAAATAGATGCTGTTGGTAGAAAAAGAGGAGCAGGACTAGGTGGTGGTCATGATGAGAGAGAGCAAACATTAAATCAACTTTTAGTTGAGATGGATGGTTTCGAGTCTAATGAAGGAGTAATCTTGATTGCTGCTACGAACAGATTAGATGTCCTTGATCCAGCTCTTTTAAGACCAGGAAGGTTTGATAGGAGAGTGACAGTAGGAAGGCCTGATGTAAGAGGTAGGTTAGGGATTCTTGAAGTTCATGCTAATAAAACTCCTCTAGACGAGGATGTGAATTTAGAAAGTATAGCTAAAGGAACTCCTGGGTTTACTGGTGCTGATATTATGAATCTAGTGAATGAAGCAGCTCTTCAGGCAGCTCGAGATGGAAAAAAGAAAATTGATAACCATTCTTTTGAAAATGCAAAAGATAAAGTCCTAATGGGAGTTGCTAGAAAATCAATGGTTATTTCTGATGAGGAGAAAAAGAATACTGCTTATCATGAAATGGGACACGCTTTGATAGGAGTGTTATTACCATTTACGAATCCTATTCATAAGGTTTCTATTATTCCTAGAGGAGGAGCGTTAGGGGTAACTCAAACTCTTCCGGATGAAAGAAGGTTAAGTCTTACAAAAGATAAAGCGCTGAATGAAATTGCAGTTCTGATGGGTGGTAGATGTGCTGAAGAAATTATGTTCGGTGAGATTACTACTGGTGCTTCTAATGATATAGAGAAAGCAACTGAGCTTGCTTACAATATGGTTTGTCATTGGGGGATGAGTAAAATTATGGGGCCAATTAGTTTTGGTAAATCTCGAACTAATCCATTTGTAGGAATGCAACAATCAGAATTTGAAAACACAGTTTCAGAAGAAACAGCTGTGAAGATCGATAAAGAAATTTCAGGAATAGTTCAAGGAGCTTATGATCTAGCAAGAAAAACTCTTGAAGATAATAAAGAGCTTTTAATAAAACTATCTGAGACATTAATTAAGTGGGAAACTCTTGATGCGAATCAAGTGAACAGAATTGTGGCCGGTGAAGATATAGGTGAACCACCTTTAATCGAAACTAAGAAGAAAAAGTCTCAAGGCAAAAAAGAAGAGAATAAAGAAAAATCAAAAGATGGATTCTTTCCTTCAGGCGGTAAAGTTTCTCCTGCTTAATGTATCAATATAAAAATATTTCAATAAAATGGATGGGAGTAATTAATATTACTCCCGATTCATTTTCTGACGGTGGTTTATATAATACACGTGAAAATCTTGAGGGGTATTTAGACTTAGTAAAAAATCAATTCGATATTTTAGATTTTGGGGCTGAATCAACTGCGCCTTCAAACGAAGCGATCACTTTAGCAGAAGAACTATCTAGATTTAAAAACATTCTTTTACCAATTTTAAAAAAAAATAAATTTAATAACCAGATTTCTATAGATACTTATAAATTAGAAACTATCAAAGAACTTTTAAGTTTTGAGAGTTTTAAAAATTTTTATGAAGAAGGTAGAATAATTTGGAACGATGTTTCTGGAGACTTAGTTGGGGCCAAGCACTTGTTAAATGAATTTCCTCATTTAAAGTATGTTTATTCACATAACTTAGTTCCAGAAAGAAACTTAACCTCTAATCATATGAATTACTGTGAAACTTCTCTGAACTTGAATGGTTATTTTTCAGGAGAGAATCATATCTTAGATCCTTGCTTTGGGTTCTCTAAAACTAGAGAGCAAAACATTGCTCTCTTAAATAATCTTCCTGAACTCATTGGTTCACTTACTCAAAAAAATTGGTTAATAGGGATTTCAAGAAAATCTTTTCTCAGATTTATGAATCTCCCAAAGTCTGATCCTGATTTAATTTTTCAAACTGAGCTTAATCAGGTGATGTATATATCGAGATTAATCCGTAAGTTATCGAAATTAGATAGAAACTTGAATTTAATCTTTAGAATACACAATCCAATCGTAATGCATTCCGTTATTAATGATTTAAAAACATTCAGTTGAGATATATTTTAGGCCCAAATCATTTGAAAATAGATTTAATTTGTATTTTAATGCTTCTCAATGAGAGGCATTATGAAATTCATTCTTTGTTTAGTTTTATCCCTTAATATTTTTGCTGGAATTTATGGTAAAGACGATAGGGTTGAAATTTTTCAAGCGCCTAAAGAGGTCAGAAAGCTTGCTAAGTCAGTTGCAGCTATGATTTCTAAAGATAAGTTAGTAAAAACGAATGTTGGAGAAGTAAGTATATCAGCTCCTCTTTATAAAGATTTAGGCTTTCTAGATGACTTTGATGAAGATGTACTTGCAAAGATTGCTAGAGGTTTTAGCTTAGATAAAGATGGAACCAAAATGTGTAGAGGTGTTAACTTTTATGCCCAAAGAACTGCCGCTGAATGTACGGCCTTTTTAATTACCGAAGACCTTCTTTTAACTGCTGGGCATTGCACAGATGAGGTAAGTTATAAAGAGCTATGTGAAAACTATTCTTTTGTCTTTGATTATTTTGCTGATCATAATTTTCACTCTCATATGATGATCGACCAAAGTAATATTTATGAATGTGAAAAAATTCAATATTCAACATATATTGATTTAATGGACCCTAAGAACTGGGGTGTTTCGCGAGATGAAATAGCCAGAGACTTTGCAGTAATTAAGTTAAAAAGAAAAGTTTTAGATCGAGAGGCCTTACCTGTTGCAAGTAATTTTAAATATGAAGAAAATACACCCGTTTTTACTATTGGTACGCCAACTGGCTTACCTTTGAAATACTCCGGACTTGGTTGGATTCTTCCAAACTCTTTAGGGAAAAATTCAGTTGTAACTAATCTTGATACTTTTTCAGGAAATTCTGGATCACCAGTTTTTTCGCTTGATCCTTTAGCAGTTATTGGAATTTTAGTTAATGGTGCTGAAGACTTTGAAGAGGTGAGAAAAGGTCATAATCTCGCTCAAGATAAAGGAGAGCTCTGTTTAGAGCCAACTATCTTCGATGATTACTCAGAGAAGATCTATGATGGCTCAAATGGTGAAGTTGTTTTTAAAATCGATAGAGTTTTTGGGGCCTTCTAATCAGCTCTGATTAAGCCACCCGCAATACCTTTATTTATTATTGCCGCTGCATTATGGCTATGAAGAGATTCCCAATGTTCAATATTAACTGCCCAATCATTAAATTCTTTTCTTGAATTAAGAGTTTTAAATACTCTCTTAGAAGCATGTTCAACAAACATTGGGTTTTCACCGTTTAATATTGCAAAGGCCTGTTCATCAGCTCTCTTAACTAAACTCTGAGTTTCTGTAGGTAATGCCAGCCTTAAAATTTCGACTAGATCTTCGATGAAAAAACCATTAGAGACCGCCTCTTCGGACAATTCAACTTTGCAAAGAGCTCCAGATCTTTGAGAATGAGCAGTTGCAATTCCATTACCTTCCTTGATTTCACCTTTCTCCCAGGCCTTTTCATATTGTTTAGACATGGAAAGAGAGCAAGGACAAGTGGATGAGTATTCAAAAAGAACAGTAAGATAATGCTTGAGTTCAGATCCTCCTGTCATCACAGATTCTAAGGAGCATTGATAATACTGCCAGCCCCAATTATCTGTTTTTAATGATTTTTGTTTCATTGGATAGTTAAAATCAAACTTAACGAATACTTTTTCTAGAAATTTCTCATCAGGATAATCTCTTAGCTTTTCTTGATAAGAATTAATTAGATTTTTCGTGAAGTTGAAATCTACAACTCCGTTAAGACTTTGTTCATTTAAGATGGCACAAAGCCTACTCATATTGATGCCTGTTTTGCCTTTTTTTAAATTAATAAAAAGAGTGGCTTCACAGTCATGAGACAAATTTTGATTTAAGTTTTTATGAAAAAAAGTCAGAGGAACTCTAAATCGATTGACTCCAACAAAAGGGATAGCTATTTGGTCATCACTTGGAAGTTTTTGAAAATCATGAAGTCCAGACGGGTCTTTAACTTCGCAATTTAATATCTGTTCTCTATCTACTGATGTATTTTTACAATTTTCTGTATTTTCCATAGTTTCAACAATTTACACTAAAAAAAACGAAAATAGGAAAATTATTTTTGTTTAAAGTAGGTTTTGTCTTAGATTTTGCCTAAATTTTCTCTAATCTTTGTAGAAGAGACGTCTTCATGTTCATGATTGCCCAGAAACTTAAATTTAAGCTCTGAATTGATCTTAGAATATTGAGCGAGTTTATTGTTCTTTATCTCTTCTTTATCATTTCTAGATGCCACATAGATAGTGCTTAGAAAATTCAAGAGTTGATTGGCGTCTTTCCAAAGATCAAGTTTAGAGAAGCTATCAAAGCCCATTAGTAAGTTTAGTTTGAGTTTAGTATTGGTCTCATTAATTTTTCTTATCCAATTAATAGTTGGATTCTTATCATCTAGAAATAAAAAATTAGGGAAGACTTTAAAGTCACAGTTTGAATTTATTTTTATAAATAACTCCCATCTATTTTGAAGTGATAGCAAATTATTATTTTTCCATGGATTAATATCAGGAATAATTACTAATTCATGATTATCACTTAAGTGCGACTTCATAAGTTGAGTACAAGCATCATGACCTTGATGCCAAGGATTAAAAGATCCTCCGAAGAAAGTAACTTCTTTTATTTTAGAATTATTATTTGGGAAAAAATACGGAGAGAAATAGGGTGCTAAGAAATCTAAAATTTGTTTTAGTTCAAATTCATCGGATGGAATAAATTCTAAATCAGTATTCTTTTTTTGGGTTTCTTTAAATTCCCAATTTTGATTTTTATTTAAAATAAAAAAATTAAATGGAAAATGATTTTTAATTTCATAACCAATGAGCATGTACTCATGTTAAATGAAATTCAAAAGAAAGGCCCAGAATAAATCTGGGCCCTCATTACTTTTATCTCCTTGACCTTGGTCTAGGTCTAGGAGTGGGTCTTGGTGTCGGTCTTGGATAAGGTCTTGGCCTTGGTCTATAAATATGAGGTCTTTCCCCAATTACCACTAACTTAGTAATTAATCTTTGACCTCTAACTTGTAGCTCTATACTACGAATATCGCGATCAATAATATCTCTATGAATAGATCCATACTCAGGCAGTCTTAGGATGACTTTCCTGGAGGCCAATCCATAATGAGGGATTACTACTTCTTTATAAGTTCTAACTAATCTTCCATTTATTAATAAATCGACACTCTCTGAAGGCGTGAGTCTTCGTCCGTAGCGACTTAAATTTTCTATGTTAACAGATACAGCTTTTAGTTTTAATCCATTTAGAGAGTAATAACCATTTTGTCTTTCAACTTCTCTTCTGACTTGAACAAGGTTGTTTCTATAGCCATCAGTGTGAATTCTTAATCCATTTGCTTTGACCTTTACTCGATCAGCGCTTGGATAACCTCTTCTGTATTGTGAAAACACAGAAGGAGAAATAAACAATAAAGATAATACCAATTTAATCATAAGTAACTTTGACATTGTTGTTAAATTTAAGTTTCTAGACATAGCTCTTCCTCCGTTTTTTGTTCGTAACCTTCATGGTTGTTGCTCGATGTGCATTTATAAGCAATTAAGATGCCAAAAGGAGTTAAATGACCTAAAAATTAACAGCAAACATGCTAGATAGAAATTATTTAAGAAGGTGCTTTTTGGGACTTACTTTTAAAAATTTATTGGATCAAGGTGCACAATGATTCTATTACCTTAGACTAATATTAATTTAGGGTATAATATCAATAAACTTACATTCGCATACATTTAGGAGAAAGCATGTCCGTTGGGAAAATTGAAATTAATGGAAAAACTCACGAAGCACCTTTGGTTATTGGTAGTGAAGGAGAGGTCGCTCTTGATATAAGTAAGCTAAGAGCTTCTACTGGAATGATTACCTTAGATGGCGGATTTAAAAATACAGGTGCCTGTACTTCTAGTATTACATTTATTGATGGTGCTAATGGAATTTTAAGATATAGAGGATATGCAATTGAAGAGCTGTGTGAAAAGTCTAATTTCTTAGAAGTAGCGAAGCTTTTAGTTGATGGAGAGTTACCTAATTCTGAAAAGTTAACAAATTTTAAAAATCAAATTAAGAAATTTAGTTCCTTACCTGATGGAATAAAGCAAATTATAAAATCATTTCCTACCAATGCTCACCCTATGGGAGTTTTATCAAGTGCAATCTCAGCTATGAGTGGTTATATGGAGTCTAAGGACTATGGGAATTTATCAAAAGATGATTATGATGAATTAATTCCTAGTATGATGGCAGCTGTTAAAATGATTGCTGCTTATAATTATAGGCATAATAAAGGCCTAGAATTTATAGATTCTAATAATGATCTAAATTATTGTTCTGACTTCATCAATATGATGTTTGGTAAAGTCGATGAAGATATAGCTGAAGCTTTAGATGTTTTATTTATTCTTCATGCTGATCACGAGCAAAACTGTTCAGCTACAGCTGCAAGAGTCGCTGGCTCAGCACATGCCAATATTTATGCTTCTATGGCATCAGGAGTAAACGCTCTTTGGGGACCAAGGCATGGTGGAGCAAATCAAAAAGTTATCGAAATGCTTGAGATGATTGAAAAAGATGGTGGGGATTATCAAAAGTATATTGAGAAAGCGAAAGATAAGTCAGATCCATTTAGATTAATGGGGTTTGGTCATAGGGTTTATAAAAACTTTGATCCAAGAGCAAAGATTATTAAGGGATATTGCGAAACAGTTCTTAATAAATTAGGAGTTAAAGATCCTACTCTTGATATTGCAAAAGGCCTTGAAGAAGTTGCGCTTAAAGATCCATACTTCGTTGAAAGAAAGTTATATCCAAACGTAGATTTTTATTCAGGAATTATTTATAGAGCATTAGGTATTCCTACCAATATGTTTACTGTGATGTTTGCAATTGGAAGAATGCCAGGATGGATTGCTCAATGGAAAGAGTTGCTAGGGCAGGGAATGGCGATTTCTAGACCTAGACAGATTTATACTGGTTCTGGACTTAGAGAATATTCAAACATAGAGAATAGATAATTGCTTTCATCTCCTCTTGATTTAGAAGAGCTAAGAGAAGTTTCTTTATATCAATTCCAAAATGATCATGATCTATTTAAAGAGATACTTACTCTAAGTGAGATTTTTAATCATAAGAGAAATGACCTTAACTCAGCTTATTTAAATGAAAAACAAATCAGTGCTTATCTGGCTTTTTTCTTTGGTACCAATTTTCCAAAAGTAAAAAAGTGTCTTCAAAAGATTCCTAGAGAATTAAGTGATGAAATCAACAAACAACCCCTTGTTGAGTTTGGATGTGGCCCAGGTACTTTTATATATGGGTTGTTAGATTGCTACCCTGACTTCAAAGAAATCATTTTTGGAGTAGATCAATCTAAAATAATGCTCGATCAGGCAAAACTTATTCATTCTAAGAAATATTCTGAATTTAATATTTCTTTTCAAAGCTCAATTGCAGGAATTCCTAAGAAAAGTACTTTAGTGTTCTCAAATTCTTTAAACGAGATCAATGAATTTGAATTTAAAGACATTGTTAATAAAATTGAGCCGAGTGTAATCATCTTTCTTGAGCCTGGAACGCAGGTCTCATTTTCTAAAGTCCTAGAAACAAGAGAGTTCTTATTTGGAAATGGCTATAATGTAATTTTCCCTTGTGCTTCAAATGAACCCTGTGCCATCGAAAATGAGCCAATGAATTGGTGCCATCAATTCTTAAAACTAACTCATTCAGAAAGTATTGAAAGGCTATGTCAAAAAGTGAAAAAAGATAGAAGAAATGCTCCTGTTGTTTTTCATGTTTATAGCAAGATTTTTAAGTTGGCGCATGATCAAGTCGTCTTTAGATGTCTTCCTGAGACAAAGTTTAGCTATGAGATTGAAGTGTGCAGTCAGAATAAAATTATAAAGCATCGAATTCTTAAGAAGAAAATAAAAGAACTTGGATATAAGAAAAAAGATGTTAAAGACCAACTTGTTGCAGGAAAAACATACAATTGTAAAATAATTAGACAGATTAAGGAAAATTATTTTGAATCTCTTCCAGAAGGCCTGCTTAAAAGATAGTCACCAAATGTAAATCTTTCAGAACTTACCCTATAAGCTCAAATACTCCCTAGAATGGGAAGGTAACCCTTTTGGAGTAAAAAAATGAAAGTCATTATTTCTTTATTATTTTGTATCTTATTGTCTTGTTCAGATAGTGGGAATTCTAAAATTTATGATGGTAAAAACAAAGAGTTTAAAAAGAAAGACTTACCGACCAGTATTGTTAGAACTACTCCAGCTGGAGATGTGATTATTCCTTCAAATGATTCAACTAAGCAGGTTCAGGAAAAAGCTAAGTGTATAGATGGAAAAGTTAATATTAATGGTGAATTAGCAATTTGTGATATCGACTTATATCGAAAACTCCATCCAGGTGTATGTGTTAATGGGACCACTGAAGTTAATGGAGAGCTTATAGTTTGTAGAAGAATTAGTCACAAAGCAAAATTTAAATCATATTTCTGTAAAAGAAAAACTGATTGTAAGTGTACTAAGAAAAATCCATGTGCAGTGATAGAGAATAAAGAAGTAAGTCAAAAATCTTTTCAGCCGACTCATGTTGAGACTGCTCAGTACCAAAATAAATCAGAAAAAAAGAGAAAATGGTATCAAAAGAAAAATAAGAGTATCTCAAGACAAAGAGTTGAAGTTCCATCAGTGACTAAGAAAAGAGAAGCATTTAAGGTGAAGACGTCTAAGTCAACTCAGAGAAGAACTGTTGAAATTCCTGAAAGTAAAAAAAACAAGAAAAGAGTTAAGCAATTTGATATTGAGCAAAACAAAAAAACAAAGCAAGTTAAAGTTACTACAAAAAAGAATACTGAATTTGATGTTACTCAGAATGCTGAAATAATCAAAAAAGATCAAGCTGAAGAGAAAGAAAAAGATTTTGATTTAAAGACAAGTTCCAAAACATCTAAGCAAAAAGTTGAAGAATCTAAAGAGATTATCGATTTAGGAGTGATAAAACTAGAAAGAAAAAAGAAAAAAACTGACTTTGAAGTGAAGCATTCACCTGAAATGAGAAAAAAGTCTGAAGGGCCTATCATCGCGAAGAAAGATCCTGCTCCAATTGAAAAGACAACAAAATCATCAGCTCAAAATAACAATCCACCAGTTTTTTCTAATCAAGATAATGGTGATATTAGAGTTTTTGATAAGACACCAATTTTTAATGATAATGATGAGGAACCTGTACAAAATCAAAGATCAGATAGATATACAGAGGATGATATACCCGGCAACTGATACTTAGCTCCTATGAAGCAAAGATTCTTGAAGAAGAGCAGATTCAAATTGAACAAAGACTAAAAGAAATTCAAGAACAAGAAGAGGAGTTAATCGACAATACTTCTTTAAATCAAAATAATGATATCCCTAAAGAATTAGACTCTGGAGTTAATACTACCGATAAATATATAAAAACTGCTTCAGGTGCAACGACTTTAAATCCGGATTATATAGATCCAAAAAGTACTGATAATAAAGTTACTAATAAAAATAAGAAAGCTGAAGTAAAGAATTCAACTAAAGGGATTAATCAGTCGAATTATTTAGGATTTGTCCCTCATGTGCCTAGTAATTTAGATACGTCTGTTAATACGACTGATAAACACATTAAATCGAAAATAACAGGAGCTACTATCTTAAATCCTGATTATGTTCCACAAGCTACTAACTCTTCAAAGAATAAAAAGGTTGCTAAAAAGTTGAATAAATCCACTAATGTTAAGCCTAGTAAAGCCTCTCTTAATACTACTGATAAACATATTAAATCTGAAATCACTGGATCTACGATCTTAAATCCTAATTATATTCCACCAGTTACTGATTCTAAAGTTGGTAAGGCCGAGAAAATCGAAGATCAAATTGATGGTGCGGTTATAAATGATCAAAAAAATACTGAATTAAATGCTAAACTTGACCAAAAAACTGTAAACACAACTGATAAGCATATTAAATCTGAAATTACTGGAGCTACAATATTAAATCCAAATTATATTGCTCCTGAGCAGGATAAAGTTTTATTAGAAGGAAATGAAGTAGATAGAACTCATGAAGTTGGACAAGAAGTTTCAGTGGAAGCTAATACTGATTTTATTTTATCGAGTAATCTACCTGAAATTGTTAAAGACTGTCGATTGGATGGGGGAATATTACTGCCTCAAAGAGAGTTTATAATTGATGAGATTCCTGAACCGATTAGATTAGATTTTAGAACAGTAGAAGTGTTTTTAGGTGAAGAAATTGAGTCTATGAATGAAGTTAAAGTTAGTATCGTTCCTCAAAATAATAAAAAAGACTTTACACTTGAATTGGAAGATTTGCTTGATCCAACTGATATTGTGAGCTCTTACTCTCAAGAAACGATGATCTTAAATCATTCGGATGCGGGGCTGTGCCAAGAAGTTGAAGGTGTAATTTGTAGTGATGTTCATGTAAGAAAACAATTGGCGGAGTTAGGTGATAGTCAAACAGTTGAGTCAATTTTAGTTTACGACTCTGAATATTTATATTCTGTTATTCAAATTGTGAAATCAGATGGACAAGAAAAAGTTTATTGTGTCAGATAGATTATTTCTTATCAAAAATTTGTGGGTGAGTATTAATTTTATAAGATCTGGATATCTTTTTAAATAAATTTGAGAATCCAAAACTTTTGTTTCTAGATCGGATATTTGAAGCAACAGATCTTGATTTTTTATTCCTTTTTATATTTAAAGATTTACTAAATTTTGAATTGTAACCATCAGAATCAAACCAAGATTTATTTTTCTTTGAATATCTATTAGAAGATTGTCCATTGATTCCACTTTTTGACCTAAAAACATTATCTTTAGAGCTACTATCTGTTTTTGATTTGGTCTTATGCTTTTTATTAGAGTTATTGTTTAGTGTGTCTCTAGAAAGAGCAGCATAATTATTGTTGTTTGAGCTAGGATTTAATGAACCTGTTCCAGTAGAAATACTATTTGTAATTCCAGAGTTCTCTTGACTAGATCTATTGAAAGCTGAGCTTCTGCTTCTTTTTTTTCTAGAATTAAATCTCCTAGAAGAATTTCGTGGTTTAAAGTTTGTAATTTTCTTTTTAGTTAAACCACTGAAACCTGAATTTACTTTTGGCCCTTTGTAATCAAATCCACCATTAGATCCTGAATAATCATCATTTGTAATGAGAGGTTCGTCAGTAGTGATGAGTTCATCTTTTTTTACATTAATGCAGTTAATATTTGAGTTTACCCATTCATCGCTGGAGAGTTGCTTGAAATCTTGGTATGTAGAGAATAACTGATAGGAGACTTTCGCAAAGAATTGATTTCTCATACTTCCTTCTACATCTTGATAGATTTTTAGTTCAGAATTAGGATTTGGATAGAGAGTTGAGTTCTGTATTAACTCCTCATTATTTTGAGGAAAAATAACTCTAAAGCTCTACCTACAATATGATCTTTAGTTTCTTCAATTCTATTGCAATGCTTATTTCTTTGGTCAGCACTGAGATTATCATTGTAACATATATTTTTGATGCTCAATTCAGGGTCAAGAAAATATACATTGCCATTGCTCGCGTAACTGTCATTTTTGTAGCTCTCTCTAATTTCATCAAATGAAGAGTTATAGTCTTTTTTAAGCTCTATAAAAAATTCAAGTAGGTCTTTTGAGTTAGATTGATGCCTATCACCAAGAACAAACTTAAAGTCTTTACCTGCATCGTAGTTGTTACCTCTATTCTTATGGATCCGATGAACATGCTTAGCGTTTACTAAGTCTCTATTGCTTGTTTTTCTTAATGGATAATCAAGAAGATACATTTTTTTATTGTTTTCATTGATCTGACCATAGTATTTTTCAGCTTCATTCCAAACAGTTGTGTATTTGTTCTCTTCAGTTGAATTTGGATTGAAATCATGAAATTTAAAATTCTTTAAAAGCGAGAAAAAACTATTGTTTTCTTTATGCTCAATCCTATATGACCAACAATTCCTACTTTTAACACTCCACAGGAAAATGGGTTTGCAGTTAGTACTATAATCTTTGCCTTTGTTTTTTCCTAGGACCACAAATTTCTTTTTATCAGATCTCATGCCAAGTAAAACCCTTTCTTCAATATCAGAGAAAGAATTGTAGTAACTATAGTAGAAGTCTTTTAATTCACGATGAAAACCTTGTTTTATTCTTAGTAATTCTTCTTGAAGAGTAAATGTTAAGTTTATCCTATTAATAGCCAGTTCACTCTCTTTTACAGTTTTCCCTAAGAAAGATTTTTCATCAGATCCGTCTATCTTTGCTTGAAATAGGTTATTATAAGATGTTTTAAAAGATTTCAGTTTTTGATTATAATTATTGAATATATTTTTTCTTCTATCTTTGAAGCTTTTTACTAACTCAGTTAGTCTTTTTTGTAGGTTCATCCTATCGTTTGATTTTATTTCATTGAAGGTAAGTTCAAAGCCTTTAATATAAGCGATCTGCTTATTTAATTGATAATACTCCTCTCTGATTTCTGGACCATTAAGATTTTGACAAGTTGGAGCTTTATGAAATTTTTTATTTTCTAGTATTTCTAAATTTGCTTGATATTCGCTATACGGTTTACATTTTTTTAATTCTTCATCCCAATATTCTTCTTCCTTACATTCTTTTTGACAGGTTCCCATTATTCCTGCTTCATGATTGGGAATATAAATTTCATCTTCCGCGCATTGAATCAAGGTAGTAGTGGTGGTCGATGAAGTTTCTGTTTGAGCTAAAGAGAAATTAGATAATAAAAAAATAAAATAAATGATGTTTCTTTTCACATATTTATTTTCACACTATGTTCCTAAATATCTAAATTTCTACAAGAACAGTGATAATATAAGTAAAAACTACAAGAAAAGTTGGCTATATTTGAAGAAGTTTTTTTATTTCTTCAAAATACATAGATTGGGAGAGTTCTAAGTCTGACTTAATAATCTTATTGCAATTAGGAGTAGGATTTCCTCGAGGGAAATCTTTAATTCCTGCAAGGTATTGATAGCAAGATTGAAAGTAGTAATTCATGAATTCAGGAAAATTTTCAAAGAATTTTTTATTATAGACCTGTTGATTTTTTAAATTTGAATATAAATTTTTATCAGGAATTGGATCTAGTTTTTTGATTTTCTCAATTATTTCTTTTCTTTTCTTTGGGAGTTTTTTTAAAGCTAATATTTCATTCCATGCTTGATTAAATATATTTTTTTCTAATTCACCATCGAGTAAATATAGTACAGATCTAAGAAATTTATTATTTGTATTTGAAGAAGTAAGAAACTTTGAAAAGTTTGAATCTTCAAGTGGCAATTTTTCTGAAATTGAATTTAAAATTTCTTGTCTGCAGTTTTGATTTACATTCTCAGCAAATTTTTTAGTTTTATTAAAAATCTCAAGATAAAGCTCTGTGACTACTTTTAGATCACAGTACATGTTATACACACTCGAGTTAAGAGCAGGTTCAATTAATTTCTTAGTGAGCTCATATGGAAATTTTTCTAATTCAAATTTTGAAATTACTTCTCCTAAATTAAAGGCCTTAGGAAAATGAATTTTTTGAGTTTTAATTATTTTATTAGATATATCAGATAAAGCTTTAATTTCTTTTGATTTAATTTTCTGTGTTAGCAAAACAACATATTGGTTTAAAAGCTTGTCTTTAAGTTTTTGTGAATAATCTTCATTAAGAACTAAATTTTCATATAAGCTTAACTTCTTAGATCTTTTAATAACAGAATTGACTAGCAGGTTTTCTAAGCTCTTCTTAGAAGTGGCGCTTGCTGTATAGTTTCTTATAAATTGCTGAGATTTTTCAAATTGATTGCTTTTGATGAGTTTTTTTATCATATCACCCGAAGATGACTCGCCGCAGCGTATATGAGCACTTACAATACAAAGAAAGAGATAAAAATATTTCAAATGTCTAAAATTGAAATCTTTGCTAATCATTAATTTTAGAATAATTTTACATATTCAAAAGAGTCAAGAAAACATGAATATTTTAAGCTGTGAAACTCTGTCAATTGATGGAATTGATTTTAAATTAAGGTTTTATTCTTATTATGAGGATTGTTTCCGAGAGAATCGGTCGGTCTTCATAGATAAATTTAAAAGAACTATTTCTTACCTAAATTTTCATCAACAAAAACTTTTACAAGGTCATACATTGATTAAAAATGTAGATTTCAATCTTTTTGTTGATCTTGAGAATAAGAAACTATTTGTCACTTCATTAAGAGCATCTCAGGAATATTTTTTGGCCTCTATTTATGAGGATGATGAAATAAGTGAATTTATTTCAGACTTAAAGATTATCTCTCAAAGCTCAAATTTCTCATGGATTAATTATTCGACGTGGAATGGTAAATTAAAGAACAAAGATGAGTTTTATAATGATGAAATATTTTCAAGTGAACAAGCTTTAAAAAAGAGACTTATCTCTTATCTGGATTTATATAAAGCTCCTTTTATGGAGAAAGTATCTAATTTTTCATTAGATCTTTCTTCTCAGTATGATCTTATAAGGATTCATATCTTAAAGTTTTTAGCTGTGGTCCCATGTCTTGATCATGACTCTTCAGGAACACTTGTGAAAAGTTCTTTACTTGAAATGATTTCAAATTTACTCAGAGATCAAAGGAAAATTAAAAAGAAAATTTATAAGAATTCAAAACCATTGCCTTTATATTTTACAATTTTAATAAGAGTTATTAGATATATCTCTTGGTTAACTCCGGCCTTTATTCTTACACCTCTAATTAAATCGTCAATTCGGTTTATGGCGAAGAGATTCATCGCTGGGAGTAATATCTCTGAAGCAAAATCTGTTCTTAAGCAATTGAAGAAAACCAATAGAGATGCTACCTTTGATCAATTAGGAGAGCTTGTTGTTACTCCTAAAGAAGCTGATCATTATCTTGAAAAAGTCTTAGAAACAATTAATGGATTTGACAGTATTTATCCTAAAGGTGAAAAAAACGCTGCTGATATCTTAAAAGCACATGTCTCAGTTAAGGTTTCTGCTTTAGCTCATAATCTCGTTCCTTATGATTTTGATTATAGTTTTAATCAAATAGAACCCAGGCTTAAGAAAATTCTTTTATTGGCAAAAGAAAAAGAAGTATTTGTTAATATTGATGCTGAACACTATGAGTATAGAGATGTTATTTGGAATATTTATAAGAAAATATTGGCAGGTGGAGATTTTAAAGACTGGAATCAAACTGGAATCGTAGTTCAGGCATACCTCAAGGATGCTTATCAACATCTTCAAGAGATTATCGATTTTTGTGAACTCAGAGATACTTCTATGCCAATCAGATTAGTGAAAGGTGCTTATTGGGATGCTGAAACAATTGAAGCTGATGCTCATGCTCATATTGCTCCTCAATACTTAAACAAAAAAGAAACTGATATTCATTTTAGGCAATTGATTTTTAAAATTCTTGAATCTGATCATCTTGTATTATCAATTGCTTCTCATAATATTCACGATCATTGCTATTCAGAATCTATTAGAGGTGCCTTATTTCCAAACAACAAAATAGAGCATCAATGTCTTCATATGACCTACGAAGGATTAAGTTTTGCTCTTAGTAAAATGGGTTGGGCAACAAGAAATTATGTTCCTATCGGTGATTTGTTGATTGGTATGAGTTATCTAGTAAGACGAATAATGGAAAACTCTTCTCAAACAGGTTTTTTATTTCATTCAAGAAAAGATAATATTTCTCTTCTAGACTTTGATTCTAAAAGATATTTTAGTTCCAAGTCTAAAATGAATGGGATTGAAAAAAACCTTACAGTTGATGCAACTTTTTTTAATTACCCTGGTATTCAATTATTTAAGCATGATCAATTAAGTTGTTTTCAAGAACATCATTTAGCGTATCAAGAAAGAATGCCTTTATTCTTTTCAAAAGGTGAAAAAATTTATTCTCCTGCAAATGATGATTGTGTTGGTGAGATAACTTTTAGTTCTTCTGAAGAAGTAAACAATATTGTAGATGTATCGAGACAGGCGTATCTAAAATCAGATTGGTCTGAGAACTGGAAAAAAAGAGTTCAGATACTCATCAATGCTGTAGAGTATATGAGAATTTCTAGAGATCAATTGGTCTCTTTAATAATGATTGAGTCTGGAAAAACGATAGAAGAGGCCTTTGCAGATCTCGATGAGGCGATTGATTTCATTAACTTTTATGTTAGGACCTATGTTGACTCAAAGTTATATAATTATGATTCAAAAGGTATAGGGCTGATCATTGCTCCCTGGAACTTCCCCCTTGCAATTGCATGTGGAATGAGTGTTGCTTCTTTGGTCACAGGAAATTCAACAATTTTAAAGTCTTCAGAAAAAACCCCCTTAGTAGCTGAAGTCTTTAAAAAAATCTTATCTAAAGCAGGAATTGAAAGTGGAGTTTTTCAGCATGTTCCAGGTTTTGGCCATGAAATTGGCCAAGCTTTATCCGAACATGAAGATATTTCTTTTATTACCTTTACAGGATCAAAGAGAGTTGGAGAAATGTTGTATGAAAAATCCTCTGAATATTATACTCACCTTAAGTCTAACCAAAAGATAGCTAGAAAGATTATTGCTGAAATGGGTGGAAAAAATGCAATCGTTGTCACAGGCTCTTGTGAATTAGATGAAACAATTTCAGGTGTCTTATATTCCTCGTTTGCTCATGCAGGGCAAAAATGTAGTGCTTGTTCAAGAGTTTTTGTACATAAATCAGTAGCAAATATTTTCTCGAATCGTCTAAAAGAAGCAGTTGAAGCATTAACCTGTGGATCAAATCTAGATTTAGCAACAAAAGTAAATCCGTTAATTTCAAAAAATGATAAAATAAGATTGTCTGAAATCAAAAATGATTTAAAAAATATTTTAAATAAAAATGAAATTTTAGTTGATCAAGAAAATAATCATTCTTATCTTGTTAATCCTTTTGTCTTTATGACTGATTTAAAAAAATCTGAAAAGAATAAAATTTTTAAAGAAGAATTTTTTGGGCCTATTTTACATATCATTACATATGATAATGATTCTGAACTCATTAAGTCTTTAAATCAGACTGATTATGCTCTAACTTTTGGAATTTTTTCTCAGTCATATGATGAGATTGAGAAAATTACTAGTAAGGTTCAAGCAGGAAATATCTATGTAAATAGATCATGTACGGGAGCAAGAGTTGCAATAGAGCCCTTTGGAGGATTTAAGCTTTCTGGGACTGGGCCTAAAGCAGGTGGAGCATCATATCTAAATTCATTTGTTTATAAATTAGATATTGAAAAAGATAGTTTTCATGAAACAGGATCTGATTATTTAATTACAGATTTTAAGGATCAAGAAATTGATTTAGAGAAAAAGTGGGAAGAACTTCAAAACTTTCCAATTACTCAAAATATTAGTGATTTATATACTCATCTGAAGTCTGAAAAATTGAACTCAAATAGAGTGATACCTGGTCAAGTTAATTACAATGATTATCAGTTAAATCAAGGTACGATTGTTGTTTTAACATCTTACGAAACTCCATCTGAAAATATCATTGAATTAATAAAGGCTTCTTATCTTTTGAATCAAAAAGTAATGCTGCTAACAACTAATGAGAAATCTTACTCTATGTTTATGGCAAAATATAAAAACCTTTGTGCCGAAATTCTTTTTTCTTCCCCGAAAGTTATGAAGAAAGTTTTTTCTGATCAAGGATTCCACACATTTTTCCTTGAAGGTGATTTTAAAACTAAGAAAGAGTGGAGAGAAATGATTCCTTCTAGAAAGCAAAATTACTTAGTGAAAGTTTATGATTCTAATCTGAATTTAGTTGTAGATCCATTAGATTACTTTGAACTGTTGTATCATAGAAGAGCTTTTGCAGTGAATACAATGAGACATGGGGCACCTCTAGAGTTAAGTTAGGGCCTATCAACGCAAGTTTTTCACGATGGCTCAAAATGTAAAATAATTGTCAGGTTGAAATACATAACCACAAAAAAAATCAGAATATG
>JAHDHG010000017.1:0-6706 GCA_020631435.1 Bacteriovoracaceae bacterium | reverse complement strand
GATAATTGTTTAATTACTTAGGAGGAGTATGGCAAAATTTCTGAATGAAAAACGTCAAGGTGTTCTAGGGAAAAATGCAAGAAAAGCAATTAATAAAGATTTAAAAGTTAGACTCATCATGACTAATATTATTGTGATGTTCTCATTCTTTTTGATCGTGAGTTTGTTTCTATACTCAAAATTTTCAACTTCTCTTGATCATCCCATGATAGGTATATTTTTACCTATACTATTTCTTTTCTTTATTTTTTGCGGTGTCTCTGCTTATTTAAACTTATTTTTGGCCTTTAAAGCTTCTGCTCCAATTTATAGATTAGAAAATTATTTTAAAACCGTCTCTGATAGACAAGAGATTCTTCCCCTGAGTTTTAGAAAAGACGATTATTATAATGAGCTTCCTTCATTGATTATTGAATCTTTTCATAGATTAGAGAAAAAGAATCTACAATAATGCTTGAACTTTATAAATCAGATCATGTGACGTCTGATTTTTTAGCTCACTGATTTGTAATTTATCATCTTCAGGATTTAAAAGTGAGTCAAACAATACATTGTTTTCTTTTTCTTCAAAAAGCTCTGGCTTTCTATTCGCACTTAACTCATCAACACGTCTTATAGGAGTGAAATGCGGAACTGTGTTTAATATATGTGGAGCGGTCTCTATGACTTCTTTGATCTTAAATAAGACTTCAAGAAACTGATCTAACTCTTTTTTCGTAAAAGACTCTGTTGGTTCTATCATCAAACCATAGATCTCTGGAAAAGCTACTGTTGGAGCATGAAAACCAAAATCTAGAAATAGCTTTCCTACTCTAGCTATAATCATGGCCTTACTTACTCCAGCATCTTCAATTTTTTGAAATTGTTCTTTAGAAAGAGTGAGAATAAATTCATGCATCCTTGGAGTAAGGTTTGCTTTTTCCGGTAGAGTAGGGAAGTCATTTTTAATTTTATGGAATAAATACCTAGAACTTAAAACTGCGTAAGAAGACATTTTCCTAATCCCATCAGAGCCAAGAGCTTTGATGTAGGTGTAGCATCTTACCTTATGTGCAAAGTTCCCCCAATGCCTATGAAAACTTCCTATTGATTTGGGAGTTTGAAAGACATCAAATTTTTCATTTACTTTTTTTATTTGATAACCAGGAAGAAAATCTTTTAGTTTGTGACTAACTGAAACAATGGCATCACCCGGGCCACCACCACCGTGAGGAATAGTCCAAGTCTTATGAAGATTATTATGAACTGCATCCACTCCAATTTTATCAAGGTTCACGATGCCTGCAATAGCATTCATATTGGCTCCGTCCATATAAACGAGTCCATCGATTTCATGAATGAGATCTGCCATTTGTTTGAAGCTTTCTTCAAAAACTCCAGATGTATTAGGATTTGTTACCATAACACCAGCAATATCATCATGATTTTCTTGTATAATTTTTTTTAGATGATCCATATCAATCTGACCATCATCGGTAGAATTAAGTAATATAATTTCGTAACCTGCAACTATTGCAGTTGCTGGATTTGTTCCATGAGCAGATTTAGGAATAATGACTTTGGTTCGACTTATTCCTTTATCTTGATGATAGGCTTGAAATAACTTTAGTCCAACGAGTTCCCCTTGGGCTCCCGCAACTGGTTGAGTTGTGGTCGCTGCTAGTCCAGTAACTCTGTTAAAAAATTCTTGAATCTCAAATAATATCTCTAAGTTTCCTTGTACTAAACTTAGATCTGATTGAGGGTGGGTACTAGTAAAACCTGTATAAGATGCGCAAAAATCATTGATATAAGGATTATACTTCATAGTACAAGAACCAAGAGGATAAATTCCATCATCAGGACTGAGATTTTGCTTTCCTAGTTTTTGATAATAATTCACAACTTCCTGGGCATCGTGATTTTTAAAAGAGCATTTTTCGGTTCTTAAATAGTTTTTAGGAATTTCAACTAATTGAAAAGAATGATCTTTTTTATTGAAATTATCTTTGAAAAAATCGATCAACTTATCTACTTCACTTTTATCTTTATCATTAAAGAATATCTTTAATAAATTTTGATCATTAGATCTAAATGAAATATCTACACCTATTTCTAAGTTTTGATTTAATCCTTTTTCTATAAGTTTCTTGATGTCTTGATTAACCTTAATTGTAATTTCATTTAAAACGGGAGTCTTAAATTTTAAAGATATGCCCTCGAGATCATTAATTTGATCTACAAAGTATGTAAGATTATCTCTACTTTTTTGAATTTTTTTATCAAGTCCAGTATTGCCCCAATATAATAAATTAGCACCAGCTAGAGAGGAAACAAACGATTGATTGGAGCATATATTAGAAGTGGCCTTGTCTCTTCTGATATGTTGCTCTCTCGTTGATAAGATAATAGATTTACAAATTTTTCCATCAATATCTTTGGCTTTCCCTATAAACCTTCCAGGAGCTTGTCTGATATGATTTTTTTGCTTTTCATTATATCTAACTCCAAAAATTCCTAAGCCTGGTCCACCAAAATTTTTATCAAGGGCCAAGTTTTGTGCTTCTCCAACAATAATATCCACACCCTGTTGATTTGATCCAAAGCAAGATGGTTTTTCTAAGCCAGAGTTTGAAAGAGTGATCGGGTCTATAACTGCAACTGAAATAATTTTATTAGTATTTGTAAAATCAGTTAGTTCATGAATCTTTTCTAAAGTTCCAAAACAAGTTATTTGAGAAAACACAATACATGAGTAATCTTGGAAATTTTCAAGCACTGATAAATCTACTTGAGCTGTCTCTTCATTTAGAGGAATATAATCAATATTGATTCCTGTATTTTTAAATAAAGTAGATAAAACTTTTTTATCTCCTTCGTAAAGTGAATCTACAATTGCAACCTTCTTATTTTTTCTTGCTAGTCTAATTGCACATTTTACAGCTTCAAATATGCCAGTAGATCTTTCGTACAAAGAAGCATTAATTGCCTCGAATCCAGTAAGCTCTTTTAGAATACTTTGATATATCCAAAGAGATTGCAATGTTCCCTGTGATCTTTCAGGTTGATATGGCGTATAGGCAGTTGTGAGTCCTCTTATAGAGCAAATATCATCGATAATAGGGGATGGTAGATAATAAGATAGACCATCACCAATAAAACTATTAACTAATTTATTTTTCTTTGAAATCTCATAAACATGATCAGCTAAATGGTCGTAATCTTCAATTCTCTCAATAAAAAATTCTTGATTATCAAATTTCTGGTTTTCTTTTATATGTTTATAAAGATCAGAGAGGCTACTTAAATCACAAGCTTTGAGCATATCCTCAATATCTTTAGAGCTTGCTGGAATATAATACTCAGCTTTTTCTCTTTCTAGTTGCTCAATATCATAATTAAAATCTGGCCTACTCATGAATTGTCCCCTAAATATATTTTATCAACAGTGTAGATAAAAGGTTTGCTGATGTCAGCTAAATTTAAGAGAAAGAATAAAGATCAAAGGAGATATTATTCTTTGTCTAGTCTAGTTGATGACGACTCTAAAAGATCTGAATTTCTACGTCTTTTTCCAGAGATAACAGAAGAACTCTTAAATAAGATTAATTCATTCTGCAGAAAAAGTGATTATTTTTTAGTTGAAGAAAATGGAGCTTTGGCCCTGTTTGATGATAATAAATATTACTTTATAGATCTCGAATCTGAGTTTAATTACCACAAATCTTTTTATCAAAATAGAGGATATAAGAAAGAGGAACTATATAAGGCCTTAAAATCAGATCAAATGCAGGTGGTTGATGTAACAGGAGGATTTTTAGGAGATTCTATTCTATTGGTGTTCTGGGGATTTTACGTTGAAACCTATGAAGCAAATCCCATCCAAAGTGCTTTAATTTTAAATGCTTTAAAACGATTTCCTATTAAAAATTTCACTTTTCACCCATTTGAGTTTAGAGGTGTTCGAGCTCATTCAGTCAAAGAAGACTCTGTGATCTACTACGATCCTTTTTTTAGAAAGAAAAAAGAAAAAACTGAGCCCAATAAAAACATTTTAATGCTTCGCGAATTTGATAAATTTGATTTTTTGAAGTTAGAAGATTTTAGATCATTTAAATTAGTTGTAAAAAGACCAATTAAAGGAAACCCAGTGTATCCTAATCCTGATTACAGCCTTAAGACAAAATCAATAAGGTATGATGTTTATTTAACTAAACTTAATAATTAATTTATTTTAAATAAAGCTAAATCTGTCAATGTAAGGTCAATTAATTTTTCAAATTTAAAAATAATTCATTATATAAAAAATATGAAAAAACTATTTATGATTTATTTTTTATTTGTTTCTTGTCTTTCTTTAGCGAAGGTAGACTTTCCAATAGATCCTCAAAATGATCCTCTAAAGATTATTTGGAACTTGGGTGGAGAGTATTCAAGAAATATTAAAACAATGCTTGATAAAAAATCAGGAGAAGTAAAAAAGAGACCTTGGTCTGGATATTATTGGCCAGATGTACAAGGATCAATTGCAGCGAGGTTATCAGATCCTGAATTTAGTCGGATTTCAAGATCCACTCAAATTGAAAGAGTTCTTCCCCAGTTGATCAATTATATAAGAAGAAATGATGCTATTTCATATAGCTCTTTTCCTAGAAAAAATCTTAGTCCTGCTGAGAAATATGATCTGTGGGTTGGTGATAGAAACCTAACTCTTACAAACGCAGTATTGAATAATTCTTTTAAATATTATAAGCAGCAAAATGGAAACCTTCCTAAATGGTTCGGTCTTTGTCACGGTTGGGCCCCTGCTAGTATCATGGTAGATAGACCAACAAGAGCTGTTACAGTTCCGTCAGGACTGACGGGGGAGCAAATTACTTTTTATCCGAAAGATATTAAAGCTCTTGCAACTCTAGCATGGACAAAAAAGGCTCAGACAGTCATTGGTTTAAGATGTAATGCTTCTAATATTGATTTTAATAATAGGGCATCCATTCCCAAGAGTTGCCTTGATTTAAACCCTGGAAGTTTACATATTGCTCTAGTAAATCAGGTAGGGGTTAACAAAAAGCCACTTATTTTAGATGTAAGTTCAAATTCTGAGGTATGGAATCATCCTGTATCTAAATATAAGTTTCAATATTTCAATCCAGTAGAAAGAGTTATTTATAATGATTTTGAAAGAGACGTAGAGGACATTAATAGAGTCTCACTTTTTAGAGCTTATAGGTCACCAGAAACTAAATATATAATTGGTGTTAAATTGACTTTAGAGTATTTGAATGAAAATTATAATTTATCAAGACTAACAGATGATCCTAGGTACGATTCCTTAGTGAAAAAAGAAATTTATTATGATCTAGAGTTAAACGAAAAATATGAAATCGTTGGTGGAGAATGGTTAAGCTCCAATTATCCAGATTTTGCTTGGATCCCAAATCAATCTAAACACACTGTTTTTGGAGAAGATACCGCATCTTTATTAAATGATGATGGATCAGTCACGAGGGCAACTAAAAGTCTTACTTCGGGTGGAATACTTGGACAGTATAGGTATAACGGATATTCTAAAGAAAGAATGCCTCTACCTAATCTTGTTAGGTATTTAGTAGAAAAGGCAAAGTAGTCTTTAACTTTAGATTTCATTTTCTATAGTGACTGCCCACTTTAATCCTCGATTACCTCTCTAATTATTGAAAATTAAATTATTTTGAATAATCTCACTCGTTTTGAAGAGTGAGATTATAATTAAAGGAATTAAATCTATAAGTCGATAAGTATTTGTTAAATCAAATTGAGGTACGTTTGCAGAATTTAATTTTTTTATTTTTGGTTTTATTATTTTCTTCCTGTGGGAAGAATACTAATGTTACAACCTTCGAAGGGGTTGGGTTATTAAATGCAGCTTCATGTCTGCCGGCAAATACATCTGTAAATCTTAATGGTGAATGTGCAATTGATGGAGCATTAATCACTATTACTTCACCTGAAATGAGTCCCGCTTCTGTAAATTGTTCTTGTTCTTCAGGTTTGTTTAATTGTTCTGGTATTCAGTTTTCAGGAAATTCACTTAATGGAATGAATCCTGAGATTGAGATTCAAAGTCCTCAACATGTTCAAAATCCTGTAATATTTCAAGATTTAAGAATTTGTCCCTCTGATATTGAAATTAGTAAAACAGTAGATAATTCCAATCCTATGGTTGGAGATTCAATAATTTATACGATCGAAGTTACTAACAACGGTCCGGGAAATATTACGGGCTTTGAGTTAAAAGACTTACTTCCAGCAGGAGTAACTTTTGTATCTAGTAGTTCTTCTACTTCAAGTTATAATAACACTTCTGGTGAGTGGATAGTTGGTGGAATTAATCAAGGTGTTTCTGAGCAACTTCAGATTATTGCTACAGTTAATGCAGGTACAGAAGGTCAGGAAATTAATAATATCTTAACAGATATTAAGCTAGATCAGGAGGATGGTTCAATAGGGGATATAGTTGAAGCTGGGGTAGTTGTATTTACACCAACTACAACTACAACTACAACAACAACTACTACTACAACTACTACAACTACTACAACTACTACAACTACTACAACAACAACAACTACTACTACTACTACAACTACTACAACTACTACAACAACTACAACAACTACAACAACTACAACAACTACAACAACTACAACAACAACTACTACTACTACTACTACTACTACTACTACTA
>JAHDHG010000165.1 GCA_020631435.1 Bacteriovoracaceae bacterium | reverse complement strand
TAAGGTTAATTTCTTTTTGTGAGTTTCTAGACCAAGAATCAAATTCTATATTTAAATAATTTAAATATGACGTGAGGTTTCTCGCGATATTTCCATCACCAATTAAGCAATATTTATAGTTTTCATTTTTCATAAGTACCTGTCTATCTGATCAAGTCTTAATTTAATTTTATCAACCGGTACTCAAAGATACCAGAAAAGGTCATTGCTCTGCGCAAGACCTCTGGCCCATTGATCTTTTCTTATTTAAGATTTCCTATATAAAAAAGGAGAGATCTATGAAAATAGCTATATTATTACTAGTGTCATCTTTGTCTTTTGCTGGTTTTAAAATGGGGAAATACAAAGGTATAACAAAAAATGCTCAACCTTGTCAGATTGAGTTTATCGTAAAAAATTATGTTTCAGGAATCAAAAACCCTATTAATGAAGAAATTCTTACTAAAGTTCCAGGACATAATACTTTGTTTGTATTAAAGCATATGCCTTCTATTGATAAAGAAACTAATGAAATTAAATTTGAAAGAGATTTTTTAAAAGATTTCCATGGTGATAAGACTGGCGGAATTGCTTTAAATGTTGAGATGATTCATAGTGATACCTATCACGGACCAAAATCATTTAAATATATCGTTCATAACTGGAGAGAAAAAAAACTTTCTGTTTTTGAATGTCATGATTTAGTTAAGCATTAAACTTTATACTTAAGAGAAAGAAGAAGCTTGAACTTAGCAACTTCTTTCTCGTTAATGCTTGGACATTTCGCAGAAATATTTAACATCATCTCTTTTCTTTCATTTGGATTCGCTATTACATCTTGAACAAACTCATTTAATTTTTTCACATCATAAAAGTAAAAATGAGTATCCGCTTCTGCCCTTAATAAAAACTCCGCACTAAAAGATTTAAAAGATAAATGAACATTTTTCTTTGATTCTTCAATCACTTTCATGGCACTAAACCCACCTGCAACGTCTGCAGCCGCGCAAAGTGCTCCGAAATACATAGAATTCAAATGATTTTTCGTCCTCCAATTTAGAGGAACTTTGATCTCCATAAGCTCATCATTACAAACAAGAATCTTTGGATTCATGAATAAAATCATTGGAACTTTAGTTAAACCAAAAGATTTAAGAAAAAAGTTTAATTTTTTTAATGAACTCAATTATTCTTTGATAATAATTTGCTCGATAATCCCATTTTGATAAACAGACCTAAAGTCGATCACGTTTCCATCACTTTCAAAACATTTTGATTGCTGATAAGAACGATCTCTCATTTTCTTTACTTTAAAAGAAGAATCATTCTCTCCTGTGTAGTTTTTAAGTTCCAACTCAAATGGATTACAATCTGCTCTCTTAATATCTGAAACAATTTGAAGGAGGTCTAAAGAAAGTTGTCTTCCATAAAACTTTTCAGTTTTTGGGTATGAAAGATGATAATCATCTTGATCTCCAGCAGGATCAAGTGAGATCAATGAAGCATGAGAATTATTAAAAACCTCAAAATCAATAGAGTACTTACCGCCAAACATCCATTTAACTAGAAAGAATTTTTTCTTCAGACTGACTGAGTATCCAATCTTAGTAGAATTTGATGGATGACAATGATATTTCTTTTTCGAATTTTTACTACAAACCATATCGTAATCTTGCTCTAAAAGTCTGATAACTGTATCAAAGAAATACCCACTCGAATCAGCAGAAAAAGAAGAAAAAGATACAAAAATGATAAAAGCTAAAATTCTCATTTAATCTCCAAAATATAGAAGTTTATTTTTTATACAAATTCTATTGATTAAAATCAAGTATTGATAACTGAAATAGTTCTAGTCTTATTATTTGCCTTATCGCTTAACGTGCCGCATATTAGCAGGCAGAATTTTCTTACGAATTCTTATATTTTCCGGAGTTATTTCAACCCATTCATCGTCATCAATCCAATCAATGGCCCAATCTAAGGTCCTATTTTTAATTGGAGGCAAAGCAATATTTTCATCTTTCCCAGCGGTCCTAACACTCGTTAAGTGCTTCTCTCTACAGACATTTAAATTAAGATCATTCGTTCTTGTGTGCTCACCAACAACCATTCCCTCATAAACTTCTTCACCAGGCTTAACGAATTGTTTCCCAGAACTTAAAAGGTTAAAAAGTGCATAAGGAGTTGTTTTCCCTTTTCTATCAGCAATTAACGCACCATTGGTTCTTGCTAACATTTTTCCAATATGATCTCTATATCCTACAAAATAAGAACTCATTAAACCTTCTCCTCTAGTTAGAGTGAGAAATTGAGATCTTAAACCAATCAGCCCTCTAGATGGAATAATGAATTCAACTTTCGATCGACCTTCACCGTAAGGGCTCATTCCTTCCATGATACCTTTTCTTGTCGCCATTTTCTCTGTAATTGCACCTGTGCAATCTTCTGGAATATCCACTACAACTTTCTCAAATGGTTCTTGAAGTTTTCCATCGACTTCCATGGTAATGACACTAGGTCTAGACACCATTAACTCAAAACCTTTTCTTCTGATTTCTTCAAATACAATAGCAAGTTGTAACTCACCCCTTCCTTTAAGAATAAATATCTTAGGGTCTTCAGTGGTTTCATACTTAAGAGCAACATTGTTTCGACAGGCCTCTACTAAGAACTCTTCAAGCTTTCTACTAGTTAAGTATTCACCTTCTCTTCCGGCCAACGGAGATGTATTTACTGAAACAGAGATAGCAACTGTAGGAGGTTCAATTTCAATTCTCTCCAATGCATTAGGCACGGCCAAACTTGAAACTGTATCACCGATCTCAGCATCATTAAATCCAGAGATAGAAATTATCTCTCCAGCATCTGCTGAGTCGACATCTGCTTGCTCTAATCCTTTATAGACTTGAATAGAACCAACTTTAAACTTTGAGGTTTTTTCTTTTCCAAAAATCTGCACTTGCTCGTTCTTATTGACCTTACCTTCAACAATTCTTCCAATCATTAAAGTTCCTAAATAAGCAGAGTAAGCAAGGTTTGTAACCAAAAGCTTAAAATCACCTTCAGGATTTAGATTTGGAAAGGGATAATAATCTCCTACAAATAAATCTAAAAGAGGCTCTAAAGTTCCTTCTCTTTTTGAAGGATCGTTTGAAGAGTAACCATCTCTTCCAGATCCGTAGAAAAAAGGAATATCTATGTCGTAATCTTCTAATCCAGATTGATCAATTAAATCTAGGATTAAGTCTTCAACTTCCCCTTTGACTTCTTCATGTCTCTCATCTTGCCTATCAATTTTATTAATCATCACGGCAATCTTTAAATTTCTTTCCAACGCTTTTTGAAGAACATATCTAGTCTGAGGTAACGGCCCTTCTGCTGCGTCAACTAGTAACAAAATACCATCAACCATCATTAATGATCTTTCTACTTCACCACCAAAGTCGGCGTGACCTGGAGTATCAACAATATTGAGCTTGATATCTTTCCAGTCAACAGAACAATTTTTTGCAGTGATTGTAATCCCTCTTTCTTTTTCAAGATCTCCAGAATCCATAACTCTTTCAGTTGCTTGTTGGTTATCTCTATAAATCCCTGATTGCTTAAAGATTTCATCAATTAACGTAGTTTTTCCATGGTCAACGTGAGCCACAATTGCGATATTTTTGATTTTATTCATATGTACTGAGACTAAATGTATTGCTTCACAACTTCAAGAGTTATTCCTTGAAAGCGAAAGCTTTTTTCAAGATATAGCTCACCTTGAAATAAGAAACCACAAAAGTGATTTTTAAGATAGATGGATCTAACCTCGCTTAAATTAGAATTCGTTATTTCAATCTCAGCTTTTGAAGAACCAAGGGCCTCTTGTAATAAAATAGCAGCTATATTGGAAGATGACTTTTTCCCATACTCTTCTAAGATCATATTTAAGATTGGAATATCATCTTTCTCAGAGTCTTTAATCTCGAGACCTTGAGTCTTGAGAGTATGACCATATGGACAATGTAAACATGAGCTTTTACAACATCTCTTCCTTGCTAAAAGTTGTTCTGAACTCATTGGTTGAAATTCACTCATGTACTTCTCCATCAATTAGTTTTAAAAGTGGTGGAATTAATAATAGGCCTAATATGACAAATGAGATACCTAATAAATTTGATACAAAGTTTATTCCCAATTTATCAAATAAATATCCTGTTAATGGACCAACAAAAATAAAACCAACTCTCAGACATAAACTATTTATAGAATTTACAGTTGCTCTCATTTTATCTGGGACTCTAGCATTGATGGCATCAGTTAAGATGATTTGAGTAAGCCCCCTGGAGATCGCAAAACTAATCATTAAGAAAACACCTATCTTGTGATTTATTAAAGGCACTAAAAAGTAAGCAATCACTGGCCCAATACAAATTAAAATAAATACAGTCTTATCGCCAAAAGTATCTTCAATCTTTTGAGCAAACTTCACAAAAAAAGCAATAATAAATTCAAAAGTAGCGACTAAAAACCCAAAATAGAAAACTGAAATCCCCAGGGTAGCCCAATACTTTTGTGCCATCCAAAAACCAAAATAAGTAGCATGACACCACACAAC
>JAHDHG010000164.1 GCA_020631435.1 Bacteriovoracaceae bacterium | reverse complement strand
TCATAAATTATCAAAACAACAAATGATCCTTTTAAGTATCTTGCCAAGAAATCCCAATCTTTTTTTGAATAATAAAAAAGCATTGAAAATTAGAGCGATTAATTTACATCAAAGGCTTAAAGAAGATTTTAATTTTGAATCGAGTTTTGACGAGACAAATGAAAATAAATTTTTTAAGAATTCAGAGATAAACTCTGCCCATCATTTTGCTAATTTATTTCAAGATATAAATCAAAATAAAATTCAAACAACGCTGGACTATGATCTTCAATTATTTTCTGAGAATTTATTAAAAAAACATTTAAAAGATCATCAGGGACTAGGTGATACTGGTTCAATCTTAATCGTAGATAATGAGTCTGGAGAGATCTTAACTTATGTTGCTAGTGGTGATTATTTTAATTCTAGTTCAGGAATGTTTGATCATATCTCTGCTCTTAGATCACCCGGATCAACTCTTAAGCCATTTCTTTATTTGCTGGCCTTAGAACGAGGCCTTTATCCTTCCTATGTTTTAGAGGATGTTCCTATCGCTTTGGATGTTGCAAAAGGGAATTTCCTTCCAAGAAACTATAGTGGTGATTTCTTAGGGTTGATACACATGAGATATGCTTTGGCGAATTCTAAAAATGTTCCAGCTCTAAATTTAGCAAGTTCTATAGGAGAAGAAGAAATTAAACTTTTTTTTGAAAAACTTGGATTTAGTACTTTTACAAAAAGAGCTAGGCATTATGGAATTGGGTTAGTTCTTGGAAATGGAGAAGTGAAAATGCTTGAATTAGTCAATGCTTATAGAACTCTAGCAAATTTAGGTATGTCTTCTCCTCTTAGAAAAATCATAGATAAAAAAACACAAAATAAAGTGAGGTTAGTATCTGAAATTAATTCATTTTTGATTTGGGATATTTTAAGTGATGACTCGGCAAGAGAATTAGAATTTGGAAGAAATGGAAATTTAGAATTTAATTTTCCATTTGCCTCTAAAACTGGAACTTCAAATGACTTTAGAGATCATTGGATAGTTGGTTATAATAAGAAGTTTACTGTGGGCGTTTGGAAAGGAAATTCAAATTCAAAACCTTTCAAATATGAAGTACCTTCTTCTGAGATCGCAGGTAAATTATACAGAGACATTGTACTAAAACTTAACTCTGATTTTCCTAGTGTTGGCTTGAGTATGACTTCAGGGATAAAAGAAAAAAAGGTTTGCTCTTTAAGTGGAAAACTTTCTAAAGAAATATGTCCTCATACAAGATTTGATAAGTTTAATATGAAAAACGAGTTGCCTAAGCATTGCGATATGCATAAGAGGGTAAGTTTCAACAATTTATGTAAGATTGATACTGAGATGATTTACATTAAGGCCAATGATCACTTAAAACCTTACCTTGATGAAAATACTTTTTCATCAGATGAACTTGCAGAGGCCTATTATTGTAATATTAAAACTAATGAATTTAAAAATATTGGTCTTAAGATTACATCACCCCTTAATGGAACTATTTATGCAATCGATCCACATATGCCTTTTGAAAATCAAAAAATAAGAGTTCGATTTAATAAAAAAATACTTAAAAAATTAGTCCTAAAGGTAAATGATAAAGAATATCAGGTTCAAAGTGGAGCCTTGTTTTTTGATGTGAAACTTCAAAAAGGAAAAATGGTTTTTCAGCTTGATAAAGAAATCGTTACTATAAATGTATTATGACTGGATCATTAGAAATTAAATTAAGAGATTGGCATATAGATGATTTAAAAGATTATCAAAAATGGCACTCTCCCAGTGCTTCATGGAAAAAATTAGATGCTCCTTATTATCATTCTCTTGATGATAAATCAGAAGAGCTTGTAGAAGCTTTAAAAGATAAAATTATAAATAGGAAATTCTCACATCCCAGAATGAGCTTAGTAATAGCGGATAAGCAAAATAAGCTTTTGGGCTCAGTGTCTTCATATTGGCAATCAAAGGAAACGAATTGGCTTTCAATTGGCCTAGTGATTTATGATCCTCAAAACTGGGGTAAAGGAATTGGTAAAGAAGCACTAAGTCTATGGATCGAGTATCTTTTTAAATATAGACCTGAGCTAGTAAGATTAGATCTGAGAACTTGGTCAGGAAATATTGGAATGATGAAATTGGCAGTAAGCTTAGGGTTTTTATTAGAAGCCAGATTTAGAAAAGCAAGAATAGTTGAGGGTGAGTATTTTGATGGCTTGGGTTATGGATTATTAAAATCTGAATGGTTGAAAATTAAACAACATTAACATTTCTCTTTATAGGCGAATCCATCACAACAAAAGTTTGAGTGCTTTGAATCTCTTCAATCTTTTGAAGTTTATTAAGTAAAAAAGAATGAAAGTCTTCCATATCTTTGGAATAAATTCTAAGCATTAAGCTGAAATTACCAGTTGTATACCAAGCATCTACAATTTCTTTCATGCTTTTTAATTTAGATAAGACTTTTTGATACTTTGCTGTTGAGTGAAGTGTAATGGCAACGAGGGTGCAGACATTTAATCCCAATTCTTTTGGGTTTAGATCCAGAGCGTATTGATTAATAATCCCAGCAGCTTCTAATTTTGAGAGTCTAACATGGATAGTTCCTCCCGAAACATTGAGAGTCCTTGCGATTTCTAGAAAGGGTGTCCTTGAATTCTTTTGAAGAATTGAAATTAGCTTTTTATCTAAATTATCGATTTCATAATTTTCCATCTATATCTCACTATCACTTTGTTAATTCATCAAACTAAAGATTAAATCTTGGCAAATTTGTCAATGAAATTAAAATATTTCCATTAACTTGTTAAGTATTTAATTATTTATTTATCAAATTTTTAGAAAAAAGGAGAATCTATGAAGAAATTGATATTTTTAGTGTTTTTTAGCCTTTTAGCTCAATCAAGAGCACCACAATGTACTTTGAGCTTAAGTGGAGTGCAAAGAGAAGTCACTTTAAGTCTATTGTATACAAATTTTACTGAAGTTGTTTACGCTAGTGCTTTATTAGATGAAGTTATGATTGTCTATGAAAGCTCTCGTGATTTGCAATCTTCAAGAATTCCATTTGACCTTTCTAGATGTTTTAAGCTCATTTTTAGGGATGAAGTAATAAAAGAGCATTGTAGCTCAAGTGATAAGAATGAGTTGAGAATTAGTGAATATTTTAGTCCACTTCATGATTGGCTTCATATTGAATGTTTTGATTAGTTGAGTGCAATAGTTGTGGAAGAGTAAAAATTTAAGGCCAATAAAAAATCTTATTTATTGAATTATAATAATTTTATGAGCAGGAGACTTCTTTATATCGTTTTTATTTGTCTTTCATTTCATTCCGCTGCAATTATAAAAGAAAATGTAGTTTGTTTTAAAGAGATTACTAATTATATTATTAATAAAAAAATAGTTCCTAACTGGATACTTGATTCTAAAGATGAGTTCTCATCAATTTATAAAACTCCTGCAACTGAAATAGGGGATTGGCTATATTTAAAAGTTTATTCTAATAAATCAGAATTAGTACACTTCAGTAGTTTAGAGAAACTAAACATTAAGTTTGAAAATCATACATGTCGTTTAGTAATGACTAAAAAAAAACTTAAAATTCAATCTGGCTTTAATGATGAATTATTAAAAAAAATATTAAATAAAAGTAAAAAAAATCAATCTAAAGGTATCATATATGCTTGGTCTGAAAATATGCCCTTATCCAAGATTGGATTAAAAGAAGTCACTAAAGTAGCAAAAGAATTAAACTTTCAGTTAGTTGATATTAGGGAATCCAAAAAGCAAAATAAAAATTCAATTTCATCTTTTGAATTGAAAGCAAGAGGTCTTGGAGATCATTTTCCATCATTATTAGTTTTTAAAAATGGTAAATTGGTTTCTGATGTTAGGCCTGGATATGATAATCCTAAAAGACTGAGAAAATATTTAGGTGGGTTTTGAAGAATCTAATATTTTTGTTTTTTACTATGTTTTGTTTCTCTACAGATTTTTGCCAGCTTGAGCCCAAAAGTTTATCTCAGGATTGGGAAATTCCAGATGATATAAGTTTCTTTTTTAAGCCATTTTCTAATTCTAAAAAAGTTAGCTTTGCCGCTGGAGAACAAAATTATCTTCTAGATCTTGATTCCAATAAAAGAATTAAACTTCCGGGTAGAATTGATCCTGTACCTGTTCCAAGTGAAGATTTAATTACTGTTCCAATTACAAGAGGTGGAGTATCCAAAATTACTTTTTTTGATATTAGAGATACTAGTCAAGATATAAACTTTGAAAATAGTGTTGTGCTTGAAAGTGAACAAGAGGGTGTATATCAATCTATTGGAAGTTTAAAGGATCAAGCTAATACAATACGTGTTCTTACTGATTCAGGCGATACAGGTGTTTCATACAGAGATTACAAGCTTGAATATAGTGGAAGTGAAATAAAAGTTAATGACAAAAGCAAAAAAGACGTAGTCTTATGTAAAAATAGAGAGATTAAATTGCCAATGCTGTCTAAAGATGGATCAATGATATCTGGACGAGACATGAGTCAGAATCCCGCTACAACCAAGGTGTTTAAAATTAAAAATGATC
>JAHDHG010000016.1 GCA_020631435.1 Bacteriovoracaceae bacterium | reverse complement strand
AAAATTCTAGATGCTTCTAACCAATTATATATTTTAGGGAATGCAGGATACAGAGAGGGAAGGCCTCCGACATATTCAGCGTTTCAAGCCGAGTCTAGCACTCATTCATTAAATGCGACATTGGGGAAAAAGTTTTGGTGGGGAGGAGAGTTTCAATTTACTTCAGGGTTTAATATTGAAGATATTTCTCAGCAAAATCCATTATTGATTGGTGGCTTTGGAGGAACTACTGCAAATGTTTACACAAATAGATTAAAGTTTTCTAAAGATCTTTATAATAATTTTTTGGGTAAAAACTTTAAGTATGATAAAAAACTTTTATCACTCAGGTCTGATATTAATGATATACAATCATCAAAAATTTCAGAGGATGGGATTTTTAGCTTGTTTCAAACTTATTTGAATTCAAAATTTCAAAAAGAATTAGTAAAACTTGGTGAAGACGCACTGAAAAGAGCAGCCAGAAGAAAGTCTTTAGCTAGAAGGCGATTTAATGATGGTCTGGCGTTAAGTGTTGATAAATTTCAAGCAGACTCTTCTTATGTCATCGCTGAAGATAATTTACAAACCTATAATTTACAGCTCGAAGATTATTTAAGTATTTTGAGCACTAAAACTTTAAGAAAGGTGACTGAAACAGACATTTCTTCTGGTTTAGTTTATAAAAATTCTAATATAGATGAGATCTCTCAAATCGAATCAATTGATCAGAAAATTTTAAATAAAAACTTAGAGATTGCTCTATTAGATTATAAAAAATCAAAATCTCAAAACGGTTTAGATGTAAAGCTTGATTTGGAATTTTCAAGAAGCGGAGTTAAACCAGAATTTTCTGATGCTTTTGGAGATTCTTTTTCAGATACTAGTTTTGATAACAAATCTATTTCAGTAAATGCTTATTACCCACTTGGAGTTAATCCTAAGTCTTTAGAGCAACAAAATAAATATTTAGAATCTGAGATTGCTAAGGTGAGATTTAAGAAATTATCTGATGCTCTCGTTAATAATAGAAGTAAGTTAGGAATCTCTTTAAGAAATCTAGAAAAAAATATTAAGATGAGTGAAAAAAGAGAAAAAATTTCAAAAAAAGTTCTTAGAGAGCAATCAAGAAGGTATGAAAAAGGTCAAATTGAAATTGATCAAGTCCTAGCAAGTGAAGATGTTATCACTCAAGCTCAGATTACGAAGCTTCAGTATATTAAAAACTATTGGCTGTTAATTGCAAATTATTACTTTAACTCTGGAAAGTTTAACGAATTCCTAGCGACTTATAATGAATAAACTCATTGAATATTTTGTTTCAAAATCTGTTCTTGTCAATTTGATTACTGTTTTGATAGTTCTAGTTGGAACGATTTCAATGATTCAGCTAAATAAAGAAATGTTTCCCAATGTAGATTTCGAAACAATTCTTGTTAGAACTCCTTATCCAGGCTCAACTGCGGAAGATGTAGAAAAGTTAGTATCTATCCCAATAGAAAGAAAAGTTAAAGAAGTCTCTGGAGTTGATAACTTAAATATAATGAGTGGCTCTGGTTATTCTTTAGGGGTAATTGAGATTGATCCTGCTTATGATGTAGATGAAATCCTTCAAGAAGTGAGAAATGGGATTGATCAGATTGTTGATTTCCCAGACGATGTTGAATCTCCAATAATTTCTAAAATTGAGACTAAGAATCAGCCCATGATGAATGTTGGACTGACAGGTCTAGATGAAAAAGAATTGAAATTTCATGCAAAAAAATTACGAGATAAAGTTGAAAGACTCCCTGGTGTATCAAAGGTTTCATTAGCAGGTGCTAGAGACTATGTGTACTTCATTGAAGCAAGTCCAGAGAGTTTGAGCCAATATGACTTATCTCTAAGTGATTTATCATTAGCAATTCAAGACAGGAATATAAACCTATCTGCTGGAAAAATTAAAACGAATAAAAGAAACTTACTGGTAAGAACTTTTAACGAGTTTTCTTCCTTAGAAGATATTAAAAATATTGTTATAAGATCAAATTCTTCAGGCAGATCAATATTGGTTTCTGATGTAGCAACAGTAAAGCTTGCTTTTAAAGATGAAACTGCTTCTGAAAGAGTAAGGGGAAAAGCAGCTATTACTTTAAATATTGTTGCGAAGCAGAGCTCAGATTTAATTGCTTCAACAAAAGAAGCAAAGGAAATTGTTTTAAGATATATCGCTGAATCAGAAGGTGTTAGGGAATTAGGGGAAAAACCGATAAGAAGTGAGTTATGGTTTAAGATTCAAGATTATTTAAATGTAAATAAAGAGAAAAAAAGTTTTTTGAAATCTGTTATCAGCATGATTTCTAATATAATGGATAGTCATTATAAATCAGATAGTTATGATTATCTAAATCTTCCTGAGACTCAAGAGCTTTCAGAGAAAAAATTTTCTTTACTTAATAACTATTTAAAAAATAATGCTAGTTTGAAGTTCGAGTTCGTAGATGAACAGGCATTTTATATTAAAAGAAGACTTTCTATACTCGCTGAAAATGGTTTTATTGGAATTTTTCTTGTTTTTATTTGTATGCTTTTTTTCTTGAATTTTAGAGTTTCATTTTTAACTTCAATGGGAGCTCCTCTGGCATTTATGGTCTCCTTTATTGTTATGCAATATGTGGGTATAACCCTAAATCTAATGAGCATGTTCGGTTTGATACTTGTTCTTGGAATGCTTGTTGATGACTCTATCATTGTTGCAGAGAACTTTTATCAAAAGCTCGAACAAGGAATGCAACCTAGAGAAGCTGCAGTTGTCGCTGCTAAAGAAACTTTAGCACCAGTAACAGCTACTATTTTAACGACTATTGTTGCCTTTGGTTCTTTAATGTTACTTGGGGGAATCTGGGGTAAGTTTTTATGGTCCGTGCCGGCTGTTGTCTTGATCTGCCTCGCTGCTTCGTGGGTTGAATGCTTTTTTATTTTACCAAGTCACTTAGCTGATTTTGTAAAAGTTAAAAAAGGTGGAATGGAAAAATCTAGATGGTATCAACCAATGTTGAATTTTTATGAGAAAGCTATTTCTTTTGCTCTAGATATAAAATACCTAACAGTTTTTTTCTTTATTGCTTTATTTGCAGGTGCGATGGCCCTTTTTTACTATGATGTCGAAAAGGAATTATTTCCTGATGATGATGTGAGAATAGTTTTCTATAAAATAAAAGGTGAGGTAGGGACTTCTTTTGATGCAACTTCAAATGCGATTGCTAAGGCTGAAAAAGCTCTTTTAGATGCAATTCCAGCTAGCGAACTTGAGAGTTTAAGAAGTACTGTGGGATCTCAGTTTTCTGAAGAGGGAACACCTAGAACTGGTGATCAGTATGGGATGATTTTCGTTTACCTAGTTACTGATGATCAACGAGATAGATCATTAGATTTAATTATTGAGGATATGAAGCGAGCAACTGATGGACTTTTACCAAACTTTACAACTACTTTAGAAAGAGCAGAGTCAGGGAAACCTAAAAAGCCCGCAATTGATGTAGAAATTTCTGGAGATAGTTTAAAAGAATTAGTTAAAGCGGCCAAAGAAGTTGATAAGATTGTGAAGTCTATGGAAGGAGTCATTTCAACGAATATGGACTATGAACTTGGTAATAGACAACTTCAAGTTAACATTAAAGAAAATGAAGCAAGACGTTTAGGAGTAACAAATACCTCTTTAGCACTCGAACTTAGAAGAGCACTAGAAGGAATTACTCTTACCGAGATTAGAAAATCTGATGAAGATATTGAAGTAATTGTAAGGTTAAATGAAGAATCGAGAACTGATACTGAGATATTGTCTAAGCTTTATGTTCCTAATCAGATTGGAAGAAAAATTAAACTCTCTAGAATCGCTGAGATTTCAAATATCGAAGCACCTTATATTATCAGAAGAAAGAATAAAAAAAGAGTTATTTCTATTTATGGAGATATAAATAGTTCCAAAACGACAGCAATAAAAGTGAATTCGCAAATTGGTGCTAAACTTTCAGATATTTGGAAAAAAAATAATTTTAAAGATGTCAGTTATAGTCTCGAAGGAGAGTTTAAAGAAACTAAAGATACTTATGTAAGGATGGCTAAATCAGCAATTATCTCCCTCTCATTAATTTATATTATTCTAGTAGGAATGTTTGGAAGTCTCATGCAGCCTTTTATTATCATGTCCTCTATTCCACTAGGTTTAATTGGTGTAGTTGGAATTTTTTGGTTATTTGGAATGCCTCTAGGATTCATGGCAATTATGGGAGTAATTGGTTTAATTGGAGTGGTAGTAAATGATTCTATTGTTCTTGTGAACTTCATTAATATAAGAATTAAAGAAGGTGTTTTAAGTCTTAAAGAAGCTGTAGTGAATGCCTGTGTTTCTCGATTTAGACCTGTAATTTTAACCACTTTCACTACTGTTGCAGGATTATTACCTATTGCACATATGCCAGGTGGAGATCCATTCTTAAAGCCAATGGCTTTTGCTTTTGCTTATGGATTAATCTTCTCAACTTCTCTTACCTTGATATTTGTACCTTCTAGCTACTATATCTACTCAAAATTTGCCTTTAAAAAATCTAAGTAAATTTCTTTGGTATACTTAAATTTACATGTTAGTAAGAAGCTTACTCTTTATTCTTTCTTTAAATGCAATCTCTAATATTGTGGGTATTAGAGGAATTAAGAATATTGAAAAAAATTTTAATTATAATCATGTTCAAATTGATGAATATCTTTTTAATAAATATGTCTTGAATAGATTTAAGATATTTATTAAAGATGACACATCTGATTATCTTGCAATATTCTCGAATTCAGATTTAGAAAAGTTAGCGAAAGAAGTGTCTTACCTGACCTTTAGCATTGCGAGAGACTTTAAATTAGATCCTTTTGCATTACTTGGTCTTATTGAAAAAGAGTCTTTTTATAAGCCATCAGCTATTTCTCCAACAGGAGCAGTAGGTCTTACTCAAATGACATATTGGGGAATAGCAGAAGTGATGCATCAGCTTGGAATAGTTAAGGATCAAGCAGATGAAAAAGCGATCAAGGTGTTTAGAAATTATTATAAAAAAGTAAATTATAACTTATCTAATAAATATAAACTTCCCGATCTTAATGTTTTTCTTCAGTTTGATTCTTCAACATGGTCTGATAAAGATAAGGGAATTAAGAAGATGCTTTTAGAACAACCTGCTTTGTCGATTTTTTTTGGAGCAGTATTTTTAAAAGCATTGGTTGCGAAAGAATGCCAGAGTTTAGAATGCTTATCTAACTTTATCTCTTCAAGATCTGGAGATTTAGATGGAAACGTATTGAGTAAGTCGGTGTATGAGAAAGCATTGATTTTTTATAATGGAGATACAGCGCCAATAAAAAGTTGTAATGGACATTCTTTACCGAGTAATCAATTAGAGGTAAGGTACTGTTATGCAAAAAGAGTTATTAGTAGTGCAGATTCATCTTTAGACTTTATTGAAAATAATTTTGAAGAGTATTTAGAAATAAAAGGATCTTTACGAAATATTTCTAAATACTCTTTTTTGTTTTATTAGAAATAATATTAATTAGTATTGATATCTTTGTTGATACAGATTTCAAAAATCATTATTCCAATCATATCTCTAATTATTAAGAGGTGCCGTTAAACCTAGTGAAAAGTTTGTAGGAGAGTATTTAGTACTTTTAGATCCTCCAATTTCTATAAATAAATCTGTATCTCGAAAGCCATTGCCTTCATAACCATCTACAAACAATATCTTAAATCTCAATCTATATCCTGCTTCATATCTAACTCCCTCATCAAACCTAATCGATCCAACATATCCAGCACTAAAGTTTCTATGCAACTCAGCAAGAATAGTATGTTTAGTTAAAAGGAAGCCATCACCTGTAAGCTCTGAAAAATAAAGCCCAGCTTCTAAGCCGCTCGTCACATATTCATTAAATAAAAGCTCTAGTCCACCATTAAATAAGATAGAAGTGGCTTTTTCATTCTCACTAACTCCTTCATAAGAAACTGTTTTCCAAACAATTTGTGAATTTACTTTGTTGAAAACTTGTGCAAATGAAGTTGAACATAAAATTAAAATAAATAAACTGATTTTTCTCATTTTTTTCCTTTTTGAAAAATCTAGCATGAGGATGTTGTAGCTTTTATTGAAATGAAAAAATTATGGTTTAGATGTACTCAATTTTGCTTCTCTTTAAAAAAATGTAGAAAAACTCTTCCTGAATATAGTAAAAAATACAGAGTTCGAATCGAGTCTAGAAAAAGATGTTTAAAGTTTAGACAATATCTTTCAGTTTTGAAAAAAGTATTAGAATAATAGAAATTAAATGAAAATCGAGTATTATGCGCTCGATGAGAATTCTACTATCTTTTATTTTATTTAGTTCATTCTGTTTTTCAAAAAACGATGGATTTGTAGTACCTGAAAAAGTAATTGAATCAGATCTTAGGTTTACTAATCCTTCCAAGAATATGATTTTTGAATATATCAAGCAAAGAATGCTTCAAATTCAAGAAGCTAATTTTTGTTCTCAATATTATTGGAGTTATTCAAGATCGAAAACAAATTACTATAGATGCTATAATAATTTGAAAGATTATACATATTCAATTCTAGATATAGACTCTAAAAAACGTACATCGCTTTCTAAAGTAAAATCTTATATTAAGAATAAAACTACCACAAATTATAAAAATCTTGCGGATATTAGAAAGGTGAGTGAGAGTGAAATATCTAAGAAAGCTATGGAGTTTACCCAAGCTTTTGTTTATGCAAGTAATATTTCTAAAATAGATGTCTCCCAGCTTATTTCCTTAGTTGAGCATGAGTCTCTTTATGAAAAGTCGAGTCATCATAAAGGTGGTGTAGGCCTTTCCCAATTTGTCGAAATAGGAATTAAAGAAAATTTAGAGCAACTTGGAATTTTTAATGATCCCAAGCTTTTAAAAACTTCAATTGATAACTGGAGGTCAATGTATAAAGAAATGTATTATACTGTTTCTTCTGAAGATATACATTTTCCTTCATTGACTAAGTTAGATTCGATCAAAAATAAATCTAAAAGTGACGTCTATAGCTTTATTAAAGATAGATTAAAGCTTTCATCTAATTTTTCAATTTTTTTTGGAGCTTTGCATCTTAAAGTTAAGATGTGGAATAAATGTGGTAAAGAAAATGATCTTTGTGACTCGTATGCGTTAAATGCTAGAGAAGGTGGAAATAGATGGTATATTTTAGATCGATATCAAAAAACTTTTATAGACTATAATGGTAACACGAAAACAGCTCCTTGCGAGGCAGATGAGAATAAAAAGAAAATGCAGATTAGAAACTGCTACCCAAAACTTTTAAATAAGGTTTTTGTAAGATTTGAAAAATATGTTAAGTCGAATTCCGTTCTCTTAGAGACTTCAAAAGATTTTAAAGAAATATCAAAAAATATGATTGATAAAGTTTTATTTCAAAATTTTGATATAAGAGAAGATTCTATTGTTAGGCAAGATTTAAGAACAACACTAAACTCTTTAGAGGATGAAGTAAAATTTATTGAGAAAACATGTTCTGGAAATAAAACAAATTATTTATCAACTTATATTAATCCTAATTTTACTGAAATAATGAAAGCTTCTTATAAGCTTTCTATGATTAATTGTAATACATTAGAAATTACAGACTTAGAAATTGACATACATTTTGATCTTGGAAGAGGAGCACTTTCACTACTAAATGTTAAAAATTACCAAGACCTTGAGCCGCAAGAACCTGAATGTATTGCTGAATCTTACCATACAGGAGAAGCCAAAAGGCCATCTTTTGATTTTTTAAAAAGTCTGAATATATCTGGTGAAAAAATAGTAAAGATGAAAATTGGAGATTTTTCATCAAACGAGTTTACCAAAGATGGTGAAAAAAGATGTTTAGATCAAATGGAAGATAAGATCATTTTAGAATATAAAGAAATACCAGTTAAATTTTCAAATGGTAAGTTTGATAGCCTTGATTACAAAGTTGTCTATTCTCCGTATTTCAAAAAAATCTTATCGATTACTTTAATGAAATAAGATTCTTTTCTAATGCTTCTAGCTTGGCAGAAAAATCTTTTGCTTTCATTTTTACTTCAATGACGACTTCTTCTGGGGCCCTGTCCATAAAATTAGAATTAGAAATTTTCTTTTCAACTTTCTCTAGTTCTTTCTTGGTTTTATCAATTTGTTTCTCAAGTCTTATGATCTCAATATCAATGTCAATAAGTCCTTCAAGAGGAATAAATGTTTCAACTAAAGAAGTTGTAGACATTGTCGATTTTCCAGGTCTCCCTGCTTCTTTTTTATGGATGTTCCCTTTCTTTACTTGTGCAAGTTGATCTAAGTAATGTCGGTTTTCATAAATAAAATCAGCAGTTCTCTTATCATCAGTAAAGAATTGTACTTCAATTTTTTCTTTTGGCTTTAGTCCAACAGAAGCTCTTAAATTTCTAATTTGTGTAACTAGTTCGATAAAATGATCCATCTTTTCATGATCATCTTCAAACTGATATTGATCTTTAAAGACAGGATATTTTTGAGAAATAATCGACTCCTCTTCATAAAAATATGACCAAATTTCTTCTGTGATAAAAGGTGAAATAGGGTGAAGCAATTTTAGAAGCTCCTCAAATAAAAATCTTAAAATATTCGCTCTTTCTTTAACTAATGCCTTATCATCAGAATAAAGAATTGGTTTTGATAATTCTAAATACCAAGAGCAAAATTTATCATAAACAAATGAGTAAACAGTTGAAGCTGCTTCATCAAAACGATAATCATCAAGATGCTTATTCATTTTTCTTGCTGTGAAATTAAGCTCTGTAAGTATCCATTTAGTTGGAACATCTATACCTTTAGTAGAAATTGAATAGTTTCCAACCTTTCTTCTTAAAAATGGAGAGATAAATCTGAAAGCATTCCAGATTTTATTCATAAAGTTTCTAGAAGATTCAATTAATCTTGGATCTAAGTTAAATCCTCTGTTATGACCACATCCGTTCGCTAGAGTAAACCTCATAGCATCACATCCGTATTGATTGATGAGATCGATTGGGTCAATACCATTACCAAGTGACTTACTCATTTTTCGGCCTTGTTTATCTCTGACTAGACCATGAATATAAACATCTTTAAAAGGTGGTTTTTCCATGAGCTTTAAAGACATCATAGACATCCTAGCAACCCAAAAGAAAATAATATCAAAACCGGTAACTAGCATTGAATTTGGAAAATAAGTATCAAAGCCTTTTTCTTCCATCTCTTCTTTATTAGGCCAACCCAAAGTGCTCAGGGGCCATAGTCCTGAACTAAACCAAGTATCAAGAACATCAGGATCTTGACTTAACTGATGAGCTTGGCATTTTGGACATTCACTAGGTTCTGCTTCAAATGCAAATTCATATTCACAACTATTGCACTGATAAACTGGAATTCGGTGTCCCCACCAAAGTTGTCTTGATAAACACCAATCTCTAGGTTCACCCATCCAACTAAAAAAAGTATTTTCCCATTGCTTGGGAACAAAATCCATCTTACCTTTTTTTACAGATTGATAAGATTTTTTTGCCATATCTTTAACGTTTAAAAACCATTGCGTACTAACCATTGGTTCTATAATAGAGTCAGACCTTTCTCCATGTGCTACTTGATGTTTATGCTCTTTAACGTCAACAAGAAGTTCTTTTTCTTTTAAAATTTCTACAGTTTTCTTTCTTGCTTCATTCGCATTTAAGCCTTCGACTGCTTTAGCATGAGAGTTAAGTGATCCGTTAGGATTTAAAATATTAATAACTTCAAGGTCATGCCTTTTTCCAATATCGAAATCATTAAAATCATGACCCGGTGTAACTTTTAAGCAGCCTGTTCCCAGTTCCATGTCAACATAAGAATCTCCAATGATAGGAACAACTCTTTCACAAATTGGAATAATAGCATATTTTCCAATTAACTTTTTAAATCTTGGATCCTTAGGATTTACCGCTACAGCTGTATCCCCATAAAGAGTTTCTGGTCTAGTCGTTGCAACTTCTAAAACTTCATCCGATCCTTCCACTTTGTAATGGATGTGATAGAACTTTCCTTTTATTTCTTTATATTCGACTTCGGCATCAGAGATGGCAGATTGTAAAACTGTATCCCAGTTAATAATTCTTTTGTCTTTATAAATAAGTCCCTCGTTATAAAGTTGTGTGAAAACTTTTCTGACTGCTCTGTTTGGAGTTTTATCCATAGTGAAAGTCAAATAATCCCAATCACAACTTGCTCCAAGTTGTTGTAATTGATTTATAATTTCGCTTCCGTATTCTTCTTTCCAATCCCAAATTCTCTTTAGGAATTCTTCTCTCCCGAGATCATGCTTCGTCTTTTTTTCTTCTTTAAATATTTTTTTTTCAACTTTTGCTTGAGTGGCAATTCCTGCATGATCTGTACCAGGAATCCAAAGGGTATTAAATCCACTCATTCTTTTGTGTCTTACAATAACGTCTTGGCACATGATATCTAGAGCATGACCCATATGAAGTTTTCCTGTTACATTTGGAGGGGGCATAATAATAGAAAAAACTTTTTCATTCTTTTTATTTGCTTTGAAACAATTGTTTTCTTTCCAATGTTTATACCATTTAAATTCTAGGTTTTTAGGATCATAATTTTTTTCTATTTCTCTATCCATTTTAATTTCCATCAATAAAATTTAAAACGTCATCATTTATCTCTGTAAAGGAGATCTCATTCTTCTCTTTTAAATTTTTAATTTTATAACTATTTTCTTCGCAAATAAGAATATAAGGATGTTCTTTTTTCTCTGCAATCTGAAAAGCTTTATTAATTTTCACAACACCTAGGTTTACTTCAGTGACGAAACCTAAATCTCTAAGGTTTTGCGCAAACTCAAATGCTTTTTTTTCTTCTTTCTCGCTTCCATAACAAATAAATATGGCGGCTTCTGGCAAGCTTAGATCAGGCAGCAAGTTATGAGTTTTTAAAAAATCTTTTAAGGTCACATCACCAAGACCAAAGCCACAACCTCCTAGAGGTGATTCGTTAAAAATTTGAAGAAGGTTGGCATAACTTCCACCACCACAAATTGCTCTTTTGTTATCAGGGTGTAAGTCAAAGACTTCAAAAACAATTCCTGTATAATAATCGAGACCTCTAACAATAGTAGGATCATATTCTAAATATTTAAAAAGTTCTGAATCTTTAGACTTTGAAATTAATTGATCAAGTGTGCAATCAAAATTAAAAAAATGAAAAGCGGCATCAAAATTATCTAATGATAAATATTCTTTTAGAATTTTTATTTGCTCTTCATTAATGACTTCGGACATCATCGTTTCAAGTTTCTCAGGTGATACTTTTTTTGCCTTATCAATTATTTTATATAATTTATAAGATACCTCTTTCGAAACTTTCAATTTCTCATCAAATAAATTATCAACTAATGCTCTATCGTTAATTAGAATAGAAAAATGTGATTGATTTGCTCCGAGGTGTTTTAAGAAATCTTTTAGTAAGTTTAATATTTCTAATTCTCCGAGAACTTCAGGTGCTCCAAAAATATCACAATTAAATTGCCAATGTTCTCTCAGTCTTCCTTTTTGCGGTCTTTCGTATCTCATTAAATTTGGAGTAGAAAACCATCTAATAGGTTTTGGAGTTTGTTTATGAATCTGAGCTACCATCCTTGCTACAGTTGGAGTCATCTCTGGCCTAATGGCCACAAATCGATCACCTCTATCTTGAAAAGAATAAATTTGATCATTGATTAACTCTTCACCAGACTTAGCCTTATATAGATCTACCATTTCCAAAAGAGGACCATCATAAGGTTCATAGCTATAAACCGTTGCAATATCCTTCATGGCATCAAACATAAAATTTTGTTCTCTTTTTTCCTTAGGAAATAGATCTCTACAGCCTTTATAGGGAGATTTGCTTAATTGTGTCATGAGGGTATTTATCTCATATTTCTTCTCATCTGTAAGCCTGGAAAATTATTTCTAGAAAGTTATTTTCCACTCGTTTTAATTGAAAAAATAAGAGCGAAGAGTATTAAGGTTGCTCCAATTATTACATATGTCGTCAGCGCTTCATTTAAAGCAATAAATCCCCACATTGCTGCAAAAATAGCTTCCATGAGAAATATGAGTCCTACAATTTCAGCTCTAATTTTTCTTTGAGCAAATATTTGTAAGCTAAATGCGATTATAGAAGAAAAAATGCAAAGTATAATAAATCCTAATAGGACTTTGAAATTGTAAACTTCGCTTCCTGGAATTAAGGGATCTAGGGTAGAAAAGCCTTCCAAAGCCAGAGCATAAAATAGTGAAATAATTGCAATTACTATGCTTTGAGAGAAATTAAGAATTAATGGGTTGCTTCTGTGAGATCTTTTTTCAAGTAGAATAATATGAAGAGAGAAAAAAAATGCAGACAATAAAATAAGGAGATCTCCATAATTAAAATCATTGATTTCTAAGTTACATAAAAATCCCATTCCTAGAAGTGCAATGAATATGCATAACCAAAAGCTTTTCTTAAATTTTCTACCTGTTATGCTGGTTAAAATGATTGGAGTAAACAATGTATGAAAATTAGTGAAAAACCCTGCTTTCATTAAAGAGGTATATTTAATTCCTATCGTCTGTAAGATGAGTCCAGCACAAAGTAGTGAGCCTAAGATGACTGAGTCTTTAAGATGTACCAGTTTTCTTTTTGCTACTAAAAAAGGAAGACAAAGAAGAGCAACGAAAATAAATCTCCAAGCATTAGACCAAACTGGTGAATAGGCTTCAAAAGTATATCTTGTAGCAAGGAAACCGGTACCCCAAATAAACGTTGTTATTACTAGAAGAAAGATATACATCAGCTGATATTAGATTATTAGTTCATAGATTTCTATTAATCTTGATGAAAATATCAATAATAGGCCTTTTTTCTTTGATCTCTAATTATTTTTTTGTTACTAAATAGATCTGTCAAAATGAGGGTTTGAATCCCTCCCAAATTCGTTTGGAAAGGAGTTAAGATGTCTAAGGTCAATCCTTATGCATCATTTTTAAATGATGTTAATAAACCAGCAAGATATATAGGAAATGAGCATAATCTTTCAAAGAAAGATTGGGATCAGTGTAGATCAAAAGTAGCACTTTGTTTTCCAGATACATATGAAATTGGGATGAGTCATCTTGGATTTAAGATATTATATGATGAGATTAATAGAATCCCTGATTTAGTTGCAGAGCGATGCTTTACTCCTTGGATTGATATGGAAGAAGAGCTAAGAAAAAGAGAACTTCCTCTAGTTAGTTTAGAAAGTTATAGAGCACTTAATGAATTTGATATTGTCGGTTTTTCCCTTCAATACGAGATGAGTTATTCAAATATTTTAACTATGCTTGATCTAGGAAGAATTCCTTTAAGAGCATTAGATAGAAGAAATGAAGATCCTTTTGTTATTGCTGGTGGCCCTTGTGCTACTCACCCAGAACCTTTAGCGCCATTTATTGATTTCTTTGTCATTGGCGACGGTGAAAAATTATTTGCTGCTATCGCTAGTTATATTGGAGAGGCAAGAGAAAACAAAATGAGTAGGGTTGATATCTTGCTAGAGTTAGCAACTTGGGATGGAATTTATGTCCCACAATTTTACAATACTGCTCTTGATGAATTTTCTCAGCTTGAATATGTCAGTGAAGTAAAAGATGAATTCAAAGGAAAAGTGCCTGGAAAAGTTAAAAGATATATCATTCAGTCTCTAAAAGATTATCCTTTTCCTACAAAGTCACCTATTCCTCATATGACAGCAATCTTTGATCGATTCTCTGTTGAGCTAGCTAGAGGATGTACAGAAGGATGTAGATTTTGCCAGGCGGGAATGATTTATAGACCTGTAAGAGAGAGATCTCCTCACCAGGTTATTGATTTAGTGATGGACGGAATTAAAAATGGTGGATTTGATGAGGCGTCTTTAACATGTTTATCCACCGCAGACTATTCAGCGGTTACTCCTTTAGTGGTTGATCTTCTAGATAAACTCTCAAAAGATAAATCTACACTTGGAATTAGTTCGTTAAGAGCCTATGGGCTAGATAAAAGAATTTTAGATAAGCTAGCTGAAGTGAAAAACTCATCTCTTACGTTCGCTCCAGAAGCTGGTTCTCAAAGAATGAGAAATGTTATTAATAAAAATGTTTCCGAAGAAGATATGCTACAAACTGCCAGAGATGTGTTCTCTCGTGGTTGGAAAAAAATGAAGCTTTATTTTATGATTGGTCTTCCTACTGAAGATGATGATGATGTTAAGGCAATCATGGAGACTGGAAGAAGAGCTAGAGAAGTAGCAAGAAATGAATGTGGAGTTAAAAACCCAGAGATTACTATTTCGGCTTCAACTTTTGTTCCTAAACCTCACACCCCATTTCAATGGGCACCTATGATCAGTCTTGATGAAATTTTAAGAAAACAAAATCTTCTTTTTGGTTTATCAAGAGATTACAAACTTAAATTTAGAAAACATTTTTCAAAAATTTCACTTCTAGAAGGAATTATTGCAAGAGGTGATAGAAGACATGGAGAGTTGTTGGAGCTTGCTTGGAAAAAAGGTGCAAGGTTCGATGGTTGGGATGAGACATTTAATTTTGATCTTTGGATGGATTGTATAGAAGAGTTAGGAATTGATCCAAGATTTACTCTTGGAACGATTCCTATGAATGCTAAGCTTCCTTGGGATCATATAGATGTGGGATTAAAAGAAAAATTCTTAGAAAGAGAATGGTTAAAAGCTACAAAAAATAGATTGTCTCCACCTTGTGGTAAAGTTGCAGGAGATATTGTTCATGACTCAAACCTTGAAACTCTTGAAAAGAAATTTGACATAGATAAGAAAAGATTAGTTTGTTATCATTGTGGAATTGCTTGCGATTTAAAAGGAATGGTTGAAGAGAGAAGAGAATATCTGACTCAAATGAAAGCATTCAAAGATGAAGAGTATCAAGCTCCAGAAGTTCTTAAAAAAGACATTATCGATTTTAGAGAAAAAAGAGGTCAGTTTGTTGGTTACAAGTACAGAATAAAATTCTCTAAGCTTGGTCCAATTTCTTTTGTAGGTCATCTTGATCTTCAAAAAATTATGGCCAGAATTTTTAAAAGAGCTGAAATAGAAGTACTTCATTCAGAAGGATACAACTTGAGACCACTTATTTCATTTGGTCCTGCTTTGTCTGTAGGAATTAGTTCTTTGTCTGAGTACTTTGACGTCAGAGTTCCGGAAAAATGGGATAACCCAGATTCGATCCTGGAAGCATTAAGTAAGCATTCTGAGCCGGGAATAGTTTTTGAGAGCACAAGATTAATTGAGAAAAAAGAAAAATCGATTCAAGAAGCCACTATTGGCACCCAGTATTTCTTGCCATTAAAAGGTGACTTCAAAGAAATTAAACTAGATGAAATCTTCGTAGAATCTTTTAATAAAAAGAAAAAATCTTATATCCAAAAAAACATTGCTCCTTTTATTAAAGATATAAAAGTTACATCTCAAAAATTTAAGGAAAATGAATCTGAACTAATTGAAGAGGTCTTAAATTTAAACAACGGAGAAGGTGTTCTTGTTTCTGTTAGAAAAATTGATGGAAGAGCTGTTAGACCGAGAGAATTATTCTTAGGACTTAATTCTAAGGGACTTCCAGTAGATATTCCTCTTAAGGTTTCAACAACTATGATCTAAATTATAGGGTAAAGTAATTTACCCTTAAGATCTTTTGCTAGTTGCCGATAAATCTTCATATGTTTTATGGAGGAAGGTAATGAAAAAACTATTTATTTTGAATTTTTTATTATTCTTTTCGGTTTCATCTATGGCCGAGGAGTCTAAAAAGCTATGTAAAGAGGGTAAAGGTTTATTACCTGGGAAAACTTGTTATTGCGGTGATGAATTTATCCATACAGGTAAGAAGCTAACTTGTTCAGGAGATAACTTTTGCAATAAAGATTTAGTTGCAAATCTTTGTAATACAACTAAGGAAGATGTTCAAAGGCATGCGGTTTCTAAGCATAGTCATGTATCAATTCAAACTCTAGGTGGTACTGCTGCTACTGATTCTTGGGATGACTCAAGAGGTATTGCGAGTGTTAAAAAGACAACTCATGTGAAAAGAAATTACAATTACGTAGCTTCTTCTAATATTGCTACTTGTCAAGATGGTGCATCTCTTTCGCCAGGACAAAGTTGTGTATGTGGTTCTGAGTATCAATATCATGGAAAGAAGTTAACTTGTGCAGGTGATGCAACTTGTGGATTTAACGTAGTAAATACAGTTTGTGGTACTCATCACTCTCAAAGAACCAATATAAAAGATCAAGGTTTCTATGTTTTGCATAGAACAAATACTGGAAGTGTTAAATATAGAACAAAGTATGCTCCGTATGTTAGTAAAAAGAAAACAATTAAAAAGACGATAAAGACTGATAGGCAAGTTGCTGAAGAAAGTCTTGATACTGAATTATTTGATGAAGGCGACTTCACTGAAGAGTTCAATGAAGAATTTAATGAAAATGATTTCTCTACAAGAGATATTGCTAGCGAAAAAGAGTCAACGTCTAAAACAATGACTAAAAAAACTACAATCATTAAGAAAACAACTAGATCTGTTGTTGATGATGAAATTGATTTAGATGAGCTAATCGAAGACGATTGGGAATAATTTTAATACCCAATATATCTGATATAAGTTAAACTCCTGAGAATTCAGGAGTTTTTTTATGTCTAAAATATCTAGAAGATCTTTTTTTGAAATATCAACAATTGGTGGAGTAGCTCTAACTATGCCTCTTAAGGCCAGTGCTCTTTCCCCTCTTAAAGAAAAAGAAAAGCTCGATAAATATATTTCAACTACCTATAGTTTTAGTCATGATGAGCTAGTTAAAATTGTTAATAAATACGGAGCTCCTACTTATGTTTATGATTGGAACAAAATTAAATCTAATTTCCAAGAATTTGAGAAAGCTTTTAAATCAAACTACAAAAATGTAAAAATTCACTATGCTTATAAAGCAAACACAAATCTAAATATAGTAAAATATTTATCTGAATTGGGTGCGAACGCTGAATGTATTTCAGAAGGCGAAATGAAGATTGCTCTTATGTGTGATCAAAGCCCAAGTGATATTATTTTGACTTCAAGCTCTAAGACAAAATCAGAATTAGAGTTTGCTGTAGAGAAAGGTGTAACGATTAATATTGACTCTATTTCTGATTTAAATAATTTAATTAAAGTAATTGATGAAAAAGGAAAAAAAGTAAATATTACTTTTAGAATTAATCCAGATGTTGAGACGAAATCTACTCACAAGCATATTTCTACAGGACATAAATTTACAAAATTTGGATTAATGTATCACAATGGTGATATTTATAAAGCTGTAAAGATTGCACTAGAACATCCGAAAATTAATTTTCTTGGTCTACATAGCCATATAGGATCTCAAATCCTGGAAATAGATCCATTTATTAAAAACGTTCAAATTGTATCTGAAGTCTCATTAGAAATTAAAAAAAGATTTAAATATGAAGTAAAAGTCATAAACCTTGGAGGAGGGCTAGGAATTCCTTACCGAGATAAAGAAAACGGCTTATCCCCCGAACTTTTAGCAAAAGAAATTATAAAGAAAGTAAATTTTCAATTCCGAACTTTCAAGAAGAAGCCTGCCATTTGGTTAGAGCCCGGAAGGTATTTTGTCGCTCAGTCCGGAATATTACTTTCAAGAGTAAATTCTGTGAAAAAAACTGAGATTAAAAATTTTATCAATGTAAATACTGGATTTAATCATCTTGCAAGGCCAATTATGTATGATGCTTATCATAGAGTGAGAGTGCTTGGAAAAAATGGAAAGATTGAAAAATACCAAGTTGCAGGGAATATTTGTGAAACTGGAGACGTTCTGACCCAGGATAGATTACTACCTACCCCGGAAGTGGGAGATACTATTGCAATTTTAGATGCTGGTGCTTACGGATTTTCAATGGCCAGTGAGTATAATAGCTTTTACTTGCCTGCTGAAATCGCTTATAGGAATAGATCTACTTTTATTATTAGAGAAAGAGAGAATTTTAAAGATATAATTCGAAATCAAAAATTAGTTTCTAGTTTGTCTAATTGAATTTATTTTAATTAATTTAAGTTTGAGAAAAAAATGATGCATTCTTAAATAATAATTTTATAAGCATTTGATTATAAAACTAGTTGCCAAGAAGTTTTAGAAAATAGTGAAATTTTTAATACCGAGAGGTACATTTTTTAAGTACAAAATATTACCCATGTAAAAACTTTCTTCATTTAAAAAAATTTGTGAAACAATTTTTCCTTGGTAAGTCGTTTTTCCTTGAATTGTTTCAAATTGCTTCCAACCCCACCTTTCTTTTTTGCCAGATAGAAGAGAAAAACTAATTTCTTCTGGATAACTTAGTGCAAAGAAGCTCTTTTTTAGTTTTGAGTTTCTTTTTAAAAATAATATTCCCGGATAAGGATTTTTAGCGAGCGGTACTTTTATGGGAGAAGTTAAAAGAGTAATGCCTTTCGTTTCATTGATTTGAGAAATATGAGCAGAAATTTTGGAAACAACTCCATCAATTGATCTTAAAATGCAAAAATTGTGATTATCATCCTTATAAATATTTAAGTCTATGAAGCTAGTATTTTTATCAGGCAATGGCAGTTCAATTTTAATATCAATTACATGGAAATGTTCTAAACATTGATTAGCATACAAATTAATCGAAAATAGGAAGAAAAAGAATAATGAAAAGATATTGCTCATCGCTATAATTTTATCTTCAAATCTTCAGATTCCATCAGGTTTTGAATTATTTACAAAAGATGTAATTAAATTATGCAATTACTGTTGACATCATCTATTTAAGTACATATTATGCTCATGACTCCAATTTGGTGTGTCTATAGCGACAGTGAAACACCCGGCTACATCCCGAACCCGGAAGTTAAGCCTGTCAGCGGCGACGATACTGCCAGGGCGACTTGGTGGCAAAATAGCACGACGCACCTTCTTTTAAAAAAATCTTCTTATAAAATGAATATTTGATAAGAAGGTTTTTTTATTTCTACTAATTAAATCAGTCTTTACAATAATTCTAGGGCTTTAAACACTGCGCTAAAACATGATATATTTTAATAGTGCGTGTCATTTTAAATAATTTATCCATTAATCTTTTTGCTGTTTTAAGTGTAATTAATATATCTGTCTTTTATTTCTATTCAGCTTTCCCTGATCACTTTCTACGGATTCAAAGTGGAAATTCATTGAACTCAATTTTTTACGCGGTGAGTTCTTTCTTCGTTTCAATCAGTTTTTTTACAGGTATTTTTGTTGGGCCAATCTTAGCAATTTGTCTCTATGCAAAATTTAAAGAAATTGGATCTTTGAAAGTTAAAAAAATTAATTTCTTCACATTGGGACTGTTTGGTATTTCATCAATTTTTTTATTTTATTCCGCTCCGTCTTCTCTAGGTCTAGGATTAAGATCTCTTATACAATATAAGCTCAGCCCTTTAGTTCTTTTTATAATTTTACTCGCGTCAAGTTTCTTGATGATACTTTCAATAATGAGAGTGAGGAATCTGTATTTAAACTTGATGAAATTTTCATTGAAAATAAAAAACAAATTTTTGATGCTATTTTTCAAAAATAAATCTCCTTTGAATACTACAGATTATGATTCAAATGATATAAATAAAGAGGAGAGTTTTTCAGTTAGTGATGATGTTAAAATAACAGAAAGTCACATGAAGTTGGATGATATCCCTAAGGTTCTAGAACTTGATGATTTTTTAATTGATAATTCTGAAGATGGACCTAAGGAAGAATTTTTTATAGATCAAGAGGTTTCAAAAATTAATGTCAGAGCAAGCAAACCTGTTCAAAAAAAGAAGAGAAGATTTAAAAATAAAGATGAAAAGTATGAATCTGAAGATTCTCTAATTGGGACTTTAGTCAGTGAATCAAGAATAAATATTTCAAGTCCAGAACAAAAATATTTTGAAGATATCATGAATAGAGTGGAGGAAAAACTTAAAGAGTTTAAGATAGAAGCCAGAGTAATCAATGTTTTGAAAGGTCCTGTTGTAGATACTTTTGAGATTGAACTTGGCCCTGGTGTAAAAGTTTCTAAAGTCACAGGACTTACAGAAGATTTAAGTCTTGCTTTATCAGGTGCACCAATAAGAATGATTTATCCAATCAAGGGTAAAACGACAATGGGGATAGAAGTTCCTAGAAACCCAAGAGAAATCATCTATCTAGATGACGTTTTGAAAGCTAGAGACTTTAAGACATCTAATAAAAGGCTCCCAATCGCAATGGGGAAAGATGCTTTTGGTTATACAAAAGTAGTAGACCTCGCTTCTATGCCTCATATGTTAGTTGCTGGTGCTACAGGTGCAGGTAAATCAGTTTTTATAAATACTCTTTTAGTATCACTTTTGGTCAAATTGAATCCACAAAAATTGAAGTTGATTTTAATTGATCCAAAACAATTAGAACTTGCTCTTTATTCAAGACTTCCTCATCTGATAATGCCAGTCATGACTGATCCAAAGTCCTCATCACTTTCTCTACTTTGGGCGTGCCAGGAGATGGAGAGAAGATACACAATCCTCAAAGAGATGGGAGTGAGAAATATTGAAGGTTTCAATCAGAAATTAAATAAATCTTCAGATAATGACCTGGAGAAAATAAGACATCTATATAAATCTGATGAATCTTTAGAGCTTCCTTATATTGTCATTATTGTAGATGAGTTTGCAGATTTAATTCTCTCAAAAGTAGGAAAAGATATAGAAACTAATATCTGTAGACTTGCAGCGAAAGCTCGAGCTTCAGGAATTCATCTAGTTTTAGCGACCCAAAGACCTTCGGTTGATGTTATTACAGGTTTAGTTAAGTCAAACTTTCCAACACGAGTATCTTTTAGGGTGACCTCGCCTGTCGATTCTAGAACTATTTTAAATAAAATGGGTGCTGAAAAACTTCTTGGAAAAGGGGATATGCTGTATAAGCATGGTGTGGAAATGGAAAGACTTCATTCTTCTTATATTGATGAAAATGAAATTGAAAACTTAATTGATATGATGTGTGCAGAGGATCCTAAATTCAATGCATCTGCACTTGAGTTCTTAGAAGAAATGGAAAATGGCGGCGGAGATATTTCTTTGCCAGAGGAAGTTGTGATTTCTCAAACTTTGCCAGAAGTCTCTGGTAAAGATGAACTCTTTGATGATGCCTTAAAGCTTGTTCAGGAAACACGCTCTGCGAGTGCCTCGTTTTTACAAAGAAGATTAAAGATAGGTTATAATAGAGCTGCTAACCTCATTGAAGAAATGGAAATGCAGGGAGTTGTGGGGCCCCAACAAGGATCTAAACCTAGAAAAGTCTTAATCTAGAAGTTTTTTCATTTCTTCATTTTGTGCCAATTTTTATTGCTAGAAAAAATCTAAATATTTAACCCTAACCTCTCTGAATTGCATTTAGCTTTCATTTAGGCATTTCCTGCAGTTTTTAATTTAAAATATATTAATCTACTGAGGAGTATGGATGATCCAAATCACTAAACTTTTATTAATTTTATTTTTAACATCTTGCTTGAGTTCTCAGAAATCTTCTTTAAAGATTTCGAGTTTTGCAAAGACCGAAGAGAGATGTTCTGAAAAATTACAATTTGTTGAGCAAAGTTATATTGAAGGAACTTTTTCTCAGATAATTAGTGATAACTATGAAGAGGGAACTTTCAAGGTCGTTAATTTACTTACTGACGATGCAGGAGCTAAATATGAATTAGATGGAGAGAGTTTTTCAGAGTATTCTTTTGGTGACCGTATTCAAGTACAAGGTTCTCAGAATGTTCTAATTTCTTCTGATACTTTAGCAACTTCAAAAATTAATGTAAGCAGTTCTATGCTTTTAGATTCAAAAATTCAGTTGATTAAAAGTTATGAACTAAACGTAGGAATGTTTATCTTTGACTACAATGATAGAAAATCTACAGATGTTTATGATCTAGAACAAGGTCGTAAAGACTTAGCAGAACTTGCAGATTATATGTTTAGAAATAGCGGTGGCCAAATTAAATTTAATATTGATGTAGATGGAAATGGTATACCAGACGTAGAAGTAGTTGAAGTGAATAGTAATTTTACAAGATGCAGTCCTACAGTAGTTAGAGATGCTAGAGATAGGTTATCTGAACTTAATTATGATGATTATGATTTAAAGATTGGGATTGCTTCTGAGAGTTTAAGTGGAAACGATAGAAAATGTGGATATGGTGGTGTCGCAAATGTAGGGCGACTGGGAAGTGGTAAAGGAACAGCAACTCATGTAGCTATACCAAAATTCAATGTCATTCTTCATGAGGTAGGACATAACTTAGGCCTTGGGCATTCAGGAAGACCTGGTGTTACTTATGCTCATAAAATTTGTCCTATGGGGAATTCTTTTGATAACAAAGTCACTTATTTTAATGCTGCCAAGACAAAAATGTTGGGACTTTTTGATGATAGACCTGAGCTTGAAAGAACTGTAACAGAAAGTGGATCTTATGAAATTCAATCAATTGGTCTAGGAGTTACAGCTACTGAAAATGATATGCCCAGAATATATTCTGTAAAGTCAGAAAGTACTACATATTATGTGGAATACAGATCAAAGCATGGTGAAGATGCTGACATGCCAAGTTCAGTAAATAATTTTAGAGGAATCAATATTCTGACAGCAAGCTTGCGAGGAGGAGGTACTTCTTCTTATCAAAAAATATTGAATTCTCCTGGAGAGACCTTTAACGGACAAGGAGTTACTTTTGAATTGGAAGAAGGAATTGATGGAGAAGCTACAAAGTTCAAAGTTACTTTTTCAAACTCAAAACCTAATCCACCTCAAGATGAAAGAAAGTGCGATAACTCAAAGATTACGACAACTTTAAAAGAGGTGAGTAAATCTAATGATGGTTTTGATTTAGCGATAGAAATAGCCAACGAAAATTCAGATGATTGTGGAGAATTAGATTTCCCAGTTGATATAGAATCAGAAGAGTTTGAGTTAGTAAATAATAACCAAGAAATATCAATTCCAGCTAAAGAAGTTGTAGATATTGTAGTTTCTATTGTTCCTAAAGATTCTGCTTCCATTGATAAAGATAAAACATACAATCTAGAAATAAAGTTAAAAAACTCAAGCGGAAAGGTTTCTGATAAATCAATTGAGGTAGAAATTAAACCAAATGGATCACCTGGTTCTAATGGAGATTCTCCAACCTGTTAAATTTTGATAATTTTCTTAAGGTAGATCAAAATTTAAAGTTGATCTACCTTGTCATAAATGTTAAAAATTCATCAATAAAATAATCACCTTCCAACTTTGGACGTCTGCGTCAAGCAGCAAGAGGTGATGCGAGCTAACGACCAAAGGAGACATTCATGGCAAGCAAACTAAATCTAGAAGATCTTTTAAAAGCCGGTGCCCATTTCGGACACCAAACTCAAAAATGGAACCCAAAAATGAAACCATATGTTTATGGTGAAAGAAATGGAATTTACATTATTGATATCGCACAATCTGTTGATCTTGCAGAGAAAGCATTTAATTTCATTAAAGGCACTGTTCAGGAAGGCAAGTCAGTTTTATTTGTTGGAACAAAAAGACAAGCTAGCCAAGTAATTAGAGATACAGCTGAGCAATGTGGAGCTTTTCATGTTTCTAATAGATGGTTAGGTGGAATGTTAACAAATTATAAAACGATTGCTCTTTCTATTGATAAGTTAAGAAAAGTTGAAAAAATGAAAGAAAATGGTGACTTTGAGCTATTAACAAAAAAAGAACAATCTAAAATAAATAAAGAAATTGAAAAACTAGAAAAGAACCTTGGTGGAATCAAGAATATGAGAAAGCTTCCCGGTGCAGTTTTTGTAATTGATCCAAATTCTGAGAGAATTGCTATTCAAGAAGCTAGACATTTAGGGATTCCTGTAGTCGCTGTCACAGATACAAATTGTGACCCTTCAGGAATAGATTACGTTGTTCCTGGTAATGATGATGCGATCAAATCAATTACTCTTTTTGCTAATTATTTCTCGCAGGCAGTTACTGAAGGTTCTAAAAATGTAAAAGTTAAATCTAAATCTGATCAAGGATCTTTAAGAGATCATTCTTTAGAAAAAGAAATTATTGAAAAGTACGAGAAAGATATTGAGCTAAAGGCTGAATTTGCTGATCCAGCTGAAGCGGAAGTAGAAGCTGAACTTGCTGGTAATTCTGAAAACAACACTGAAGATAACGCATAATTTAAAAGGATATAAAAATGAGTATAACAGCTAAAGATGTAAAGGATTTAAGAGATTCTACTGGTGCAGGGATGATGGACTGCAAGAAAGCTCTATCTGAGTCAAATGGCGATATGGAAGCTGCAATTGATTATTTAAGAAAAAAAGGATTAGCAAAAGCTGCTAAAAAAGCTGGAAGAATTGCAGCAGATGGTCTTGTAGGATGTTGTGTCACAGAAAATGGAAAAACAGCTTCTGTCGTTGAAGTAAATTGTGAAACAGATTTCGTTGCCAAAAATGATGATTTTAAAAAGTTTGTTAATGAAGTTACAGAATTTGTAAATACTAACAACTTTAATTCTAATGATGATGTGATGAACTCTAATTATGGTGAAGGCACTTTTAATGATGAGATTAATAATATCACATTAAAAATTGGTGAAAAAATTGCTTTTAGAAGATTTAAAAAAGTTACTTCTGATGGTTATATCGGTTCTTATTCTCACGGCGGGAAAATAGGTGTTTTAGTTGAAGTTAATTCTGATAAAGACTTGAATACTGATTCCAGTTTTCAAGAAATGGTGAAAAATATTTGTATGCACGTAGCAGCTTCAGATACTAGATTTATAAATGAATCAGAAATTGATGAAGATTTTAAAAATAGGGAAGCTGAAATTTATGCTGCTCAATTAAAAGAAGAAGGTAAGCCAGAAAACATGATTCCCAATATTGTAAAAGGCAAGCTTGGAAAAATGGCTTCTGAAATTTTGTCTGTAATAAAAGAATGAGCAAATGCGGCGTATCAATCAGTAGAAGCGTATGTAAAAGAAGCTTCCGGGAATTTAGGTGCGAATGTTTCTATTAAGAGCTTTCATAAATTTAGCCTTGGTGAAGGTATTGAGAAAAAGCAAGATAATCTTGCTGAAGAAGTCGCTAAGATGACAAGAAATTAATTAAATCATGGCCCTAACTTAGGGCCATTTTTTTAGGTAAAATGTGAAATATAAAAGAATACTTTTAAAACTTTCAGGTGAAGCTCTTGCAGGAGATAAAGGATATGGAGTCGATGTAAAGATTCTAGATTCTTTATCTGAAGAAATCTCTGAACTTTCAAATCAAGGAATTCAAGTTGCTATAGTTGTTGGCGCTGGAAACATTCATAGAGGTGTAGCAGGAGCTACTGAAGGGATGGACAGGGCTACTTCAGATTACATGGGAATGGTCGCTACTGTTTTAAATGCTCTGGCTATACAAGATGCTTTAGAGAGAAGAGGAACTTTTACAAGAGTACTTTCGGCTATTGATATGCAAGAAGTTGCAGAGCCTTATATTAGAAGAAGAGCAATGAGACATCTTGAAAAAGGTAGAGTTGTTATTTTTGCTGCAGGAACTGGTAATCCTTATTTCACTACTGACACTACAGCTGCTCTTAGGGCTAATGAAATCCATGCAGACGTGATTTTAAAAGCTACTAAAGTTGATGGCATCTATGATAAAGACCCAATGGTTCATTCTGATGCAGTGAAGTTTGATAGCATTGATTATCTCGAAGTAATTAAAAGAGGAATCAAGGTAATGGACTCTACTGCAGTGACATTATGTATGGATAATAAAATGGATATTATCGTTTTCAATATGTTTGAAAAAGGAAATATCAACCAAGTTGTTTCAGGAAAAAAAATTGGAACATTGGTAAGTTTGAAGGAATAGGAGAATATTATGATTGAAGATATTAAATCTAAACTAAATATAGATATGCAAGATTCTATTGAGAGGCTAAATACTCAATTGATTAAGGTTAGAACTGGAAGAGCAAACCCAGCTGTCTTAGACAAAGTAATGGTTGATTATTATGGAACTCCAACTCCAGTTAAGCAGGTTGGTCAGATGAGTACACCTGAAGCCAGACTTCTTCAAATTCAGCCATTTGATAAATCTCTAATTGGTGAAATTGAGAAAGCTATTATTAATTCAAACTTAGGGTTAACTCCAAGTAATGATGGTAATCTAATTAGAATTACTTTTCCTCTTCTAACAGAAGATAAAAGAAAAGATCTTGTTAAATCAGTTAAGAAAATGGGCGAGGATGCTAAGATTTCAATTAGAAATTCAAGGCGAGACCAAAACGACCTTGTAAAAAAAGCTGAAAAAGCCAAAGAGTTATCAGAAGACGATAGTAAAAAATATCAACAAGAAATTCAAAAAGTTACTGATCAGTTTGTTATTAAAGTCGATGAAGTTATTAACGCTAAAGAAAAAGAATTAATGACTATCTAGATGGATAAGATAAGTAATGTTGCCATAATTATGGATGGAAATGGCCGTTGGGCACAATCTAGAAGTCGCCCACGATTCTTCGGCCATGTTAGAGGAGCTCATATTGTTTCAGAAATTACTGAAACAGCTTCAAACTTAGGGTTAAATTCTCTTACTCTCTATGCTTTTAGTACTGAAAATAAAAACCGGCCTAATTTTGAAATCGAAGTTCTTTTTAAAATATTGGATAAGTTTTTAGTTAGAGAGAAATCTAAAATTTTAAATAATGCAGTTCAGTTCAAAGTTATTGGAGATTATTCATTTTTAAGTCAAAAAACATTAGAGAAAATTTCAGAGCTTGAAGATTTAACAAAAGGTAATGATGGCTTAAAGCTTAGGTTTGCTTTTGGTTATGGAGCTAGATCAGAACTTGTCCGAGCTTCTAAATTGTTAAGTGAATCTGGTTTAAGTTTTACAGAAGAGAACTTTAGTAAATTTTTATATGATGATGTGGAGGAGATTGACTTATTAATTAGAACTGGTGGCGATTTTAGAGTTTCCAATTTCTTATTATGGCAAATTGCATACTCTGAATTATTTTTTTCTAATTCATATTGGCCAGATTTTACTTCAGCAGAGTTTATTAAGATTTTAAATTCTACTGAAAATAGAGAGAGAAGATTTGGATTAATTCCATCTCAAGCGTTAGATGACTTATCTTCTATTCAAATATCATGAGTACAACTAAGCAAAGAATTTTATCTGCAATTGTTTTAATGTTAATCATTGCTCTTGCGATTAGCTTAGGACCAAGTGCTTTAAAAATATTAATTGGTATCATTGGTGTTCTTATTTTAGATGAGTTGATGACTAATTTTTTTAATGAAAAAAGATACTCTTCTGTTTACATGATTGACTTAGCTATTTATTTGGTTTTTTTGATTGTATTTATCAATTTTAGTTTAAATAAATTATCTCTTGTTGTTTCTTTGTTTGTTCATATCTTTTTTTTAATTTTTTTATTTTTAAAAAATTTTAGAGTGAAGTTATTTTCAAATGCTAGATATGTTTCTGGATTCTTTCTAAGTTTTACAACTTTTTGT
>JAHDHG010000163.1 GCA_020631435.1 Bacteriovoracaceae bacterium | reverse complement strand
ATCATTATCCAATTTTTGGAATCTGCTTAGGCCATCAATTACTAAGTCTTGCTAATGGTGCCAAAACTGAAAAAATGCTTTATGGACATAGAGGTGGAAATCATCCTGTAAAAGATTTGGAAACTGGCAAGGTTTATATGAGTTCTCAAAATCATGGCTATATTGTGACGGAAGAATCTCTTAAGGATGCTAACTTAAAAACGTGGTTTATAAATGTAAATGATAAAACTGTTGAAGGTATAAAAGTGAATGGGAAAAAAGCAATTTCTGTTCAGTTTCATCCAGAGCATAGGCCAGGGCCAAGAGATACAAATTTTTTATTTGAAGAATTTGATAAATTAATGAGGTAAATTTGAAAAAATATAAAAAAGTCATGGTTATTGGATCTGGCCCTATCATCATAGGACAAGCTGCCGAGTTTGATTATTCAGGCTCTCAATGTTTACAAGTTTTAAGAGAGCTTGGAATTGAAAGTGTTCTGGTAAATTCTAATCCAGCTACTATTATGACCGATGAGACTATGGCCGATAAAGTTTACTTAGAGCCAATTACTGAAAAATTTATTCAAGATATTATTATCAAAGAAAAACCAGATGCTCTTCTTAGCTCTTTTGGAGGGCAAACTGCTCTTAACATGTCCAAAACTCTAGCCGAGACTGGCTTTTTAGAAAAGCATGGAGTTGATGTTTTAGGGTCAAATCTTAAAACAATTAAAACTGCTGAAGATAGATTCTTATTTAGAGAAAAAATGATTTCTATGGGTATTCCTGTACCTGAAGGAAAAATTGTTACTACTTTAGATGAAGGGAAAAAAGTATTAGCTGAGTATGGTCTTCCTTTAATTATAAGACCTGCCTATACGATGGGAGGCTCCGGGGGAGGGTTAGTTCGATCCGAAGAAGAGTTTCTTGAAACTTTAACTAAGGGGTTACATTTATCTAGTGTGACTCAATGTCTAGTTGAAAAAAGTATTGCTGGTTATAAAGAAATCGAATACGAAGTGATTAGAGATAAAAATGATAACACCGTTATTATTTGTAATATGGAAAATATTGATCCTGTTGGAATTCATACCGGGGACAGTATAGTAGTTGCTCCATCCCAAACCTTATCTGATGAGGATTATCAAAACTTAAGAGATATATCGATCAATGTAGTAAAGGCCTTAGGAATCGAGGGAGCATGTAATGTTCAATTAGCTCTCGATCCGCATTCAAAGCATTGTATTATTATTGAAGTTAATCCAAGAGTGAGTAGATCTTCAGCTCTTGCATCAAAGGCAACAGGATATCCAATTGCTAAAATTGCGACCTTTATTGCTCTTGGAAAAGACTTAGATGAAGTCATCAATCCAATAACTGGAAAAACTTATGCTTCTTTTGAGCCAAGTATTGATTATATAGTTTCTAAATTTCCGAGATGGCCCTTTGATAAATTTACGACTGCAAATAAAAAGCTAGGATCACAAATGAAGTCAACAGGCGAGGTGATGGCGCTTGGAAGAACTTTAGAAGAATCAATTCTAAAAGCTGTGAGGTCCTTAGAATTAAAATATGATCATCTTGAAGATGAATCGATGAAAGATCTCTCCAAAGATGAGTTGATGGAGATTATTTTAAAACAAGATGACTCAAGGATTTTTGCAACTGCCCAATATATAAGAATTGGCGGTGATATTGAAGAGATTTATCAAAAAACAATGATAGATAAATTCTTTTTAAATAAAATTAAAAAAATCATTAGAGTTGAAGAAAGGTTAGCTAGTGAAGAACTAGATAAGAACCTACTTTATTTCGCGAAATATTTGGGTTTTACAAATTCAGCGATAGCGAGGTTCTCAAATAACAGTGAAAGAGATATCGAAAAGTTAGTTGATCAGTTTAATATAAAACCAGTAATTAAATTAGTTGATTCTTGCGCTGCCGAATTTCCTGCAGTCACTCCTTATTATTATCAAACTTATGATGAGTATGATGAGTGGGAAGCTGAGCCTGAAAAGAAAATAGCCATTATAGGATCTGGCCCTATAAGAATCGGTCAAGGAATTGAATTTGATTACTCATGCGTTCATTCTTTACTTGCTTGTAGGGAACTTGGTTATAAAACGATCATGATTAATAATAATCCTGAGACTTGTTCCACAGATTTTTCCATGTCAGATAGATTATACTTTGAGCCTTTATATAAAGAAGATGTATTAAATATTCTAAAAAGAGAAAAGCCTGATGGGGTTATTGTTCAATTTGGAGGGCAGACTGCAATAAATCTGACGAAAGACATTGCCGATGCGGGTTTTCAAATTATGGGAACGGTACCGGAAGATATAGAAAGAGCAGAAGATAGAGAGCAATTTGAAAAAGTTCTAGATGAATTGGATATAAATAGGCCTAAAGCTTTAACTTTAAGTGATGTTAAAGAAGTAGATAAAATAATTCCAGAGATTCAGTTTCCTGTTATGGTGAGACCATCATTTGTTCTTGGTGGACAGTTTATGGAGATTGTTCATGATGAGGAGGATCTTAGAGATTATCTAAAGCAAGAAATTATCATTTCTAAAGATAGGCCTTTATTAATTGATCAGTATATTGAAGGAATTGAAATTGAAGTGGATGGTCTATGTGATGGAGATGAAGTTTGTATTCCTGGAATTATGGAACATATCGAAAGGGCAGGAGTTCATTCAGGGGATTCTATGGCAGTCTATCCCACAGTGAAACTTTTCGATGAAGTAAAGAATAAAGTAGTTGAACTTACTAATAAGTTAGCAAAGGCTTTGAAGATTAAGGGAATTTTTAATATTCAATTTATGCATAAAAAAGGAAAGGTTTACGTCATTGAAGTAAATCCAAGAGCAAGTAGAACTGTACCTTTCTTATCCAAAATGACCGATATACAAATGGCTCAAGTAGCTACAAAGTTTATGCTTGGAAAAAAATTATCAGATTTGGGACTAAAAGCTGGCGTGAAAGAGACCCCAGATTTTTGGGCAGTTAAGGTTCCTATTTTTTCTCATGATAAATTAGCAGGTGTTGAACCAGGCCTTGGCCCTGAGATGAAATCAACTGGGGAAGTGATGGGTAAAGATAAGGATCTTCCTATGGCGCTATATAAAGGCCTTTTATCACTTGGAATTGATCTTCCTAAAAGTAAAAATATATTAATTACTTTATCAGATAGATATAAAGAGGAAGGAGTTGAGCTCGTTAAAAGATTTGATAAGCTTGGCTTTAAACTTCATTCAACTCCAGGAACTGCTGGATTTATGAAAGAGCATGCTGGAGTGGAGATGGAGATTCTCCATAAAATTGGAAACTCAGAATATACTCTTCATAATTATGTTCTTGATGGAAAACTTGATGTCATTATCAATACGCTTTCAAAAGGAAAGAAATCAAATACAGATGGACATCTTTTAAGAAGAACAGCTTTTGAAAGAAGAATTCCCTGCTTTACATCTCTAGATACCGCGAAATCTTATTTAGATGTTTTAGAATATTACGAGGCAAAGAATGCTTGATAAAACTTTTATCGCCCTTGATTTCCCAGACCTTGAAACTACAAAGAAATTTATATCAAAGGTTGATAAAAGAATCTCAAGAGTAAAAGTTGGAATGGAGTTATTTTACTCTGAGGGTTTTGAAGTAATCAGTTTTTTAAAAGAAAAAGATTTCAAAATTTTTCTAGATTTGAAACTTCATGATATTCCACAAACAGTTTTTAAGGCGCTAAAAGTGATTGATAGCTTTGATGTAGAATTCACAAATGTTCATTGTCTTGGAGGTAAAGAAATGTTGAGTAAATCTCAAGAATCTTTATCAGAAACTAAACTTTTAGGAGTGACAATTTTAACCTCTCATGATCACGATTCTGTCAAAGAAATTAAATTGGATGGTGAGATAGATCAACTTGTAGAAAGTTATCACCAATTAAGCTATCAATCAGGTCTATCTGGGATAGTTTGCTCCGCCCAAGATTTGAAAAATTTAAAAAAATTTCCAAATTTTAATTATGTCACACCTGGAATCAGATTAAATAACCAACATCATGATCAAAAAAGAGTGATGAGTCCTAGAGAAGCTTTTGAAAATGGAGCAAGCCATATCGTGATGGGTAGAGAAGTAACAAGATCTGAAGATCCAAATCAATTTTTAGATCAATTAGAGGAGCATTATGAGAGAAATAGCTGAAATGCTAAAAACGATTAAGGCCTTTCAGATAAGAGACGAAACTTTTACTTGGGCCAGTGGAATTGAATCTCCTTTTTATTGTGACAATAGAGTGATTCTATCATTTCCTAAGTTTTGGCAATCACTCATTCATATGTTTTGTGAAAAGTTAAGCCATTATGATTTTGATGGTATTGCAGGTGTGGCAACGGCCGGGATTCCTCATGCTTCGGCCATTGCTTATTCCAGAAGTAAGCCGCTTTTATATGTTAGATCAGCTTCTAAAGGTCATGGTAAAAAAAATCAAGTTGAAGGTGATGTGAAAAATGTGAAATCTGTCGCCTTGATTGAAGATCTCTTTTCTACAGGTGGAAGTGCTATTAAAGCAGCGGAGGCCCTTGAAGAGTTAGGTATAGAAGTGAAAGTACTAGGTTCAATTTTTAATTATGGACTAAAAGTTTTCAAAGAAAATATTGGTGAGAGGAAATATTTTAGTTTGATTACTCTCGAAGATATT
>JAHDHG010000015.1 GCA_020631435.1 Bacteriovoracaceae bacterium | reverse complement strand
CAAATTCTAAAATGTATATTCTTTTTTTACTGACTCTTGCCATTTCTTTAATAGTCTTTTCGATAGATTCTGTATTTCGAATCCCAAAAGAGATCGTGGAGGAGTCAAAGAACCTATCTGGAAAATCTAAAGAAAGAGCATTTCCTACTTGAAAATCAAGATGCGGTAATTTTTCTTTTGCTTCTTGAATCATCTTAGGACTTAAATCTACTCCCTGGACCTTTATTCCTTTTTTATCAAGAAGATAAGCGATATCGCCCGTGCCTGTGGCCAAGTCTAAGACAAACGAATTTTTATCTTTAGCTATATAATCAACAAGTTTTTTTTTCCAAAGCCAATGAGTACCAACAGATAAGATATTATTAATTAAATCATATTTTGAAGAGATATTATTAAATAATTGTCTGATTTGATTTTCAGCAGGCATTAAAAGATCACCTTTTTATTAAATATTTTAGAAGCTTCTTTTAATTTCTCTACAAGACCATTCATTTGATCTAACGAGAGTGCTTGGTTAGCATCTGAGATAGAATTTTTGGGATCAAAGTGTGTTTCTATTAATAGGCCGTCTGCCCCACATGCTAATGCTGCAAGAGAGAGGTCTTCAACCATTTTAGCGTCTCCAGTTCCATGCGAGGGATCAACGATAACATTAAATCCATAGTTTCTTTTAATAAACGACACAGCATTTAAATCTAATGTATTTCTATAAGAGGGCTCAAATGTCCTGATTCCTCTTTCACATAAAATGACATTTTCTAGGTATTCATCAATATACTTACCTGCTTTAATCCATTCATCTATAGTTGCAGAAAAGGCCCTCTTAAGAATTGTTTTCTTTTTGTACTTGGAAACTTCTTTGAGAAGTTCATAGTTGTACATATTTCTTGTCCCTATCTGAAATATGTCAGTAATCTCTGCTATATTTTCAAGGCTTTCTTTGCTCACAATTTCTGAGACGAATTTAAATTTATATTTTTCTTTGAGATCTCTAATGTCGGATATTCCTTTAGACCTAAGTCCCTGGAATGATTCATGAGCTGTGCGAAGTTTAAATATGCCTGCTCTTAAAAATTGGCTGTCTAGTTCGTTGAAATGCTTATCAATCTGATCGATTGATTCAAAGCTGCATGGGCCGGAAATGATTGTAAAATCTTTGTTCATGTTTTGTAGAGCCAATATGCCTCTTTTCCTCCCAATTACTTTGATTATATATGCTAAACTGAAATTGTTCAAAAAAAGGTGAACGATTTATGAGACTAAACCTAGACAAATTTTTGATCTCTAATCAAGAGTCGACTAATTTCTTTGAAGTCTCAAGTTCTGAAATTTCGAATGAAAGCATTTCGATATTTGATAGGTGGAATAAAAGCTCATCAAAGTATTTTATTTCAAAAAATGAATCCATAAATATTAGTCCCAAAACACAATATCTAAAATTGATTAAAAAACATGATGATCGATTTAGGAAAGATTTTAATTTGGTTTCTGAAGCACTTCTTTCAAAGAAAATAGAAAAGGGTGTGGTCTATAACACTTTTGAGTTTGAGGGAGAATTTAATCCATTACTCTCAAGAGTGCTCAATGAAAAAAAGCATTATCTCTACGGTGCTTGGAGTGATGATTTATCCCATGGTTTTCTTGGATTAAGCCCGGAGTTGCTTTGGCATCAACAAAAAGAGCAATTCGAGGTTTATTCTTTAGCAGCTACTGGAAGCTTCGATGAGTTAAATCATCCTAAATATTTAGAAGAGCAGGGAATAGTGACTAATGCTTTGATTCATCAACTAAGTGAAAAGAATATTCAGGTAGAAGAAATTAAAACTGAAAAAATAAAATTTAAAGACTTTTATCATTTAAAATCTACCCTCAGTCTAAAAAAACAGGAAATAAATTCAGAAGAACTTCTTTTTTTACAACCTACACCTGCTATAGGAGGGCATCCTAAATTTGAATATCAAAAATTCAAATCAATACTTGAGTTTGAGAATAAAGATGAGTTCCATTTATATGGAGGAGTTTTTATGCATGATTTAAAAGATTATTCAAGAGCAATCATCATGATTCGAAATCTTTCTTGGGAAAACGGAAAAGTTTATATCCATGCTGGTTGTGGAGTGACTACAAGTTCAAATTTAAATGATGAGCTAGATGAATCTCATTCAAAAATATCAAGTGTGATGGAGCTTTTAGGAATTGAACTTAACTGAATTTTTAAAAAAAATTAACTTAAAAAAAATCTACTTCTCAAGTGGTTATAGAAACTCAAGACTATTATCTGCTTTAGAAGAATTTGAGATTTATCATGGTTTTTTAGATCAATCTTTAGCATTTCAGGCCTTAGGAGAAACGAAGGTTACTGATACTCCTTGTGTCGTTTGCGTGACATCAGGAAGTGCAGTAGCGCAGACCTTACCTGCTGTAATTGAGGCATATTTTAGCAATGAGAAGTTAATTGTTCTAAGTGCTGATAGAGCTAGAAGACTAAGTCAAACAGCAGCACCACAAATGATTGATCAGGCAGATATTCTTAAAAATCATGTAAGAAGTCATTTTTCAGGAACTTTAGAAGAATTTAATATGGCAGATCTCAAAGAATCTTATCCCATGCATGTCAACATTGAATTCGAAGAAAATATAACAAAAAAGATAGAAGTTGATCATGAGGAAAGTCATATTCTTTTTTGGATTTCAAAATTGAAAAATAAAGAAAATATTTCTAAGCTTAAAGAAACTCTAAAAAATGAATATATTCATGTGTATCAAGAAGTAGAATCTCCATTTTACTCGAATAAATTTAAGAATGAGATACTATATGAACATCAATTGATTAAAGAAATTGAAAAATTTAAAATAATAGTTCACTTTGGTGCTACCCCTAATGCTAAGTCTTGGAGAGATATAGACTTTAGAGAAATTGATCTTTTTCATATTTTAGAAACTGAGTTTAAGGGTTCTGAGAAAGGATCAATTATTAGTTTTAATGAATTAGATGAAATTCTTTCTGAGAACGAGTTTACTAATACTGAGATTCCTGATTACTCAGTATCTGAACTAATTTCTAAATTTCCTAACTCAGAGATTGATGTTCTAAATAAAATCATCAATCAAATTGATCAAATTGAATCTTACATGTTAATTGGTAATAGTATGCCTATTCGTTATTTAAAATTTTTCAAACCTCAAAAAATAAAGATTATTTCAAATAGAGGTGCAAATGGAATCGATGGTTTAATTTCTACTGCGATAGGGATGGCTTCTTCACTAAAGGACCAGACAATACACTTGATCATTGGTGATTTGAGTTTTTATTATGAGTTTTCATCAGCAATTGCAGATCAAATTCCTAATAACTTAAATATTCACATGATTAATAATAATGGTGGTAGAATATTTGAACGTGTTTGTGAGCAAAAAGAAATTATTAATGAACATCAATTAAAATTTAACAAACATTCACAAATTACCGAATATCTAGTGGACAATGATCAAACAAATAAATTTTGGAGTAAGTACCTTGAATTCTATGAATGAGATTGTTTATATTCATGGCTTTTTAGGTGAATCAAATGAATGTCATCCATATGAGGGGCTTTCCCTTTATGATTTATTAGATCTCAAAGATGAAGATGTTATTTCTTTTCTTAATAAAAAATATTCTCGTAAAAAAATTGCAATAGGATATTCAATGGGGGGACGATTTATTTTGAAATATTATGAAAGTTTCTTTGAGAGGTTTGAGAAAATATATCTTCTTGGAGCTAATCCTGGTTTATCTGATAACCTTGAAATCCAGCAAAGAAAAATATTTTCTCAAAAAGTTAATCAAGAGTTAGATGGCCCTGATTTTTTACGTTTTTGGAATTCATTAGAGATTTTTGATAATGATTCAGGTATAAAAAATCTATCTAGAGAAAACTCAGAGTATAAAAAGTTGTTTAATAGATATCTTCTTGAAAAGGAGAAGAGCTCAGTTGAATTAATTAAATCAAGAAACAATGTTTTCTTAGTGCACGGGCAATATGATTTAAAATATAAGAAGCTTTATTCAAATTTTAATCAAACTAATATCGTAATAGAAATCCCTAACACTGGACATAGACTTAATAAAAAAGAGATGATTGATTATGTTTTGGATTATTAAAGCATTTCGATTACCAACATTAATAGCATCGTTCATCCCTTTAGGTTTGATTTATTATTATTATATCCAAAGAAGTATAGATCAATCTCAAATTAAAATGTTTTTCTCTGCTCTTGGGATTGCTGTTGGAATACAGGTCTGTACCAACGCTTTTAATGATATCTTTGATTTTAAATCTGGAGTTGATAATCAAAGAAAAGATAAAGTCTTAAACAAGAAAAGAGCTGAACTCTTATTAGTGATTTGCATTTTTATCTTGGTTTATGTGTTTGTGCTCGGTCTAAATTTTATAGATCTTCACTGGGTTTACTTACCCATGGGATTGATGTCAATTGGATTAAGTATTTTTTATACCGCAAGCAAATATTCACTTGCCTATAATGGCCTTGGAGAACTCTTTAGTTTTATTTTTTTTGGTTTAGTTTTAGTTTTAGGGAGTATTTATGGAATCAATAAGTCCTTAATTACTAGAGATTACTTACTTGCATTTCATTGTGGATTCCATTCTATGATGATGATGGCTGCGAATAATCTAAGAGATCATGAAAATGATATCAATTTTAGTAAGAATACTTTAGCTGTCAAGTTTGGCCCTGAAAAATTTAAATCTATTTTAATGATTTTTATTTTAATAAATTTCATTCTTTCATTTTTCTTTTTTAAATTTTTCCCTGTTGTTCTTCTATATGGGATATTTACTTTCCTCTATGTCATGTTTTTAAAAAAATCAAAGACTAGAGAACAATATAAAGATTTTTTCAAGATTACAGGTGTTTATTACTTTTGGTTTTCTTTTCTTGGAATATTTGCTGCATGAAAATATTTTTCAAGAAATATCAATTCGCTCATTCTCCAGAAGGAGTACTCTTTAAGGCTTCAGAGAAGAAAAAAAGCAATGGCTTTTATTTTTATTCTCCATGGACTAGTCTAGGACAAAAATCGATTGAGCATTTACTTGAAGATTTGAAAATGAATTCATTTCACTTTGTCAGATCTTTTCTATTTAAAGACATGTATATTTATAGAAGATATTTATCTTCAAAATTACCTAGTTTTTATAATCATTCTTTTTTTAAAGATGATTTAATTCATTGCTCTGAGAAATATCTAAAATTAAAGCTTACGGGTCGTTTTGATTCAGATAGAGAAAAAATTATTAAGCTCAACTCTAATTTTGAATCACTCAGGCTGGATTTAAACTTTAATTATTCAGAGGATGAATTTTCAGTACTGATTGATTTTTTACAAGCGGAACAGGTGAAAATTGATTATATTGAAGATCCAATTCCTTGGAAGGAAGAGAGTTATAAAAAATTTCTGGATCATAAGTTTAATATCGTCCTGGATCAACCTTATAATTCATCAAAAAAAATAATTAAAGGTTTGCCGGTGATATTTAAACCAGTTCTTCATTCTTACTTTGGAGATAGATTAAAGGAGCAAATCTTTTCATCTAATATGAATGGGCCTTTATCTGATTGGCATACTTATTGTGAGTTACTTCATTTTGGAAACTTATCGCTTCATCACGGTATTTGCACGAATCAGTTTGACTCAGAGAGTTCAATTTTTTCTTTTAAAAAAAGTGTAAATGTGGAAAAAGAAATAGTTCAGTCTATTTATGAAAAGCTTGAATCTTTAGATGGTTGGAATTCTTTATGAGTAATGAATTCTTCTTCAGTCCTGAAAATTCAATTCTTTATAAAAAAAGAATTGATGATATTGTATTTAAACATAAGATTGAGAATTCTTATTTCATTGCAAGCTCTGGAACTACTTCTAAGGGATTTATCAAAATTTTCGTTTTTAAAAAAGAGAAGCTTTTAGGTCACGCAGATTATATAAACTCAAGATTTGAAATTAATAAAAATTCCAAAATTCTAAATGTGCTCCCAACTATTTTCATGGGTGGACTTTCATTATTGTTAAGAGCGAATGTTGCAAACTGCGATTATAATGAAATTAAATGGAATCCTTCAGAGTTTTATAAGAATTTAAATACTTTTAGACCAACCCATATATCTTTAGTTCCGACTCAGTTAAGAAGAATTGTTGATCATGAAATAATTCCTAATAAAGAGTTAGAAGTTTGTTTTGTCGGAGGTGCTCGGTTGGGAAGTGAGCTGAAAGTAAAAGCTCTCGATTTAGGTTGGCCTATTTTTGAGACTTATGGACAAACTGAACATGCTTCTCAATTATCAACAGTAAAATCAAATTACGAAGAAACGATATTTAGTTTTTTTGAATTTGTGCAAATAGAAAATAGAAATCAAGAATTTTATATTAATACTCCTTTTTCATTTGATTACCTTATTGAAATAGCTGAGTTTTCAGAGAAAATTATAGTTAAGAAAGATGAAGATTTGATTCCACTTAATGATTCACTTTGTTTTTTGTCTGAGAAGACATTTAAAATAAATGGGAGAATTGATGAATTTATTAAAGTGAAAGGTCAATTAGTAAACTTACAGTTTGTTGAAAATGAAATAAACCATCATTTTGGAATAAACCCTCAGGATTTTTATCTTCTTAAAGTAGATTCTTTAGATGAAGATGATAAAATCATGATGGTTTCTAAAGAAAAAATAAATATAGATAAAATTAAAAATTTACTTGGATATCGTATTCAAGAATTGATCTTAGTAAATAAATTTTCTTATACCCATTCAGGGAAAATAAAAAAGGTAAATCCTCTTGAATCATAAATCATTTATCAATGAACACTTTTTTTATACTAATGGAGATTTTAACAGATCTTTTTTTATCAAAGGAATACACGGTAATTACCTTATTGGAGATCCCAACGTTTTTGATCTTAAGTTTTTAGAGTATCAAGGTGGTGTCATGAGGAATTTTCACTTTAAATTCAAAAATGAAAATGCTTCAAGTTATTGTAATAAATTTGGATTTCTTGAGCTCTATCCTGAGGATAAGAAGTTTAACCACCCTCAAAAAAGGCTAGAAGATTTAGATTTACCAATTTTCTTTGAATACTTTAAAGAGAGTAACAAAGTATTTTATCTTTATCATTTTAGAGGTCGTAAGTATTTATTTCTTGATGAGCATTTTAGTTCTGTGAATAACATCCTTCACTGTTCCCATTTTAATCAAGCAACCTCACTCTTATTTAAAAGTAAATTTATATCAGTAGACTATTTAATATTTTCGAAAGGTTCAGATGTAAGTATTGCAATTTCTGAAGATATTTTGGAGAAAAAACTAAATTCTCTTTCTAATGACTGTGGTTAATTTACTTTTCGAAATGATTTTAGCATCACAATAAATTTCAATCTCCCAGAAATGAATAGTTTTACCTAATTTAAGAGGTCTGCAATGAGCAATAAGTTCATCTCCTGGCTTTGCTGAGTTCATATGAGAGGAAGAGATTTCTAAACCTAGAGCATAGTATTCATTTGGATTTACTACCAGATTACTACAGACACTTCCCAAAGATTCAGAAATGACACAATTCATGGATCCATTTAACATTTTCAGTGGTTGAAGATGAATATCAGAGATGAGCAATTTAGCTGATAAATAGTCATCACCAATTTTTTCTAATTTGATTTTTAAATGCTCAACAAGGCCTTCTTCAAAAAATGGAATAATTTGTTCTAATTTGTAGTCTTTAAACCAGATGTTTTTAGTCATTTTTCCTCAATTTTAGCTAGACAATGCTATCTCAATTTCAGGATATGATATCATGATAAAATGAAAAATGTACTCTTAATTAACTCCTTATCAAAGACAATTAATCTCTTAAAGAATACTAAAGATTATCAATGGGGACATAATGGATCTTGCAATTGTGGTCATGTAGCACAAGCTTTAACCGGGCTTAGTAAGAAAGAGATTCATGAATATGCTATGGAGAAGGAAGGAGATTGGAGAGAAAAAGCAAACCTATTTTGTGAGACCTCAGGCAAGAAAATAGATTCAATTATTAAAGTGATGCTATCCAATGGATTTAGCTTAGAAGATATTGGAGATATAGAATACTTATCAAACCCTAAAGTTCTTAAAAGAATTGAAAAAAGAGAACTTAATAGAAATGAGCTTTTAGACGTACTACTTTATTTAGAGACTTGGAAAGTGATCTTGCAAGGACTAAGCGAAGACTGGAATCCGAAAGTTTCAAATAAAAGAGAGGTTGAAATTTATGACTCTGTTCCAGAATATGAATATGTTTAGGATAGGACCTTAATTTTGTTTGATAGTTAAGAATAAGTTATGATTAGATATTGAAAAAATCTGATATTTTTATTAATTCAATAATAGATAGCCCAAAGCGATATTTTGTCGCAAGTCTTGTTTTTATTTTTATTTTTTTAGCTGGTTTACTTAATTTCGATGCTTGGTTTTCTAATAGGATTTGGTTTGATGAAAGTCATGAAGTAAGTAAAAGTCTCAATATCTATGAGGAAATCTTTCACAATATAGATGGGATCTTAATAGGAGTTGAGAGAAAAGAAAAAAATCAAGTTACTGATAACTTTCAAGAGATTGATAGTATTTCGGAAGAAATTGAACTCGTTAAACATATTGCCAGTGTTGAAAGTATTTCTCGGGCATCAAGCATAGAAACCAGAAATGATGATATTTTCATTGATGCTCTAAGCTCATTTGAACACTCAGAAGAGTTAAATTTAAAAATTTCAGATCAAAGTGAATACTTCAAGCATTTAATTAATAATGATAAAAATTTCACTCAGATTTTAGTAAGGCTTAATAGCGGACAAGATTTAAGTGAAGAATATTCAAAGATTTTAAAAGATTTAAACTCAAGGCTGAGTAAATTTTCAGAATATAATTTTCATCTTCTTGGTTCAGTTCCATCAAATGATGCTTTTAGAGAAATGGCATTTCAAGATAATCTTCTTATTCCTTTCTCAGCAGTTTTTATTCTCTTGTTTTTGATTTACTTTTTTAGAAGTATTATCATCGTTTTCTTACCAATTGTTCTTTCAATTGTGACAATTAACATGTCTCTTGGATTTATGTCTTATTGTGGAATTGAATATAATAACATTCTTGCCGCGATTCCAGGGGTTTTGCTGGCAATTTGCTTGGCCGATGCTATTCACATTATTTCAAATTTATTTTTAGAGTTTGAAAATAATTCCTTTGAAGATTCTCTCAGGATATCTATGAGAGATAATTTACTACCGACACTACTGACTTCTATTTCCACAGTGATAAGTTTTTATTCTATCTCTTTAACTGAGATTGCACCTGTAAAGCATCTGGGCTGGATTATTAGTTTTGGAACAATGACTGCTTGGATCTTAAGTTTTACCTTTTTGTGTCCATTAATTATTTTCTTTAAAAAGCATATTACCTCGGCAAGACAAATGAAAACGTTTGATTTTATGCCTTTTGTGAAAATGGTTTCACGATTTAAATACATGATATGCGTCGTCTTTTCCATTCTTATTTTTATTTCTATCTATGCAAGTTCAAAATTAATAGTAGATTCAGATCCTTTATCATATTTCAAAGAAACTAACGAGTTTAGAAAATCTTTAAAATATGTATCAGATAAAATGAAAATTGATAGAAATGTTGACTTGATTGTTGATACGGGTGTTGCTGATGGGGTGAAGGACCCGGAACTATTAAGAAAAGTTAAGAAAGTTGTTGAATATATTCAAAAGAAAGAAAAAGTAACTAATACGACTTCAGTTTTAGATGTATTGGAAAGAATGACTGAAGTACTAGGAACAAATAAAAAAATCCCTAATACTCCTAAGGAAGTTGCTGAGCTTTTATTTTTATATGAACTAAACTCTACTCCTGAACTTCAAGATGAATTGTTTGATTCTTCTAAGCGATATCTAAAATTAAGAATATTCTGGAAAATTAAAAATTCATCAGAATCTAAAAAAGAAATATTAGATATTCAAAATTTTGCAAAGTCTTTAGATATTGATTCTTTTATTGGAGGAGATTTTATTATTTTTATTAATATTGTTGATAAAATTGTAAACACTCTAATGATTTCATTGGGTACGGCAGCTGTTTTTGTTTTTTTATTAGTACTCTTTGTATTTAAAGACTTTAAGACTGCACTGATTGCGATGTTGCCTAATTTTGTGCCAATCACATTTGCAGGTTTTTTAGTTCATATCAATGGATTATTCTTAGATATAGGAACTAGTATGATAGCTACAGTGACCCTGGGGATTGCAATTGATGATACTATTCATTTCGTTACTAAATACGTTTCTGGAATGAAAATTTACAATGATACTTTTAAAGCGATAGAGCATTCGTTTAAAAAATGTTCGATGGCATTAATCCAAACAACAATTGTTCTTTTTTTCGGATTCGGTGTATTTATCTTTGCAGACTTTCTTCCTAATCATAATTTTGGTTATTTGACAGCGATTTGTATTTTGATGGCATTGATTACAGATTTATTTTTGCTGCCTGCAATATTATTTATTCTTGATAAGGATTCTAAAAGGGCCTCGAAAGTTTAGATCTTTGATAGTTTTCTTTTTTTGTTGAATTAGAATTTCTTCAGAGAGAAAAAGCCTTCTGCATGCCTTGATTGTTCTTTGATGATTCGCTCTCCATGAGTGATTGAAAAACTCTCTACTTGCTAATGATGGGCATATATTGGATGGAGTTTGATGCAGCTTGCGAAGGATATAGTTTTCCAATTCTATATCTCTTTTTTCTAATTTCTCTTTTCTGCATAATTTAGAACAATATTTAATATCAGGATTATTAAGCAATTTTATATAATTACCAAAAGGCCTTCCGCAAGAATTGCAATACTTTATCATCATTTTAAATTTAACTTAGTGAAAATTATTTGAATAGCTGATATCTTCTAGACCCTTCTACTTCTTTGTTAGGTTCAGATGATATTGACTGTCCCAAAACAGAAATTTTATGATCGCTATATTGACTAAATTCTGATTTTGGAAGAACTGCTCTAAACCTTTTAGGCGAGTTTCCATAAAAACCACATTTAAAGACAATACTAGGATCCGAAGGAAGATCTGTTGGAACTTGCTTTAAAAAATGAGATTTAGCAGGTTTTGATTTTGATACTGCGTATAAGGCGACATCTATAGAATTGGAAGACCTTTTATTACAGGCCCAGCCAGAAACGATTGTTTCATCAGCTAGATATTCAACACTCTCTATTTCTCCAATAACACTTTTTTTAATAGGTTCGTCATCACAAATTATATTATAATCACCTGAGGAGTATGCTGAACCAATTGAGATTGAATCAGTGATAGGGCCAAGTTTTTCTTTGCCAATTAGTTTTACAAAAAACTTCTCTCCCTCTGTGTAAAAAGAGTTTTCTTGAGAGAGCAATAATGATTCATATGAATTCACTTTTAAGGCATTCTCTAGAGAACAATTATTTCCATAAGAAACTATTTCAACTATAGGCGAATGTTGATTAATTTTTTCCACGTTGGTCTGGATACGTCCTTTTTTAAATTGATTATATTCATACAAGGGTAAAAGTTTAAATGAGTAGAGACCGTGAGAAGCAAAAGTGAATAAATTATTTGGATAATATCTAAGGACGTTCCAATGCTCAAAAGGATAATTGGTTTTACCATCATTTCTTAGTACTAGAAATGGTGTAACCCAAGGGTTGTTATCTCTGAAAACAAAACTTCCTTCTTGAAAGCTAGCGGGACAAGAACGAAAGTTGTATAGGCCTTTTTTAGAGGTACATGTAGATATAAACGGTATTAACAAGGAGTTCTTCGCGACGATTAAACTAGGACTTGAAGTTCCATTCAAGGACCCATCTAAATCTCTAATGGTTGAATGATTTAGAAAACTCGCTGTTTTAATTTTTTCATCAATGCTTTCAATATGCATTTTATATTTTGGTTGTGGGTTAAAGCTTAACTGACTTGTAATATTCACATATTTGTTTGATCCGCCAGTAGCTGTAAATGGTACAACGGTTGAATTTACAATTTGCCCATTATCTAATTCAAAATTTTCTTTTTCGGTCGAGAAATTTAAAAAATCAGTTTTATGAACTTCAAAAGGTCCATCATAAAGCACAACACCTGTTTTACGAAATCTTTCATATCTATTTAATGGATGATTATAAAAGAATTTTTGGTCACTTTCTTGATGATTATTTGTTCTGCCAATAACGATTGAGTCTTCTAGTATCTGGTTGTATGCAACCCAGAAGTTCCACCCATTATCTGCAAATACTGCGTTTGAAAACTTCGCAGTTGTTCCTCTAAAGTAAATACCTGTAAGAATATTTTTATACGCAGTTAAATTATTAAATGTAGGAGTTTTTTCAGGAGCATAATGTGCTTGAAGTAAAAGTTTATCGCTAGGATTCAGAGGATTATTAGCATTTTCCCAGCCCGGTCTGCCGTCCCATGTTATTCCTACCAAGGATGAGTGGGCAATATTATTATCAAAGGAATCTGTATTCGTTATTAATGGCTCTGCAATAATTTGGCCATCTGAATCTTTCATATCTTTTTTAAAGGACATCCAAAATCCAGTTCCGACAGATCCAGAAGAAATATTATTTTGTATGAAATTATCTGGGTTCGAAATCCAAAAAGATGCAACTGATGGATATCTTCCTTGATTTTCAGATTTATTGATATTTTCAGATACTAGTAAACTTTTTTCAGGAGCAGGAGCGAGGGTTTTCATCACAATGTTATGAGTAATTTTATTTTCTATTTCATTACCATCTTCTAAGAAAATCCCATGACCTTTGTTGGCATAACAACTATTGCTTCGAACCTGGAGTTGATTGGTTTGATGTATGACAATACATCTTTGGTTTGAATGATGAATAGAGGAGTGTTTAATATATTGCCCACCAGAGTTTCCTGCTAAGTGCCAGTGAATTGGATATCTGCCAAGAATTCCTTCTTGTCCAAGTCCTTCAAATTCTACACCACTTATTTGAGCAAAACCATGGTGGTGAATCATGACATGCCCACCGATAGAAGGAAATTCATTCGCTAAAGAAATATCACCGATCGTTCTATCAGTTGTTATTTTTATATTCCTTGATAGATTTATGACTTCGGCCCTTTCATCAAAAATAATATTTCCCTTTGATGGAGAATTAAAGTTCTGAATTTCACCCCAATGAAAGTATTGAGCTTCTTTTGAGAGTTTTATAGAGCTTTCTTCTAAGCTTTCGATTTCAAAAATTTCACTTTCTTCATAATTAAAACTGGTAGAGCCTACTGCAATCTTATCACCAGAATCGAAAGTTACTTGATTTTGTGAAACTTTAATTAACTTTTCACCAGGATTTAAATGGGAATCTAGTCTAGTCCAGTTGCCTTTATTTTTATTTCCATGAAGCAATAATCTCCCACCATGGTGAACCAAAATCCCTCTATAGAGAGGATTAGATTGAGGATCGAGCTCACTATCCTTTAAAGAAATATGAAAATTTCCTAAATATGGATTTAATCGAGTTCCACATATAAGGCTACCATTAATCGAGATTGACTTAACTTTAAGTTTTAGATCTCTACTAGCAAAATTAGGTGCACAAATTAAAGAGCCATTAATTGTTAAATGACCAATTTCAATATTTTTATCAAGAATATAGGTCTTATTATGAGGAATAATTAAATCAAGATCTTTATTATCGCCGTTAATGACTTGTGATATTAGTAAAGATTCCAAAGGTTGATCAGGTTTTACTGAAAACTTTTCACTGTTTAAATCAATATCATCTTGTTTATTCTTGAGTGAGCAAGAATTGATAAATAGAAAGATAATAGAAAAGAATAAATATTTACCCATCCTTATTATTTTATGGTTCTGCGTTTTAAATCAAAAGTTTCTTATTTAAGAAAGGTATTCTAAGGGATGTTGGCATAAATAGTTGGCAATAATACTCAGGATTCGCTTTTTGTTAAGCTCTTCGCTTCTCGATACTTTCTAAAAAAGTTAGAATGACATAGTTAATTTAGGGAGATTATATGAATTACGACGGACCAATTTGGAGTGTGAATCTTGATTCTGAGGGTATTTGTGAGTTAAAAATAGATACTAAAGAAAGTGGAGCAAACGTGATGAACACTACTGCTATCGAAGATCTTAAAAAAGCAATTTCTACCATTCAAAGTTTAGATAATGTGAAAGGTTTATTAATAACAAGCGGTAAGGAGCACTTTATTTTTGGTGCTGATATTACTGAGTTTATTGGACACTTTCAAAAATCAAAAGATGAACTTCAAGATTGGCTATGGAGTATAAACTCTGAATATAACAAGATAGAAGATTTTCCTTTTCCTACTCTTGCAGCTGTTAATGGATTTGCTCTTGGTGGAGGCTTAGAAGTTTGTATGCTCGCTGATATGAGGATTGCATCACCAACTGCCAAGATAGGTGTTCCTGAATCAAAATTAGGACTTATTCCTGGTTGGGGAGGAACAGTTAGACTTGCTAGAGTGTGTGGACCAGACACGGCGATGGAATGGGTCGCCACTGGAAGACAATGGAAAATGAAAGATGCTTTTAAAGTAGGAGCTGTGGATGCAGTTGTTAATCCAGATACAGACTTAAATCAAGCAGCTAGAAAAATGCTAAAGAGCATGATCAATGAAGAGCTTAACTGGCAAGAAGCTAGAAAGAAAAAAACATCACCACTTAAATTAAATAAAACTGAAGCCGGGATGAGCTTTAAAGGCGGAGAGGCATTTATCGCTGGGCAAGCTGGGCCTCATTATCCTGCTCCCGTAAATGGTGTAAAAGCGATAGCTGAAGGTGCTTATCTTTCTAGAGATGAAGCAATTAAAAAAGAAGGTTTTTATTTTGCTGAGAGTGCGAAAACTACAGCAGCAGCGTCTTTGGTGAGAGTTTTTCTTGGAGATCAATTTTTAAAGAAAAAATCTAAGAAAATATCAAAAGGACAAGATAATTTAAAAATGACTGCTGTTCTTGGAGCTGGAATTATGGGTGGGGGAATCGCCTATCAAAGTGCTAGTTCTGGAGTTCCTATATTAATGAAAGATATTAATCAAGCGGGCCTATATGCAGGAATGACAGAAGCATCTAAGCTTTTATCAAAACTTCATAAAAAAGGACGAATTGACTCCATGAAAATGAATATGATTATGGGTTCAATTATGCCGACTCTTTCTTACGGAGATTTTAAAGGTGCAGAGTTTATCACTGAAGCAGTTGTTGAAAACCTAGAGGTAAAAAAGAAAGTTTTAGCAGAAGTTGAAGGACAAGTAGATGGTGCTATCATTGCATCAAACACTTCGACTATTCCAATTAATGACATGGCAGTTGCTCTAAAAGATCCTACTAAGTTTTGTGGTCTTCATTTTTTTAATCCGGTTCATAAAATGCCTCTTGTAGAAGTAGTAAGAGGAGAGAAAACTTCTGAAGATACAATTGCAAAAGCAGTTAAGTATTGTCTTCAAATGAAGAAGACTCCTATTGTTGTAAATGATTGTTCTGGTTTCTTAGTCAATAGAGTTTTATTTCCATACTTCTTAGGTTTTGTGAAACTTATTGAAGATGGTGTTGATTTTAGAAGAATAGATAAAGTTATGGAGAAATGGGGATGGCCAATGGGGCCAGCATATCTTCTTGATGTTGTTGGAATCGATACTGCAGATCATTGTACTCATACAATTGGTAATGCTTATGGTGAGCGAATGAAATTTGATTCTAATAATATTATTAATGAGCTTTTTAAGTCTGAAAGATTTGGACAAAAAAATGGAAAGGGGTTTTATACTTATGCTCCAGATAAAAGAGGAAGAATTAAGAAGTCTTATCAAGAAGATATAGAACCTTTTATTTCTAAATGTGCGAAAAATAAAAAAGAGGTTAGTGATACAGATATTATTCATCGAATGATGTTTCCTATGATGTTTGAGAGCGTGAGATGTTTAGATGAAAACATTGTTGAGTCACATATTGAAGTAGACATGGGACTTTTATTAGGACTTGGTTTTCCTCCATTTAGAGCAGGAATTTGTAAATTCATGGATGACGTTGGTCTAGATAAAATTCTGGATGCTGCTAAAGAATTTGAAGATTTAGGTGAAGCTTACAAGGCGCCTGAAAGTTTAGTAGAAATGAAAAATAATAATAAGAAATTTTATAATTAAGAGGTATATATGAATAACGCAGTAATTGTTGATGCAATTAGAACACCGATGGCCAGATCAAAAGGTGGAGCATTTAGAAATATTAGAGCAGAGAAGTTAGTTGCAACATTAATGGAGAGTTTACTAGCCAGAAATCCATCAATTGATGCTGGTGCGATTGACGATATAATCATGGGTTGCGTTCAGCAAACTTTAGAGCAAGCATATAATATTGCAAGGAATGCTCAACTTCTAACAGATATTCCGGTTCATGTACCAGCTCAAACAGTGAATAGATTATGTGGAAGTTCTATGACTGCAATTCACACTGCTGCTGCTCATATTCAAGCAGGGCTAGGAGAGATTTATCTATGCGGTGGAGTGGAGCATATGGGACATGTCCCTATGACACATGGACTTGATATTAATCCTGAAACAGGCCTTAGAGTTGCTAAGGGTGCCAATTCAATGGGAATCACTGCTGAATATCTTGGTATGATTCACAAGGTAAGTAGGGAAGATCAAGATGAGTTTTCAGTTCTTTCACATGCTAATGCTCACAAAGCAACTACTGATGGAAAATTTAAAGAAGAAATTATTCCTATCGAAGGTCATGATAAAGATGGAGTGAGATTTTTACTTGATTACGATGAGGTCGTTAGGCCTGAGACAAATATGGAAGCACTTTCAAGATTAAGACCTGTTTTTAATCCAGCAAATGGAACAGTGACTGCTGGGAATGCTTCTGCAATCTCCGACGGTGCAAGCGCTGTATGGGTGATGAGTGAGAAAAAAGCAAATGAATTAGGTCTTGAGCCTATGGCCAGAATTGTCTCAATGTCGGCTGCTGGTTGTGATCCATCTATTATGGGTTTTGGACCTGTTCCAGCTACAGAAAAAGCGCTTAAATCTGCAAATATGAAGATGGATGATTTAGAACTAATAGAGTTAAATGAAGCATTTGCTGCACAATCTTTAGCTGTACTTAAAGGAATGAATATTTTTGATAGATATAAAGAAATAGTAAATGTGAATGGTGGAGCTATTGCATTAGGACACCCTTTAGGTTGTAGTGGTGCAAGAATCACGACAACTCTTTTGCATGAAATGAAAAAAAGAAATGCAAAAAAAGGTCTAAGTACAATGTGTATTGGATATGGTCAAGGTGTAGCGACTATTTTAGAGCGCTTCTAATTTTTGAAACAGAATTTTAATATTCATTTCATAAGATGTTTTTTTATTAATAATTATATTTATAAATTTCAAAAAGGAGATTAAATGAAAATTTTAACAATGCTTGGATTATTATTTTTTGTTTCTTGTTCTACTGCTGAATTAAGTGGTGGTGGAGCTAATGTTGAGTATGTGATGGATAAACCAGAAGGCGATTGTAAGAACTTGGGCCCTGTCTTTGGAAAAGGTGGTGGAGTTTTTGGTGGTGCTTATATTGCCGATGAAAAACTAATGGAATATGCAATGAATGATCTTAGAAATAAAGCTGCTGCAAAAGGTGCAACACATGTCCTTTCTAAAGGTCATCAAATGGGTGGATCAGGAGGACAGTATGGTGGATCAACATCTACTTCTACGATTCAAGGAATAGCATATAAATGCTCATTATAAGGTCCGTAATGAAATTATTTTTACTTTGTTCTTTATTATCAAGCTTATCTATCGCTCAAACTGTTTTAAAAGTTGATGGTAGTAAAGCATTAATTACCAAAGAAGACTTAAGACTTTATAAGGATAAACTTTATACTTTTAAAACATCTTCCGGAAAAGAGATTCAGGCTAATGCTGAAAAGAGTAGTACTGAAAAACTCTTAATACATATTAAATCTGGTGAAGTTTTTGTAGGAGAGAAATTAGAGTTGATTGCAGAGAAATCTGAAATTGATACATCTTTAATGGATGATCCTCCAGTTGCTCCAAAAACGACAGAGGAAAAGTATGCTGAAAGATTGAATAGGATTACTTTTGGTTTGGATTTTTTAAGTATATCACGTTTTACAGGTGATAATGAGACTATGGAGTTTGGCTCAAGTAGTGGAGATGGATCTGTAGAATCAATTGGATTTAGATTTGGATACGAAAGAAATTTTTCTAAGTACTTTAGATTTGGTCTTAACTTTAGAATAGGCTCAGGTGATAATGCAACATTAAGAGGTTCTTCTTCTACTCCGCTGAAATTCGACACAGATTTAATTTCTATGTTTGATTTAAGGATTGGATATTTACCTACACCAGGACTAGGATTAGATTTCCTAATTGGTAGCTATAGACAATCTATTTCAAACGTTAATACTGTGAGTTCTGCTACAAGTGCAAGTGCGTTTTCAGGTGATCTGACTGGATTTGTTTGGGGATTTGCTCTTTCTTATGAATATTTCTTTACTCATAAGTTTGGTATTAGGCCTGAGATTAAATATTCTAGGATCTCAATTAATGGTCTTGAAGAGGATTTTACGAGTTACACTCTTCAAGAATCTATGAGAGGAAATTTATATGGCGGAAACTTATCTGCTGTATGGCGCTTTTAATTTAAATTATTCTTACCCAAGTAATACTTGGGTAAGTTTAAATTCTGTGATTCCTTTTTATTTCAAAATTTTTAGCAATAGGATGAGAAAGTAATTTCTTGATTTGATATTTCTTTCTAGCAAATTCATTAATTGAATTAGTTCTTTTAATACTTAATCCTTGAGGACAAATTTCTGAATCTAAATCTTGAAAACTAATTTTTGCCTTCATTTTTAAACCAGATTTTAAGACAGACATAGTCTTAACAGAATATCCTTCAATTGTTTTAATTTCATTTTGAAGAGTGAGAATGAGAGTATTGTGATCTCTGTCATAAATATAAGATCTGATCGCCGAACAATTATCGCTTGCCTCAAGGTTTATAGAAAGAATCGATAGAAGTCCAAAAAAGAACATTAAAAACATTTTCATTGAGATGGGTTATAGCAGAGTTTTGCAAAGTGTCAAAGTCTTTGACGTTAATAGTTCAGGGTATGTAATTTATTCAAAAAAGGCCCTAGAGTGCATACTAGGGCCTTTAAAAGAAAGATTGAGAGGCTTCATCTTGAATCTCTCAGTCTCGTCTAAGAAATTAGCTCTATAGAAAATCAACCAATTGAGCTAAAATGGAATATAGTTCATCCATAGAATTGATTCATTCGCAAATGTTTAGATTATAAAGATAAATTACAATTTTGAAGTACTAAGCTAGATTTTGGATGTGAAAATGTAAGGCTTACAACATCTTCAGAATTAATAAGAACTCCAGTTCTTTGATCTCCAGTCATGCCTACCTTAACTCTACCTGAATGAAAATGTTTATGAACAGAAGTAAATTTTAACTCTAAATCTTGATTGGGCATAAGGCTTGCTAAATCTCTCACTATAGGAGGAGCCTTTCGAGTTTTTAAATTTTGAGTAAATGAAAAGTAATCATTGAAAGATTGAAGATTTTTATAGTTCTCTAATCTTCCTTTTTTTACTCTAAAGTTACATCTTAAATTATTAATACTCTTGCTACCAGTTTCACAGTTTGAGTAGTTATCTTTTTTTAAGAATTTAGAACCTAGCCCTTCTAAGATAAGTGCTTGTTTACCTTTTTTTAATATAATTAACTCTGGAGTAAAATCTCTTTTAGCGTGTTCAAGGTCAGTCAGGTTTAAGTTATCAGCTAAGATATATTCAGCTGATTCATCATAAACATAGTATTTTCTAGTTTTAGAAAAATGAGGTGAGCTTGTAATAATATCTATCTCTCTTGTGCTTTCAACAGCATTTTCATTTATCTTGATTTGAATTCCATTTGAGTTACAAGATCTTGACTTTACTTTAGAAACTTTTGAAACATTTTCAATTTCTTTTAATATGTCTTCATTAAAATCTTGAGTAAAGCCAAGAAATGAAACAAGAAAAGTAAAAATTAAAAATGTATTTTTCATAAAAACCTCAATCATAGATATTTTAAACTGTTATATTGGTCATTCGTAGGGGGAAAATAGTCCCTAAGTTTTATCAAGCTTTACAAGGATTAAGGCCAATGAAATAATTTAGTATGCTTTTATACGAAAAAAACATCATACTTGAGTTTATTGGGCCAGTAAATTTCTATATTGGTCTGGGAGCGAAAGTTCTATCTGCCATTTTATTAGGATTAATTATTGGCCTTGATAGAGAAAAGAAATTTAAATCTGCTGGTATAAAAACTCAAATTATGATTTGTGTCGGTGCAACAATTTATACATCAATTAGTTTTTTAAATATAGATATGTATCGAGTGGGTACCAATATTGATCCGAATAGATTAACTGCTCAGATTGTAAGTGGGATAGGTTTTCTTGGTGCTGGAGCGATCATCCAATCTAGAGGAACTGTTGTTGGACTAACAACTGCTGCCACAATCTGGGTTGTTGCTGCCATAGGTGTTGCAGTGGGATCGGGTTATATTTTTTCAGCTCTATTTTTTACAATTACAATTCTAGCAATCTTGAATTTAATTGAGCCCATTCTTAAACTTATTGGAAGAGAAGAAATGTTTCATTTAGAAGTGAAGGGGCATAAGAAAATGATTAAATCAATCAAGAGGCAAATTGAAGATATGTCTCTTGATCTTATTGATTCAGAAATTTTTCATAGTGCAGGGGAGGATGATAGATCTAACTTTCATCTTGAAATTAAGTCTGGTACTAAAGATATGAAAAAGTTTTTAAACTATCTTAAATCTCATTCTAGAGTTGATACCGTCTCTCATAAATCAGTTAGAAAATCACCGGTTTAAGGTACATAGAAAGTTGGTGATCCTGGTCCAACTGGTAAACCTAAAACAAAAACCCAGAAGTAAAATAAAGCGCTCCAAAAAACAACAAAGAAGATAGAGTAAGGAAGCATAGTACTAACTAATGTTCCTATCCCAATTTTTCGATCAAATTTTTCTGCAAAAGAATAGATAAGTCCAAAATAACTCATCATGGGAGTGATAATATTAGTAGAGGAGTCGCCAATTCTATAGGCAGCTTGTATAACTTCAGGTGAGTAGCCAATAAGCATGAGCATAGGAACAAAGATTGGAGCAGTAACGGCCCATTGAGCGGAAGCAGATCCAAGCATTAAGTTTACAAAACAGCACATTAAAATAAATGGAATAAATATTAAAGGACCAGTTAACCCCATCGATTGCATGAAGCTTGCTCCAGAGACTGCAGAAATAGCTCCTAAATTTGTCCATTTAAAAAATGCAATAAACTGAGCGGCAAAGAAAACAAGAACCATATACATTCCTAATCTCTCCATTGCATGAGTCATCCCATTAATAACATCTCTATCTGATTTAATAGTTCCTACAACTTTTCCAAAAACAATAGATGGAATAAAAAAGAAAATAAATATCCAAGTAATAATACCTTTTAAGAATGGAGATTTTAGTGCCGATTTAGTGACAGGGTCTCTTAAGATTCCCCATTCAGGGATAATAGTAATAGCAGCGATAATTCCAAGAGCGAAAGTTGTGACTAATGCCCATTTTAATCCTTTTTTCTCAACATCACTTAAAGGTTTAATTGCTTCACTGGCATCAATGTCATCATCTCCTCTTGAATCGTCATATTTTCCAAGATTAGGTTCAACAATTTTTTCAGTCACTAAGGTTCCAACTACTGCTACAACGATAGAAGAGACCATCATGAAATACCAATTAACTGCAGCATGTACAGAGTAATCTGGGGCAATTAACCTGGCAGCTTCTTCAGTTATACCCGCCAATAAAGGATCTAAAGTTCCTATAAATAGATTTGCAGAATACCCACCAGAGACACCTGCAAAAGCTGCGGCCATTCCAGCAATAGGATGCCTGTTTTTAGCTAAAAAGATATATCCTCCTAGTGGCACCAAGACTACATATCCAAGCTCACTTGCGGTATTAGATAAAATCCCAGCAAAAACTACTGCGAATGTAATCAATTTATCAGGAGCTCTAAGAACAATACTTCTAATAAAAGCAGTTAATAAACCTGAGTATTCAGCAACTCCAACAGCTAACATGGCAACAAGTACCGTTCCTAGGGGAGCGAAGTTTGTGAAATTTTTCACTAGATTTAAAAAGATTTTTCTAATTCCCTCTGCATTTAACAAACCAATTGCACTAATAATTCCATCAGCAGATCGCCCTTTAGCACCTTCAGGCCTAGGATCAATAACTGATAAATCAATCCATTCACAAAACTGACTCACAACTAAAATTAAGACACAAAAAATTGCAAATAAAGTTACTGGGTGAGGAAGTATATTTCCTAGAGTCTCAACTGATTTTAAAAATTTACTAAAAAAACCTTTTTTTGATTTGTTCATTGTATTCCTTGGATTTCAAGATATTACAATATTATTTATGGAATTATGAATAGTTTTTCAAGATTTGTTATTATAGTTGATAAATAATTAAAACTTTTAACCTTGGAGACAAATTGGCACCAAAAGAAAAGTATGATTCGAGAGACGTTGAGAGTTGGGTTCCTAAAGATTTAGTAGAGTCAGCAATATCTGAAAATATTGATGTTTATTCTAAATTTTATGATAAATGTGTCGAAAAAAAATCTCTCTTTGTGTCTAGTTTAAATTGGGGAGCAATTTTAATTTTTCCTGGATGGTTAGCATATAGAAAATTCTATTCTGTATTTTTTGTCTACCTTTCATTCATAATTGGTTCTACTTTTTTAGAAGAACTTTATAATTTCGAACTAGGAAGAGCTGGATATTTAGGTGTGAATCTAGCACTTGCAATTCATGCGAGAGCATTTCTTCTACAAAATATCAATGCTAAATATTGGGCCTTACAAAAGAAAGGTCTGACAAATGAAGAGATAAAACTAGATTTAGATGGTCTTCATAGACCATCTTGGCCTTTGGGAGTCGCTGGATTAGTTTTTATGCTAGTGCTAGCCATCGCAAGTAGTGTTCTCATCGAAGTATATTTCAAAGGGATTTAGAATAGACTCTTAATTACTTACAAAGTATGTACTAGGTTTACTTCTTTATTATTTTTCTTGAAAATTAATTAGGTTTTTAATGGAGCAAAAAATGAAGAAAATTAATGTACTTTTTATCTTTTTAAGCTTTTCTTTGTATTCTCATGAACATCGTCATGAACATGAGCACAATTGGAGAATGGACTTTAAAGCGTTTAAATCTGTAAAAAGATATACCAACAAAAAAGTAAATCTTCCTTTGTTTGATCAATCATTTTTTAAACCCAATATTGAAATCGATAAAGAAGAATTTAAAGAAAAACTTAAAATTTTCTCTGGAGCAATGGAAAGTGAACCTGGAGTAAAGTTAAATTCAAGATGCAATTTAAAACAAATGAAGCCGGCAGTGGATTACCTTGTTAGAGAGTATGAAGGACTTGGTTTTAAAGCAAAAGGTCAATCTGTTGGATCGAGAGATCAATATTTAAATCTTATAGCAGTCAAGAAAGGTATTGCACCAAAGCCTAAGATTATTGTGATTAGTTCTCATATTGATAGTGTTTGTAATGCTGGAGCAAATGATAATGGCAGTGGAACAATTGCTACTCTTTTAATTGCAAAAGCTCTAAGAGATATTGAACTTAATCATACTGTTTACTTTGTTGGTTTTGATAATGAAGAGTCTGGGATGGCCGGTTCTAAATCCTTTGCTAAAGAGATGAAAAATAAGTATCAAGATCGATTTATTGCAAATATTAATTTAGAAATGATGGCAACAAATAGAAGAGGTGATAGAAAGTTTCATGTTATTGATTGTGATAGGGAAGATTCTAATTTCATAACTGATGTCTTTGCTGAAAATATTAAGAAGCATAATTTAGATTTAAAAATCAATGAAGCTTGTACAAGCCGAAGCGATCATTCAAGTTTTTGGAGATTAGGGTTGCCAGCTGTTGTGGTTTCTGAGAATTTTTTTGGTGGTGATTCTGATCGTTGTTATCATAGATCTTGTGATGTCGTAGATGATAGAATGGATTTTGGTTATATGAGTGAAATATCTAAAGCTGTGGCCTATTCGGTGATTGAGCTTGCGAACAGCTCTAAGCTATAATTTAAGGCTTTATAATAAGGAAATCCGTGTAAATTATTCCTTTTTTTTATTTGTTAATGCGTCGCGCTCAAACTTGTTATATAAGCACTGAGTGAAGGCCATTTTAATTTATTTTTTATTTGCCATAACTCTTCATGCCAATGATTGCGAGCTATTCAAAGTAGGGCCTAGTTTTTCTTATTCACCTAACTTTAATAATTTAACATCATATTGGAATCAAGAGCTTACAGGTGTTGATTTAGTAAAAAATCAAATTGATATTTCTAAGCTGATTAATAAATCTTTTGATATTTGGGATACTTCTTCTAATGGTCATGGCTCTATGGTTAGTAATATTATTAGTGGGCCTAAAGACTCAGCATATATTAAAGCTAATTCTGAAATTGATCATAGATCTTTCATAGATATCATCAAGTTTTTTAAGTCAGGGAAGTCTGTTGATGAGTTTTGTTTAGAATATTTTTGTCCAAATTATATTAATATTTCGATGTCTTTTTATACTGACAAGTTTTTTATCTCTGGTGAAGATCTGGATTTATTAGTTGAGAAAATGAAAGAAATGCATGATAAAAAAGGTGTTGTCTTTATTATCTCTGCTGGAAATTTAGATATGGAAATAAATGATAGAAAGAAAATCTTAGGAAAAGATTATGCTATTTTAGTTTCAAGTATAGAGCCTGATGGATTACCTAGCTATAGATACTCTTCAGGCGAAGAAATAACAATTAGTGCTCCGTCTGGGTACTCTATCGTAAGTCATAATAGTTCAGGGCCACAAGTTTTTGGAGCAACAAGTGCTGCAACACCTCAAATCACTGCTAGTTTAGTAATGTTTTCAGCTATTACAGGCTATAAGCTTAGTTTAGAAGAAGCTAAGGAGATATTGATTAAGACTGCTTTACCAATTGTTGGGTTACCAGAGAAATCAAATCATGGGAGTGGCTTATTAAACTATTATAAGATTTTCAAACTTGCAGAAAAAATAAAGAAAACATGCTTAACAGATCTTAAGTGTGTTAAGTCAAATATTTTTAAGAAGCAAAACTATCAGTTTGATATAGATGTTAATTTAGATCAAGATGAAAAATGTTTAAAGAAAAAAAGGTTGATTGATTTAAAACAAAAATTTCTACTTAAAGAAAATAAAGAAGCTGCTATAGAAATATCAAAAATATATTCTGAAAATAAATTTTCTAAAAATGAACTAATTTATAAAGAATATGCAGAAAGATTTTCTCAGTCTGATAAAGAAGTCTTGGAGAAAAATAAATTAGATAATAATTATATTAATTTATATAGATATATTTATGCGAATTCTAATTTTCAATTAACACTTAATGAAAAGGAAAAACTTTTAAATAAGAGTGTAACTAAAGATCTTCTAATTCAGTTCATTTTACCTAATAATATCAACGAGGAAAATTCAAAAATTGTGGACAGCATTATTTTATCTCATGATCACATGTATCTAGATCATTTTTTATTTTATGATAATTCAGCGGGATGGAGTAAGTTTTATCAAAATAGATTTAAAGTTACAGACAGAAATCAAGAAATAAATTCATCCTTCATTCTTAAATACTTACAGAAATAAATTATCAGGCATATATTTACTTAATACTAAGCTATCTATAGAAAATGCCGAATATTACTTATGATTAGATCTATTTTGATTGCAATATATGTAATCTCATTTCCATCTTTATCAAATTCCCAAACTGCTATTGATGAATGTATAGCATATTTCACGAAGTCAAATTCAATTATTCAATTTCTTAATAGGGTTAACGTTTCTCAAAGTACAAAAGATGAATTTAATTTGGCATTGAGTGAGATAGAGAAAATTAATCCTTATTGGGAAGACATGATTATTAAACTTTTTACGAAATTTGAAGCTTCAGAATCTATCTTGAGTTCTTCTGAAGCGATAAAAAAACATCACAAATATCAAGAAGAGATTATTAAGTATTTGTTTGCTAATGGAGATAAGGAGAAAATAAAATTCAGATTAGTATATCTTGGATATAAAGTTGACAATTTTCTGTTTGGAAAAGATATAGTTCAATATATTAGTTCATTAAAGCCTAACGTTAAATTAATGGAAGATCTTAATCTTACAAAGCTTATTTTTAATGAAGAGCTCAAATGGACTAATCAGTTCGCTTCAAATATTAAAATCCTGGATGAGGTTTTAGATTCAAGTTTTGCAAAAGAGAATTTTTCTTTTTTAGTAAAAAAACTGAAAAGAACATTTCCTGATTATTACAATGACATTGATTTCTTGTTAAAAGAATCAGCTTATATAATATCATTAATGAAAAATGATAGTTTAGATAAGATCAATACGAGTCTTGCAAATGGTTTAGAGGATGACTTCTTAAAGAAATTAGAGCAACTTAGATTTTTTAATGATAGACACTTTGTAAGAGAGTTTAGTGATCGCTCTGATCTTAAATATCTATATAAATTCAAATACGAAATAGCTTTGGATATGCAGCGTTTTAAAAACACAGAGATTAGTCATATTTATGAAGGTAGAATTTTCTTTGATTCTTTGGTCTTCCACAAAGATCCATCGCTATACAAAAAATACTTAGCTCAGTACTCTAAACTAGATGATTTCAACAAAAAGAAATTGCATCAGCTAATGTTTTATGCTGAAAATAGTTACACTAAAGTAAAAGAAATTGAAGACATAGATACTTTAGACATCATCCTTACGCAAAGTTTAAAGAAGAAATCGTCAGAAATTAAAGAATCAGAAGATTTGGAAGTTATTCATTCTAATTTTAAAAATTTATTAAAAACAGAAATCTCAGATGAAACGATAAGTAGCTTAAATTTTTATAATCTCTTAAACTTTATGATGGCTTCTAATAGTTCTGAATCTTTAGATAATATAATTGGCCTCTCTCATGTTCTAAAATCGATGCATGATTATGGAATCGTTGATCAAGTATTTGCCTATGAAATGTTTCGTGATGGAATGTTAAAGACCATGAAAGGATCTAATGGCCTAGATCTTTCGATCTTAGATTGGAGTCTTTCAAGAGTTACTGGATTTATTAAATCATTCAAAGGATTTGATCAATCGGATATGGATAGAGTCTTTCCAGAAATTCAGAAGCTTGGTGATGATCTTTTCTTGTATTTACTTAAATCAGAAGCTGAAGATGCCAATGAATGGATGAGTTTTTGGAAATCAATGAATGTGAAAATTGATTAATCTAAAGTTTTACAGCTGTAAGTATCTGCATAATCATTTGTAGAATTATTCCACTTTTCGATTAATGTTCCACCTAAAATATAGCTTCTATTAATATATTTAAAATCAACTAAGACTTCTCTGTTTAAGTCACTTCCAAAGCAGCTAAATACAACCTTGTTTTTATTAGTTTCACAATCAAGCTCTAGTTCTGTGTCATTGTCAAAAAAGTTTGCCGTATAAAATGGTTTTTTTGAATCTGATAAAAGATTTTTAATTATAGTAATTCTATGTTCTTCTACACTCTCAGATTGACATTCATAAACAGGGTATTGCGTCTGACTATATGCAATAAAGGTAAAGAAAGTAATTAAAATTTTCATGATTTTCCTTGTTAAAATTAACTTTGATTAGCAATGTAGTTATTGCTTGGCAAGGCGTGATTGAAATTTCTACGAATAAAGATGTTCACACAAAGACTTTAAGTGAATCCATGTAAATTCTTCATGTTTTTTTGGACATTTATGTTAAGGATTTGGTACAGAGTTTTAAAAAACGTCATGGAGAAATTATGAAATTACTTTCTATCTTTTTATTACTATTAAACATTTCTTTATTTGCTAATTCTGGAATTGAAGAAATGAGTCAATTACTTCAAATTCAAAAAAGTACGAATTTATCAAAAGCTGCGAAGTATCAAGGCTTTAATATTTATGAAATTGAAAAACCTATTATTGAAAAAAAATATGAAAGTTTTCGATCATTTCTAGCTGCAAATGAAAAGATTCAGCAAGGACTGTTCAATCAGGTAGTTGATTCTGGAGAGTTAGATTATTTGAATTCTGATAGAGAAGAGATCAAAAAAAATGCAAAGTACTAT
>JAHDHG010000162.1 GCA_020631435.1 Bacteriovoracaceae bacterium | reverse complement strand
TAGCTTTATGAGGACTCCAATAAGGCCCGCTGAACTCGCAGGCTATGAAGGATATATCAAAGAATATATTTTTAATAAACTCAGCAAAGATGAACCTTTGATAGTAGTAATTAATATTAAAGAAAAAGAATATGATTTTTTCAAAGAGCAATCTGTAGCAAAAGTATTTGAAAATCCAGGAAAAAAACTAGGTGATCACGCAGTGGTTATTACTGGCATTAAACATAATGCTAAACAAGAAGTTGAATATCTTCTTATTCAAAATTCCTGGAAAACAAAAAAAGATGATGTAAAAATGACCTGGGAATATTTTTGGTCAAATTGGCAGACTCTATATTAAGAACCTACCTAAAGCTCTAATAAAATAGACACAACTCTTTGAACAGAAATCTTAACAGAAGCCCCTTGACCGAAGTAAGCATCACTATTTAATAGCTTAATTTGTCCTTTAGCATCAATTGAATATTCAGAATCAACAGAGTACTCAACTGGACCTGCATGTAGATTAATAGTTGCGTAAGCATTATCTCTTGAGAAGATATCAACAAGCAAAGAAGATACTAATTGCTGCATTTGAGGAACTGGCATCTCAGGGTTTGATTTTGAAATTGCACCCGAGACACATGTAAAATAATCTTCTAAATTGAACTCTACAGTATATCCTTTATCTCCTGCCCCTCCTGACTCACTTTCAATGACTTCACTACAAACTTCTATGGTCTCTTCAAAATTAATCGATTCAACTTCAGAGAATAACTGAGCAGAAAAAAGTAATGCAAGAGTAAGTAGTGTTTTCATATTCAAATCCTTTATTTGGGAAAATGACCATAGCAAAGGATTTGTTAATGGTTAATAGAGAAAAACGCATCGCAAAAAGAAAGAACGGCTAACTAGTTGAAATATATGGGGCTTAAAGCCGAGCAAAATAATAAGATTTTCTTACATTAAAAAGTTAAATAAAAAAAGCCCACTTCTAAAAGAAGTGGGCCATATCTAAATTTCTTTAAAAGTAATTATTTAGATCTAAAAGTTGCAACAACTCTTCTGTTTTCTCTTCTTCCAGCTGAAGTTGCGTTGTCAGCAATTGGTCTATCTGGACCATAACCAGCAGCAGATAATCTTGAACCATCAACACCGTGGTTATTTACTAGATAAGCCTTAACAGCATCTGCTCTTCTTTGAGAAAGAGAGATATTATAGCTTCTTGAACCTCTTGAGTCAGTGTGACCTTCGATTTCAGCTCTAGTATCTGGGTAAGTTTTTAAGAAATCAGCAACTCTACCAAGCTCATCATGATATTGAGACTCAATAGCATCAGAGTTTGTAGCAAAGTTTACATTAAGAGTGATTTCAACAGTCTCATCAGCTTTACAACCTGCAGAGTTTACTGTTGCACCAGCTTCAGTTCCTGGACACTTATCAAGTGAATCATAAACACCATCGTTATCGCTATCAACTTGTGAAGCAGAACAACCATCAGCATTTACAGTTTCACCAGCAGGTGTATTTGGACACTTATCAGATCCATCTTTTACACCGTCGCCATCAGAATCAGCCATTTTATTAACTATAGCTGGAACAGCAGCAGCAACAGCTGGAGCAGCACCAAAAGTATAATTAAGACCAATTTGTGGGTTGAATACGTGAAGTTCTTTTACACCACCAGATACATCTTCATCTAATTTGGTGTAATGATAATCAAGGTTAAGACCAGCACTTAAGAAATGAGTAATAAAATACTCAATTCCAAGTCCAGCTTTACCGTGAAGATTCCACTCATCATAACTAGGGAATACTGGATTAGCCATACCAAGACCTAACGTTAAGTAATTATGCCATTTACCAGTGTTTGGAACTAATGATACTAAACCATCTAACGTGATAGCTCTTTGCTTACCAGCGTAAAGATCAGTTCCTTGTCCTTCAAACTCTTGATGAGAGTAAGATAATTGAGCACCATATCTTTGGTTAAAGTGGTATCTCAATCTACCGTTTAAGCTAAACTTATCTTCAAGAGAGTCTCTTAATACAGTTTGTCCAACTGGAAAAGGAAGACCGTAACTAGCACCAAGACTAAAAGTTTTACTTAAGTCATGAGCTGATACTTGAAGAGATAGTAAAGCAACAAAAATTAATGAAAGTAATTTCATGCATTTCTCCTTCGAAATTGTTATCGTTAAAAATTAACAAAAAGTTTGCTTACAAAAAGATTACCGAAACAAAGTACTCAGGACAAGATAGAAAATGTAAAAAATGGACAAGTTATTTTATTTACCAAGCTTGAGGTCTATAGTACGAATTCATCTCATCATAGGGTGAGTTTTTTTCAGGCACAAAATCATAATGAAAAGAACATCTCCTAGGTAGAGAAACAAAGATAGATTTGATCCTTCCATTAGTTTTAAGGCCAAATAATGTTCCTCTATCATGTATAAGATTAAACTCTACATATCTACTTCTTCTATAGAGCATGAACTCCTCGTCTTCTTTTGAATATTTTTCGTTTTTTCTAATATCAACTATTGGAAAATATGATTCAATAAAATAATTTGACATGGAAGTCACTTGTTTAAAGTCATCTTCAAGAATTGTACTTAAATGATCAAAAAATAATCCGCCTACTCCCCTCATTTCATTATCTCTATGCTTATTAACAAAGTATTCATCACAAGTTTTTTTCATTTCCTTGTAACAATTGTAATTAGCACATGCTTTTTTCCACACTCCATGAAAATGCTTAAAGTCTTCCTTATAAGGATAGAATGGTGTTAAGTCTGCTCCTCCTCCAAACCAATGCTTTGATCCATGTTGAATCATTCTGAAGTTTGCATGTACTGTGGGTACTCTAGGATTTCTAGGATGAATAATTAATGAAATGCCTGTTGCCCATAGCTCATCTCCATCACCGGTTAATTTAGATGAAAATTTAGGATCAATTTTTCCGAAGATTTCTGAAGTATTCACTCCAGCACTTTCAAAAAGATCTCCTTCAAAATATCTCGTTATTCCTCCACCTCCAGGATTACCTGCAAAATCATTCCTAGACCAGATATCCTCAGTTAATTTAATAGTGGGATCATAAATTTTTAATTGTTCTGTAATTTGATTTTGAAGATCTTTGACATGGGTTGAAAACTTAGTCTTTGCTGAATCTAAATTCATGAAAGCTCCTAATTGCTTGCTAAGAGTGGGGAATCATTTTATGATACCCCTTCAAAAAGACAGTTTACTGGAAAAGAGATGTTATATAAACGATCTGAAAAAATAAATAAAAAATATGATGTTATTGTTATAGGTAGTGGCCTTGGTGGTCTGACTGCAGCCAATAAACTCGCAAAAAGCGGTCATTCTGTTTTAATCTTGGAAGCTCATAATAAACTAGGTGGCTTTGCTACATGGTTTTTTAGAAAAAATAAAAAACATATCTTCGATGTCTCTCTTCATGGTTTTCCTATTGGAATGAAAAAAACTTGTAGGAAGTATTGGAATAAAGAAATTGCTGATTCAATAATACAAGTTAAAGACGTTAGATTTATAAATCCACAATATAATCTCCAGACTGATTTTACTAAAGAAGACTTTTCAAAAAAGCTTGTTGAAGACTTTAAGATTTCCAAAGACAAAGTTGATGAGTTTTTTAATTACCTAGCTCAAATGAATTTCTATGACGATCAATCGATGACGAATAGAGAATTATTTGAAAAATTTTTCCCTGGAAGAAATGATGTGACAAGGTTTCTTATGGAGCCAATTTGTTATGCTAACGGCTCCACACTAGATGACCCTGCAATCACTTACGGTATAGTTTTTTCAAATTTTATGAGTAAAGGTGTTTATACTTTTGAGGGTGGCACTGATCGTTTAATTAAAATGATGAGAGATGAGCTCTTAAAAAATAATGTCGATATAAAAATGAACTCTAAAGTTGAAAAAATATTGATAGAAGATAAGAAAATCACAGGAATCATCACTAATGGTGAACCAGTTTATTCTGATACCGTTTTAACCAATGCTAATATTCAAACTTCTGTCTTGAAACTTTGTGATCAAGAACACTTTAATTCTGAATTCCTAGAAAAAACTAAAAACATACGTCTCAATACCAGTAGTTGTCAGGTTTATATTGCACTTAAGGAAGATCAATCTATCCCTCATATTGGCGAGTTAGTTTTTACAAGCACAAAAGAAAAATTTGATACAGAAAGCCTTCTAGATTTGGATATTACTTCGAGAACATATTCAATTTATTATCCTGAAATCAGACCTCAAGATGAATTTCCTAAAACCGCAATAGTTTCTAGTACCAATGCAAGGTTTGAAGACTGGGAAAAGATGTCTGATGAGGATTATAAATTAGAAAAGAAAAAAATGATTGATGAAACCATTGATCACTTAGAGACTTTACTACCAAACATTAGAGAAAAAATTGATTTTATCGATGCTGCAACACCGCTAACGGTAAAAAAATATACTCATCATCCCAAGGGAACTTCTTTTGGGACCAAATTTGAAGGTTTAGAAGTAAGTATGAATCTTCATAAACAAGTTGAAGGATTATTTCATGCTGGCTCAGTCGGAATTATTATGTCTGGATGGTTAGGTGCAGCTAATTACGGAGTCATTCAAGCTAATGAAATTGATTCTTATTTATATAATAAAAACGAATTAGGAGTGACACATGCAAGATTCTAATATTAATTTTAAATTTCAAGATCAAACTTGTATCGTTACTGGTGGAACAAGAGGAATCGGTAAAGAAATCTCTAAAGCTTTCTTAAACTCTGGTGCGCATGTAATTGCAATTTATAAATCAAATCATGAGAAGGCCAATGAGTTTAA
>JAHDHG010000161.1 GCA_020631435.1 Bacteriovoracaceae bacterium | reverse complement strand
CGGTGTTTTCAGAAAATTTAAATATTAAAATTTCAGAGCTCAAGGCCAAAGCAAATCCAATCAAGCTTGGGAATATTCATTTTAGCTCTCCATTATTACTTGCTCCTATGGCAAGTATCTGCAATTACCCATTTAGATTACTATTAGAGCAGTTAGGCGCTGGTGGAACTGTTAGTGAATTGATTTCTGCTCATGCGATTCATCATGGAAATGAAAGAACCATGAAAATGTTAAGAATTCACCCTGATGAAAAAAATGTTGGTATTCAACTATTTGGTGAAGATGCAGATATGATGGCCGAAGCTGCAAAGGTTGCTCAGGACTTCAATCCTAAATTTATTGATATCAATATGGGATGCCCAGTTAGAAAGGTCGTTACTAAAGGCGGCGGATCTGCCCTTTTAAAAGATCCAGTTTCTCTAGGCCCTTATTTAAGAAAAATTAAATCAGCAATTGACATCCCTCTTACTATAAAAATTAGAATGGGTTGGGACGCTGAAGGCATTAATGCTGATGAAATTATTCACGTTGCCACAGAAGAAGGAATTGAATTCGTTGCCATTCATGGAAGGACCAGAGCACAGCAATACACAGGTTGTGTAGATTGGGATTACCTTGAAAGCTTAATGGAAAATTCAAAACTTCCATTGATCGGCAATGGAGATCTTCACTCCCCCATTCTAACCAAAAGAAGAATGGCAGTAACGAAGATGGACGGACTCATGATTGCTAGGGGTGCCTTAAGAAATCCATTTATTTTTCTTGAAAGTTTATCTGATACTGATGAGATGATTTTTAATGGGTTTGATTACTTGGAGATTATTGAAAAACTTTACGATTTAGTATGTGAGGCTTTTGATTCTGATAGAGTTAGAATGATTCAGCTAAGAAAGTTTATTGTTTGGTTCGCTGCTGGCTTTCCTAATGCAAGTAAATTTAGAGCATTTGCTTTTGAAAACCAAGACTTAGACGAGTTGATGAACTTCACAAGAGAATACTTTCTTCAAATAGAACAAAAAGAAAAAAGAATTAATTTTGAAGAGACTTTTATGAATTCCGGGCATGGTTAAGATTTACATCTGCCCAAAAACTCTTTTTAACAACTGACTTGTCCTTTCAGCCGGATTCTTTCTAATCCCCATTTCTTTTTTGGCAATTTCTTTAAACAAACCATTGATTGCAAGTTGAGTCACATATTGATTTAGATCCGGGTTTACCTTTTCAACGATAGGGATCTTATTATACTCACCAATGACATCAGTCCAATATTTAGTTGCATGAACAGCATTGAGGCTTTTTTGTATCTCTGGAGAAAAAGCTCTCATTAACTGAGATGAGGTTGTTCTTTTTAGAAAGTCTGTTGCAGCTGGAGAATTCGATTGAACTATATTTAAAACATCTGAAAATGTTAACTGAGATATAGCAGATTTAAAAATTGGTTTTGCTTTGATCGCTGCATGCTCTGCTGCTCTATTTAAAGAAAGAGTAACTTTATTCGTTAACGATTTCATTCCTAGACTATCTAATGTTGTCTTAATCATTTTTGCTTTCTCAGGAAATGGAATTTTAATTAAAGAATTTTTAAAATATCCATCCTTCTTAGAGTTATTCATGACCGCAGTAATTAAACCATTTGATAAGGCCTCTTTTAATCCTAATTTCATTTCTGTTTCTGTAACTGGGCCTTGAGATTGCAAGATACTTCCAGCAACTTGAGCAATTTCAGCACTGGTACAAGAAAAAAATAAAGTGAAAAAAATTAGAAAACGCATTTGAACTCCTTAGTCTAAATAAGTATCTATTCTAGGACTAAAAAACTCAATACCTTTTTCATAAGAAGAAAAATACTCAGCTATCTCATCTCTATCGTCACTCTTAAATTCGTTTCTTTTCAATAGAGATAAATATTTTTCTTTAAGATCATTTTGATCTTTTATCGCTGACGGAGCATTGTAAGCAGATTGGTTGAAGACCCAATTAATTTCAACTAAATTTTTAAACTTATAGTGCAACAAAAAATCAAAAAATAATTCACCTTCTAAATTAGTTACCCCGCCTACATCTTTGGAATAATTTTTCATTTCTTTGATGAAAAATTTCTTATTATTTCTATAGACGAAATCAGCTTTTCTAAGCTGAAGAAGCTGATAAGATCTTGTAGCTAACTTAACTTTATTTCTTGAAATTTGAATTTCATGCTCTGGGAAATACTTTTGATCAGAAAACCTAAACCACATGATCTGATTTCCTTTAATTGTCTTCATTAAAAAATCATGCTGTTTCCTACTATTTTTCACCAATAGAATAGGTACTTCAAACCCAATCACTCTTTTGGAATTAAACACATTCTTTAAGCCTCTATAAGTATTTGAAAAGTTTTCAAAATATGAATATGTGAAGTGAGCTCCTCTAAATTTATCATTTGTTTTATCTGATTTAGAGCCAACCTCTCTAAACAACTGAGTAATTCCAATTTTGTCATGATTGTCTTCAAATTTCAGGAACATATTTTTCACTTCATTGACGATATCGACTCCAGACTTTTTAGGATCAAAAGAGAATTTCAGCATATTATCGAATATTCTAAACAGAACAAGTGAAGAATCCTTAGAAGTGTTTCTTCTATTATTATGAAAGTATTCCAATCTAAGTTTAGGCCATTCAATTTGTTTGACTAAACTTAAAATCTCCTTACTAAAATATCCACTTTCAAGCTTAGAAACTTCTTTTAACACTTCTAAAGATTCCACGATCCTATTGCTTGTTACGAATTTCAAAGAATGATCTATATAAGCGATTGAAAAAGTGCTTCTAAGCTCTTCTAAAAGTTCCACAACCCTATCAGTATCATTTGATCTTAGTGAGTATACTTTTAACAAGTTTTCTACTGAAAAATCAGTAAAAATATTTCGTTGAGTTTTTTTCTCATAAAATTTTCCATTAAATAAACTCTTAAAAAATGACTTCAACTGGTTGAATTTATATTTAAGGATAATTGATTTTTCTAACTCAGAAGCAATTACATCTTCTAAAAATTTCCTGCTAAGAGATTGATCATTGATAGTTTGGAGGACATTCACACTGAAGGAAGGCCCTTTGTCATAATTTAAAGCTAAAACAAAATTGATCGTTTTTTCAAACTTCTTTACTGAAAAATTCCTTCCCAATAAGGTCTTAAATCCTTTCCAAGCTTTTTCATTACTATTCATTAACTTTAAAACTTTTAAAAAATTATGAGGATGAATATCAAGAGAAGGAAACAATTTATTCCAGAGGCTTACTTTTTTACCATAGTGAAAGTACTCCAATAAATAAACAGCTTGTTTCATATTCAAGTAATCAAAAAAATCTCTTGTAATATTTTTTTTTAAATTTGTATTTTGTAGTAAGTAGACTATATATTTACTTTCTTCACTGCTTGAAATTTCTTTTAAGGTTTCTCTGGATAAGAATGAGAGTTTATTTTTTCTTAAAAATAAATCCTCATCTTCAATTTCTACTTTCTTAGGCTCTTCAAAATATTTTTCTTCATTTGATTTGAAATAATAATCACATGCAATATGATATCCAAAACAAGAAAAACTAATAAATAAGAATAATACTCTCATCTAATAAGTTATTCGGTATTGTTAAGAGATAAAGAAGAATACTCTGATAATAGAGGTAAATTATTCGTTTTTCATTTCTTGAGACCTTAAAAATGCAGCTCTCAATGCACCCTCTGTGATTTCATCTAAATGATTATTTTCATAGCTTTTCAAGGCTTCAAAGGTCATTCCCCCTCTGGAGGTTACCTTGGATCTAAGAGTAGAGAGATCATCTTTCTTAAAATCAAGAAGATCAGCAGAACCTTTAAGCAAGTATTTTATCAATTCTTCCGACTCTCTCTCTCCTACACCTTGCTTTATTAAATTCAACTTCATTGATTCTAGAAATCTATAAATCAATGCAGGGCCACTAGCTGTAACCGCTGTCATTTCTTCAAGAGATTGTTCACTTACAGTTTTAAAATTCATGCCTACTGAGGAGAAAATTTTCTCAAAGGCCTCTTCAGAAAATAAATGATTAGAAAAAAATAGATTTATACTTTGATTAATCTCAGCACATATAGAGGGCATGATTCTTAAAATTTTTCTATCTTTAAAATCATTTTCAAGTCTATTAAGATCAATTCCTGCCAAAACAGACCAGATTTCTGCACCAGAAGGTATAATTTTTTGATAATCACTTAATGCACTTTGGTAGTTTTGTGGCTTAAAGCCAAAGATAAAAATTTCAGATTCTGGAATATTATCCAAAGAATTTACAAAATTGGCTTCAATCTTAGATGCTAATTTTTTTGCTTTTTCTTTGGAAGGTGTATAGGTATAAATTTCAAAATCTTCCAAGACCTTAGATTGATAACAACCTAGAAAGATTGCTTGAATTAAGTTTCCGCATCCAAGTAAAGTTATTTTCATCAAGCAACTTCTTGAAACTTATGAATTCGAGGAAGCACTATTGAAATCTCAGTACCTCTTCCGATTTGATTCCTTATATCAATAAAACCATTATATTCCATTAGTTGCCACTCGACTAATCTTAATCCAACCTTCCTTCCTGATAATAATGTATTCTCAGGCAATCTTGCTTTTAAATTAATTCCACAACCATCATCCTTAACAGTTATGTTTATTTCAGAAGGAGTATTTTTTAGTTGAAAAAATATTCTACCTTTTCTATCTTTTCCTAAGTTTTCTCTTTCTGCAGGCGTCTCTATTCCATGATCTAGAGCGTTTATTAATAAAGGATTAACCACATCTCTAATGATACCTATTTCTTTTACAGTCAAAGAAATTTCGTCT
>JAHDHG010000014.1 GCA_020631435.1 Bacteriovoracaceae bacterium | reverse complement strand
GAAACTTCTCTTAATCTCTTTGATTTGATAATTTTAAGTATGAAAATTAATAAAGCTGTATTTCCTGTAGCAGGCAAAGGCACCAGATTCTTCCCTATTACTAAATCTATTCCAAAAGAAATGATACCTATAATCGATACCCCTATTCTTTTTTATATAGTAGAAGAAGCAATTAATTCGGGTATAGAAGAACTAATCTTTATCAACGCTGAAAATAAAAAGTCGATTATTAATTACTTTTATAAAAATGAAAAGCTAGAAGAGTTTTTGAAGGCTAACAAGAAACACCATTTGATAGATAAATTAAGAGTTATTCCTGAAAAAATAAAAATTCACGAAGTAATACAGTATGAGCAACTAGGACTTGCTCATGCTGTTTACCAAGCTAATGAATTTATCTCAAATGAAGAGATGTTTGCTGTATTGCTTGGAGACGAGCTCATGATTTCTGATACGCCTGTATTGAAACAACTCATTGAAGTATCTAACGAGTATCAAGCTCCAGTGATAGCAATAATGGAAGTACCATTAGAGTCTACTTCTAAATATGGTGTCATAAAAGGTGAACCAATTAATGAAAGAGTCTATAGATTTAGTGAGATGGTAGAAAAGCCTTTTCCAGAGGACGCTCCTAGTAATCTTGCAACTCCTGGAAGATATATTTTACCTGGAGAAATTTTTTCAATTATTAGCAACTTGAAGAAAGGTTCTGGCGGAGAATTCCAACTAACTGATGCAATCAGAGAGTATGCTCAAAACAACCAATTTCTTGCTTCTAAATTTGAAGGGTTAAGATTTGATACAGGAATTCCTTCAGGGTATTTAGAGTCAATCTTTTACTTTGCTTCAAAAAGAGAAGACTTGAAAGATACTTTCAGAACTTTAGTCTCTAAACACTCTTAGACATGTCTAAGACATCTCTGTGAAATAACTTTGACTGTGCTAATGTTCTTCTACAAAGGAGTACAGTCTATGAAATATTTTTTGTTTATTCTTTCGTTTTCTCTTTTTTCTCAAACTAAAGAGTACGATGTTCAATTTAAATTTGTCGGTGAAACGACTGAGTCATTTAATTTCAAAACTAAGGTCTATCCTATTTTAGGATCATACCAAAACGAGGACGCAGCAAAAAACAAAAAAAATAATGTTGCCATGGATCTTACTCCTACTACAAATCCAACAAAATCAGATATTATATGGAGCTTTGATTTACAAGCTGGAACAGTTTCAGTTACTTCAAACTACACTGTTATTCCTTCTGGTACGGGGTCTAGGATTGACTTAGATACAACCACAGCTCTATCTTACAGAGTTTATTTAAGCGCAATGTTTAAGAAGAAACATCAAATAAGATTATTATTTGCACCACTTCAGTATAATTCAGATACATTTATCCCTACTGAGGATTTACTATTCAATGGAATTAGGTTTTTAGCTGGTGTTCCTACTCAAACTGAATACAAATTTAACTCTTATAGACTTACTTATATGTATCACTTTGATTCTTGGGGAAAAATAAAGTTCAGAGTTGGCTTAGCTGCGAAAATTAGAGATGCATATACTGGAGTAAAACAAGACTCTAGAGGAGTAACGTCTAGGTTTACTGATTTAGGATTCGTACCGCTTCTTCATATAGGTGCGATTTTTACTATAGATGAAAAAAGTTTTCTTGATTTAGAGGCAGAAGGGTCATGGGCACCGCAAGGTTATGCGGTTGATGCAAGAGCAAGTTATAACTATCATTTATCTAAGAAAATATCTCTTGGACTAGGTATAGGATTTTTAGATGGCGGTGCTGACGTACCGTCTGTAACGACCTTTACAACTGCCTTTTATGGCTTCGGAAGATTCATCATTACTTTATAGAGAGGATATGAAATGAAAAAAATTATTTTACTATTTTCTTTATTTTGTTCCATTTCATTCGCTCACTGTGGTGGCTGTGGAGTAGAGAATGAAAAGTCTGATCATTCGCATGAAGAATCTAAAGATAAAGAATGTAAGAAAGGTGAAGATTGTAAAAAGACTTGCGATCATGAGAAAAAAGAGAATAAAGAGAAAGAAGAATAAATTTATTGAATCAAGTCTTAATATTAGATAAAAATTTAAATAAAGCTCTAACTTCCTATCCCATTAACAAGTGGGATAGGATTATTTACTCCCCAATTTATCAGTCTGAAGTTCAAAAAAAATTTTGCAATGAAGTTTTCTCTAATCTTTATAATTTCAACCAATCAATAGAATTTAGGCCTAATGTCAAAATAGATGATCAAAACAATACTAAGTTTTTTATTGCAAGTTGGGATTGTTATGAAGAAAGAAAACGCTTTGATTTTAAAAACTTTCAATTTATTGTTCATAACTCTTTGATTGATCAGTTCAATTTTAGCAACAAAACTTTCTTCACTAGTTTTAGAAGAGAAGTCGAAGAAATAATCCCAAATCACTTCAATGAAGCAATTCAAATTGAATTTAAGTCAGTTGTAGAAAAATTAAATTCTTATTTTTCGTCTAACGCCCCTTCAACCTATTTTGAGACTAGAAATCAACTCTTCGGAGATGACTTTTCTACTAAGTTTTCTGCACTGCTATCTCATGGACTATTAGATGTGAAGTATCTCTGGAATCAAGTTTCAAAATATGAGGAAGATAAGGTAAAAAACAAATCAACCTACTGGATTAAGTTTGAGTTACTTTGGAGAGATTTTTTTTACCATAGCTATCAATTTTATAAGAATAGAATTTTTTCAAAAAATGGTCATAAGGGCAAATTAGATTTTGAAAGAATATCCTTAGACGAAGCAAAAATAATGAAATCAGCTTACCATACCCCCTACATATTATCAGCTTTAAAAGAATTAACAAAAACAGGATACCTCTCCAATAGGATGAGACAGATCTTTGCAAGCTTTCTAATCAATGACTTAAATCTAGACTGGCGGGAAGGGGCCTTACTTTTTGAGAAGTATTTAATTGATTTTGATGTTTATTCAAATCAAGGTAATTGGCAATACTTAGCAGGTATTGGACATGATCCTTTAGGTAAAAGGTATTTCAATATTGAAAAGCAAATTAAGCAGTACGATCCACTTAAGAAATACTTAACACTCTGGGCCTAACTTTTGTTAATTCAAATTTCATTAAAACTGATAGATATTAAAGATGTGAAAACTCTATTTCTTATTGCTTTATTTTCTTTTAACTCCTACTCAGTTGATTTCTCTTATCTTAAAGACTCTACTAAAGGGCTATATACAGATGTTTTCATAGTAGAAAAAGACAATGAAAAAGTAATAGAGAAATACTTCAGAGGATATGACAAGAATTCCAAACACTTTTCATGGTCAATGGCAAAAACCATTGCAGGGATTATCTTCTCTAAAGCTGTGGATGAAAAACTCATCGATTTTGATGAAAAATTAAATAAATATTTCACATACAAATATAGGGATCCATCCATTTTAAACATAGCTCAAATGTCTTCAGGTATAAAATTTAAGGAATCTTATACTTCAGTGCCAGTAGATGCTGATGTCATAAAAATGCTTTATCTAGATGGAGTCAAAGATGGAAGTGTGAACTATACCCTTTCTCTAAGCCCAAGGAAAGAGCTACCAGGAAAGCATTACTACTATTCTAGCGGAGACTCTAATATTATGATGGGTATACTTCAAAAAGTAATGACTAAGGAGAAATATCTTAATTATCCATGGGTTAGCTTTTTTGATCCTTTAGAAATTAAAGCGAGCTTTGAAATAGACAGCAAAGGTACTTTTCTGGGATCAAGTTATATGTACATGACTCCTGAAGAATACCTGAAAATAGGAAGACTTATACTGAATGATGGGATCTATAAAGGAAGAAGAATTATCTCTAAGTCCTATTTAAAACTTTTATATGAGCCCGCTAGGGGGGCTCACCTAAACGCAGTTGGAAGCTCCATGTTAAAAAGTTACTCTATGCAGACAAGTTTAAATAAATTTAATCCTATCAAGTCTCTACCTCCTGAATTCTCTCATCTTCCTGAAGATTCGATTATTATTATTGGTCATCAAGGACAACTTCTTGTTGTAAGTAAAAGTGCTAATCTAATTATTCTTCGCTTGGCCACAGATAGAAAAAAAAATTTAGATAGAAATAAGTTTTTCAAAGATATTTACTTGGAGCTGAAAGAGAAAAATTTAAGCTATCAGGTTTCGATAGATTCTTATCGAAATGAATATGACAAGCTAGAAGATAAAGCTAAAGATAAATCTAACCTTTCTAGACTCAAAAATATTTTTCAATTTATTTATGTGCCTAAACTCATTAAAAGATTAGCTGCAAAAGAATACTGTTCCTGCACAAAAGTTGTTAAAAGAAAGAAAGAGTTATGTTTAGAGGATCTAAAAAACTCCTTACCTATTCTTCCTTTTTTCATAGAAGAGAAGGATAATATCATCAGTTCTTCTTTTTTATTCTTTCCTGCCAAAGCAGAATTCATCAATGAAAAACTAGGTTGTAGATTATTGCATAATTAAGGCCTATCTCCGAAGACCTTTTTCGTTATAAAAATAAACGAAATATTTTAGAGCCTAGCCTAAAAGGATCACAGGCATGGAAAAATCCACATCGTGAAAGCTCTAGATTAAACACGACTCGAGAAGGATACAGCAGCCAATTTTTATAAAAAGATTTTAGGATAGGACCTTATTAAACATCTTTTATACATCCCCTACACTTCAAGAAAACCAATTATAATCTAGACTTGAAAGAAATAAACATAGTATGGCTTAAACGAGATCTTAGAACCTCTGATCACCAACCACTCGCTAACGCTATCAGAAGCAACAAGCCATTCATCTTACTATACATTTTTGAAGATTTAATAAAAAATTATGATGATTTCTCTATGAGACATTGGAGATTTTGCTTTGAGGCCCTCAAAGATATTTCTCATAAATACAAAGTCTCTTTATTTGAAGGAGATTCTTTTAAAATCTTTAGAGAACTTAACGAGAAGTACCATATTCAAAATGTTTACTCACATCAAGAAACAGGTCTTCAACATACCTTTGCAAGAGATATCGCACTCAAAAAGTTTTTCAAAGACCAAAATATAATTTGGAAAGAATCAATTTCCAATGGTGTATTCAGAGGTCTTGAAAATAGAAACTCATGGGAAAAAAAATGGCTTACTTTCATGAACTCCGAGATTGTTGAAATCCCTGAATCGAAACTTTGTTTTAAAGCATCTAATGAATTCACCATCTCGGATGAATTAAAGAATGATCTTAATAAAAATGATCCCAAAAAGTTAAGTGGAGGTGAAAAATTTGCTCACAAGATGATACGAGATTTTTTAGACTCTAAAGTGAATTCTTATTTTTACAATATCTCTAAACCTCATGAGAGTAGATACTTTTGTTCTAGACTATCACCCTATTTAGCATTTGGCTGTATCAGTACCAGACAAGTCTATCAAAGGTGTAAATCAATAAGGGACAATTCCACAGTCAACAAAAGAAGCCTGGATCAATTTACTACTAGACTTAGATGGCAAGCTCATTTTATACAAAAATTAGAAATGCAAGTAGATATAGAATACCAAAACTTGAATTCTGCTTTCAATGGGATCAGAGAAAAAAAAGATAAGAAGAAATTTAAATCATGGAAAAACGGATCAACTGGCTACCCACTTATCGATGCGGCCATGAGATGTGTAAAGGAATCGGGATATTTAAACTTTCGCTTAAGGGCAACAGTTGTTTCATTCTTAACTCATCATTTATGGCAACCATGGCAACCTGGTTCTTATTATCTTGCGAAGATGTTTCTTGATTATGAGCCAGGGATTCATTATTCACAATTCCAGATGCAAGCAGGGACAACTGGAATCAATACACTTAGAATTTATAATCCAGTAAAACAATCTCTAGATAAGGATCCTGAAGCAAAGTTTATTAAAAAGTGGGTTCCAGAACTCTCAAAACTGCCCACTGCGTTAATTCATCAACCCTGGAATATTACACCTATGGAGGAAGCGTTATATGACTTTTCATATGGAGTCGATTATCCGAAAAGAATTATAAATCATGAATCTGAGGCCAGAAATGCGAGGGAGCGGCTTTGGAAAATCAAAAAAACTGATAAATCTAAATATCAAGGACTTAAAATTCTATCCAGGCATGTCAATTCAAGAGGAAGACTTAACAAAGGTTAAGGAAGCTTTGACAGGGATACCCTAATATCCTAATAAACCTGCAAGGAGTAATTATGAATTTTATATCAAAGATTTTAATGTTTTCTTTCTTTTTTAGTTTCGCATCACAAAATATTTATGCTGCAAGCGAAATCAATGAAAGGAAAGTAAAAAGAAAAGTGTCTAAAGCTTTAAAAAAGATCAGAGTGACAAAAGATGTCGAAGTAAAAGCAAAAGTAATGAATGCTTTAGTTAAAGGTATAGATAAAAACCTTCAAGAAAAAATTAATTCTTCTGACAAGCTTAACAGTGAGCAAATAACTCTAGCTGAAGAATTTAGATTAAATATGATTGATTCTTTTGAGATGGTTGATTTAAATGATGCAAACTCAATAAATCAATACACTCATTATCTTGAAAGTGAAATGAATCAAGCTCATGTCGGAGCTATAGCAGTTTTAATTTACGTTACTGTAGGCGTGACCCTTTATATGATCGATGAAGACCTTGCCTGGGACTTTCTTTTCTTTTGGAACCTTTTTTACTGGGTATATTAATGTTTAAATATCTATTCTTATTCTTATGCTTTAATTTGTTTTCAATAGATTTCATCATTATTTCTGATATGAGCCAAAATATTGATTATTTCGTATCTGGGAAAGAGCATAAGTATAAGAAAGATTTAAAAAACCTCTACAAAGCATTCGAAAGTGAGTCTAACAATTCAATTCTAAGTATCGAAATTGAAGAGAATGATAGAAACTTTTTGTCAGGTAGAGTCATTAAAATAGAAAACAATATAAAAACCAAAAAAACATTCAAAAAAGTAACATCTTTATCAGATTTGTACTTGCCATTCATAACGAATGAAACCCATCTTATTTTGCATGGACATACATTTGAAAGAAATCTACTAAGCCAGTTTTTCCAAGGCCATAGAAGGTATTTCAACTCGATCTCATTATCTGCTTGCCAAATGGCAACCTTAGAGAATATCAATTATTTACAGCACTATACATCAAAGCTACTTATTTCTTCTCAAAATGTTCATCTTGCTCACTTTGATTTAGTTAAACTGATTGATTTATCACCTAGAAGTTTTATTAAGGATTTCATGCAAATGAGTTTTAACAGACTAACAGAAATATCCAAATCAAATGTGGCCTTTAGTCTTTTTTATTTAAGAGACAAAAAGATAACTTGTCATAATTACATAGATTTCTTAGAAGACAACTTTGTTAAACTTAGTAAATTTGAACGAAGAGAAAAAAATCATAGCTCCTTTAAAGTTAAAGGCTGCAATTAATTCATTCTAATTAACCTAGATCAATTTTTTATTAAATCAATATTGATATTTAAATTTCATGCAAAGGAGAAAAAATGAAAAAAATATCATTATTGCTTTTAATCACAATTACTTTTAACACTTTAGGGATGTCAAAAACTCTAGAACAACAATCTTCCAAGTCAAAGTCAAAACTATCAAAAACTCTAGATAGAATTAAGTCAATCAAGAGAATTGATCAAAAATCTATGCTTCTTTCGAAGTTTATGGTTGAATTCAACAAAGGGATGAATCAACAGTTAAATTCAAACCATGATTTAACAGAAATTGAATTAGATGAGATCTCACTTTTTAAAGAGAATATCAATTTTGCTTTTGAAAACACAAATTTAGAGAGTCATCAAGAATTAGATAATTTCATGGAGTATTTAGAAAGTGAATACAACCAAGCAAGTGCTGTAGGATTAGTAATTTTGGGTATTGCAGTTGGAGGTATTGCAGTATTTTGTATGCTTTTATGTTGGGTTTTAACTTTATAAAAGTAACTAAAAGACCTAACGCAATATAAGCGTTAGGTCTAAAATTTTTTATTTATTTTTAGAATATTCTGCAGAAACAAAGTCCCAATTCACAACATTCCAAAATGCATTCACATAATCAGGTCTTCTGTTTTGATACTTTAAATAATAAGCATGCTCCCAAACATCTAATCCCATGATTGGTGTACCATTAGTACTTTCTGAATTCATTAAAGGATTATCTTGATTCGCTGTTGATGTCACTTTAAGTGTACCATTCTCAACTATCAACCATGCCCAACCAGAACCAAATCTAGTTTTTGCAGCATTTGAAAATTCTTCTTTAAATTTTTCAAACGATCCAAAAGCAGAATTGATAGCATCTGCTAGCTCACCAGTTGGCTCTCCTCCACCATTTGGTGACATAGAGTTCCAAAAAATTCTGTGATTATAATAACCACCACCATTATTTCTAATACCTGCGCTTTCATTAGTAATATTTGAAAAAATATCTTCTAATGATTTATTTGCATTATCAGTACCTTCAATAGCGGCCATAAATTTATTGAAATAACCTTGATGGTGCTTAGAATAATGAAGCTCCATTGTTTGTGCATCCATATGTGGCTCTAAAGCATCATAAGAATAAGGTAATTCAGGAAAACTAAAACTCATATTTTACTCCTTTGAGGTTAAAAATTCTCGACTTATAAAATTTAGATCTTTATCTAGTTTTATTAATATTGGTTTACCAGTAGGGATTTCTAATTTCACAATTTCATCATCAGATATTTTTTCAAGATGTTTAATTAAAGCTCTTAGGCTATTTCCGTGAGCTGCTATTAATACTTGTTCACCACTCAAAACATCTTTTGAAATAGTATCTTCCCAATAAGGCGCTACCCTTTTGCAGGTATCATTTAAACTCTCACCTGTTGGAAAACTGTCTAATCCTTTATATAAATATGGCACTTCTTTAGCTTCAGATTGAGGAGGTTTAGTAGTAAAACTTCTTCTCCAGATATGAACTTGCTCATCACCATGAAGCTCTCTCATCTCTTGCTTATTTTTGCCTTGTAAAGCACCGTAATGCCTTTCATTAAGTTGCCAATCTTTTTTGACAGGGATATTCATCTGGTTTGCTTCTTCTAAAACCAACCAGCAAGTATGAATCGCTCTTCTGAGCATAGAAGTATAGGCCTTTGTAAGCTTAAAATCCTTCAATAAAAGCCCAGCATCTCTGGCTTCTATAATTCCCTTTTCTGACAAAGGAACGTCTTCCCAGCCAGTAAATAGGCCTTTTTTGTTCCATTCGGATTGTCCATGTCTGATCAATATTAAGTTATACATATGGCATATTTATAGCAAAATTTCTGATCCTTAGCTAATAGCTTTAGGCCATATCACAATAAAATTAAACAATATTTCAAGGCTTTTCTGAGTTTAAAAGTACAATATAGGTATATGGATTATTTTGAATGGTTCAGGAGCAATAAAACTGCTCCTAAAGGTATTGTTTTATTTTGTCACGGTCTAAACCACAGACCAGAGAGTTATTCACATCTCATTAAGTTTCTAAATAATAACAATTTCTCTTGCTTAAATATAAAACTCACCGGTCATCGGTCTAAGTCTAGCTCTAAAGAATGCAGTTCAGATATTTGGAAAGACGAGTTTAGAAACTCTTACTTCGAAGCACAGGAAGCAGCTAAATTTTATGGAGTTCCACTTTATTTTATTGGTTTCTCTACAGGAGCGCTATGCCAATCTATATTAGAGATTAAGGAAGACCTAACTTTTGATAAAAAGATATTCTTATCTCCTGCCCTCTCTTTGAAAAAGTATACTTCTATTATGAAACTATTTTCAAGACTCCCTATTTCACATCCACAAATGGGAGCTAATAAGAGAATTGAGTTTTTTCATATGAATGCTTATAAAAGTTTTTTTAAATTATTTAAAGAGTATAATAAGATTAGCTCGAAAACCCTAGATACACCAACAAGAATCTTTATGAGAGCTAGAGACGAAATCATCTCTCTTCCAGGTATTCATCAGTTCATTAATAAAAATAAACTAGAAAATTGGAATCTTTATCAGTTCGAGCCATTAAAAAAAGTAAAATTTCAACATATGTGCTTTTGTAAATTCAGTTTATCAACTAAAGATTGGATATTCTTAACAAACTATTTATTAAACTTTTTTAATGATGACGAATTAAAAATTCCGGAGATCTTTGATCCTTCAGACTTTCAAGAAAGTCGTGTCCTAAATCTTCACCCTCAACAATTAACGACTCACTAATTATTAAATTGTCAGATTCTGCAGATTCAGTAGACTCCTGAAAATCACCAACTCTCAGGGCCTCAGACAAACATCTTCTATCTCCAAAAATCACGACTGAATCTTTGCAATTTGAATCAATTATTTTTTTTTCTTTTAAATCTTTAGCTCTCACCTTTGGAAGTTTTGAATACTTACAATCAGATGATTTAAGAACATCCAAGTGAGTTGGACAAACACTATAAACTTGAAGATCATTAGAAAAAATTAAAGAAGAAAATAATAAAACTAAGTATTTCATTTAATTCCCCACACAATCATGAATCGCTAACTGAAATTCTAGCTCTTCTTTTCTGTTTTGAAGATCTTCTAATAAAAAGATCGTTGGTAATCCATCTTTATTAACATGCAAAAAATTAATAGGAGCACTAATCATAGAGAAATCAATGCTACTCTTTCCCATGCTAGCTGCAGTTGTAGCGAGATTAGGAATAAGATTTTGATTTGAAGCAAATGTTCCTCCATGACAACCTTGGCAAGTATTTAAAGAAAAACGATATTTTGCAAAAGATTTTTCATGAGCAGGACTTAAAGAATTAATAACGGAATTATTATTCAGTAGAGTTCCCCAACTAGTAGATTTATCGTAATCATTTTGCCAAGCAAGCATTCTATCTGGCATTTCGTAATCTTTATTTTCATCTTTAATACGATCAAAGTTTGATGCAATAAAGTTAACGACATCTTGTGAGCCTAAATTTACTAGGCCTGCATTTTTAATATCTGAACTTGGATCATTTGAAAAATTATCTTTTGGAGTTTTGGGCATTCTATGTCTTTCTAATTTCCCTGACCTCGCTAGTCGATACTCAAACAAAACCCAATCTTGTCCAAAAGGGTTTCCTGCGCCCGGTGTATTAGGGTTTAAAAAATCATTGACTCTAAACTGTCCTAAAGCACTTCCATTAATCCATTTAGAGCCACTATACTTAGCAAATGCTACTCTTCTAATTATGTTTTTTAGATGATCTTTATACTGATCCCCTGATAAACAATTCAACTTAGAAATGAACCTTAACCAATGCACTCTTGAAAAACCACCAACGGCATTTCCAAAAATCTTCGCTGCCTCAAAAGGTAATTTATATTCTAAAATTATATGATTTTGCTTATCTCCAAGGTTTGCATGTGTTTGTCCTTCTGGAAGAAATTTATAAATAAATCTAAACTCTCCTCCATGAAGTAATTTCCCAGAAGAATCATGATCAACTAACTCTGGTCTGTAAAGTATAGACAAAAGTCTATACGGTGATGCTTTTGATGAAAGTTTTCCACTTCCATCTTTAGGCCAATTATTTTCAATTTCTTGCCTAGATAAAGTTCTCGCTCTCAAGTCATTTTGCTCTCCTGCAACAGCTTTGCCACTTGGAATTGAAGAAAGATTATAACCATCTAAATATGACCTCGCGAAAACATGAAAGCTCATGGAAGTAGGCTTCATTGCGTTTAATAAATGGTGAAATCCAAAATCTGAATTTAACTCGGCCATAAGAGACTGATCATTAATTAATAATGTCTTCTCTCTATTAATTGATGCAGCTGATCCATTTGACTGACAAAGACAGGGCTCCTTATCTGGCGGAAGAAAACTCTCATCAATAAACAATGGGAGGTTACTTTCACCTAACTCAATATCAGTTGATTCAGGTATCAAACATGAGCTTAGTAAAATTAGCAGAATAGACAAACGATAAATATTTTTCATCTAGAATTAATTTTAAATGAAAGATTTGACATTAATTAACTAAGGCAAAACTTGCGAGATTCCCGAGCGTATCACTACAGAATGAAAAAGCTTGAAATCATGGATAAAGACCAGATAATGTAGATTCAAGTTTTTGAACACAAAGGAGCTTAGATGAAAAAATTAATGATTTTATGTATTTCGTTAGCACTCGTTGGCTGTGCGACAAACCCAGATGGAACTCTTAAAAGCAAAACCGGTGCAGGTGCAGGAATTGGCGCTGCTGCTGGAGCTGCGATAGGAACAATTTTTGCTAAAAAAGGAAGCAAGACTAAAGGTACATTGATTGGTGCTGGTGTTGGTGGACTTCTTGGTGGAGGAATTGGACTAATTCTAGATAAAAGAAAAAAAGAACTAGAAGAAGTTGCTCAAACAGAAGTAACTCCAGAAGGTCAATTAAAAACAAAAATTAAAGGTGATATTACTTTTGCTACAAATTCATCATCGATTAATTATGAAGGTACAGAAAAAATTAGAAAGCTTGCTGCAATCCTTTCTAAATATCCAAATGATTCAATTGAAATCACAGGACATACTGATAGCCAAGGTACGGCTTCTTGGAATCAACAATTATCATCTCAAAGAGCTGAGTCTGTGAGAGCAATGTTAGTAAACAATGGTGTAAGAGCACCAATTACTACAGCTGGATTTGGCCCATCTTTACCTGTTGCTGATAACACAACTTCAACTGGAAGAGCTCAAAATAGAAGAGTAGAAATCAATATTGAAGTAGCTGAAGTTGCTGCTGAAAAAGCGAAAATGTAATTTAAATTTTCTAGAAGGGAGTTATACTCCCTTCTTTTCTAAAAACAATTCTGTTCCCATTCAATAGAGCTTTGAATATCCGCTTCCGGCTCAAACTTAAGAGTGACTTTTTTTCTGTATCTAATGATTTGAATTGATTTATATTTATTGTTTTCTTTATTAAGTCTTCTACAATGATAAAAAGCAAATTCTTGAGAAGCTTGTTCATCCTCTGCAATGACACTTAAAAACTTTTTAAATAATGAGTTATTCCAAGTTTGAACTTTATATCCAGGTTCTTTTGCTCCACCTAAGTACCCATAATCCATCGTTTCTTTTTCTCTACCATTTGGATCTTTCGCTATGATACTCAACCACTCATTATGAGAATAAGGGTATGGCGCAAACATACTCCATCTTTGAAAAGCATGTAATATCCTTGTGCTCATTGTAAGAATTTTAATCTCTGGAGCTTTATCTTCGTAAAGCTCTTTAACATTCCAATATCCAATACTTAGAATATAAAAAACTCCAATAACTGATGCTACATGTTTGAATTTAATCTTTAAGTTCTTCTTAGTCCGAAAATCAAAAAAAGAATATTTTGATTTTAAGCTATCTAATGAGTTTATTATTTTTTGGGGAAGTCTACTTAGATGACTGCTCCAAAATTGAGAAGGAAGTAATGCTATCCACATTGCGAGGCAAAAGAAAGCAAAGTCACCTAAGGTCATTAAAAGAATAAGTCCTGAGTGAAAAGATAGCCCCCAGAGAACACAGATATATCTAATCAAATACGATTTTTTAAAAAATAAGAACCCAAGAATTAGTAAAATAGAAAATATAAACTCTCCACCAATAGAGAAAATAGTTAAAGTCTTTAGAAGACTTGGGAAGTTCCTTAAATATACTCCTATATAAGAAACAAAATTATCTAAACCTAAAGCCAACTCTGTTGCAGTAAAGTCTGATCTCCATTCAGGCGAACTTTTAAAAATAACTGTAGTAAAATATATTAAAAAGACTTGAAAAAAATAGGCAAAAGTCCAAATTGAGTAGTTCAATTTCGTTTCATCATTTTTACTACTTGGAATAAAAATCAAAAGAAACAAGTAAAGTTTTAAGATGTCATCTCCTCCATTTAACACCCACCAATTTCTATCATGAATAGAAATTGTAAAAACCCACAATAAAAAAGCAATAAGCCTAGGCTTAACTCCAAAGATAAAAAGTATCGCTAAAAGAGCATAAGTAGCAAAAAAGAAGTATGTAAATATTGGATGACCATTTAATAATAAAAGTGAAAAACTCCAAGGATGTGAGAGATCATTAATAAAAAAAGATCTTGTTAGGATCCCTTGATCTGAGTAAAAAATTTTAAGTACAGGAAGCCTATGTAAGATATCATAAATAATAAATACTCCCATAAGTATTCTACTCAAGGCCAATGATCTCTTATCAAGATAAAAATAATTCCTGAACATATTTAAATTTTAAATGAGTTTACACGAAAATAGAATTTTATTGATCTTTAGATAATCAAATAAGTCCGGCTTTACTTCACAACGTCTGTATACAATAAAATCCTACCAGAGCTATCGATTCCTACACCTTTATGCTCTATATTAATAATGCCTAACTCAGATGGAATAGGCACTTGTTCAGCGAGGGAGGTTCCTTCCATTTCTTTGCCAGCTGATATAACTTCATCAACAATTGTAGAAGATAATGAATCTTGGAAAACTTTACCAAAAAACTTATAGGCTTCATGATCCGCCTTGATTGATTTACTATCCATTTTTCCAATTGCGATCTTATAAGTCCCATCAGAGTTTAACTCTAATTCAATATCTACATTCATTTTTAATAAAATCCAGTCTTTCATCAAAAATGTATTAAAGACAAATTTCTTTAATCCACCCATTTCAACACCATTTCGAGGGAAAGCAAGACTTACATCAGCTACTAATTTTTTTCTTTCACTATCAACAAACACCTTGGGAGCTTTCGTAAGACTAAAATATCCTTCTTCCTCAGTCTCTCCTATCAAAATTTTATCAAAATATTTTCTCTTATGACTCATTTCAAGGGTCTTATTTACAACATCAATATCAAAGCTTAAGGTGACATCATGCTCAGCAATTTCATTAGAACTTAGGTCTTCTTGCCCTTCAGAGGAGAAAGGGTAAGAATTTTCAGTAAAATCTACAATTGAATTTGTATCACCAACAAAAGCATCAAATGATAAAAGAAATGCATTTGGCAATGTATTTAAATTAGTTAAATTGATTCCCCATTCAAAACCACAAACAAGCTTAAGTTTCTCATCACTTGTAAACATATTCTTATATTCATCCCTATTTTTCTTTATATATAAATCTTTGTAAGAGCTAAAGAAATGATTAAATTCTTTCGTTTGAGAATGGAATTGATTTATAGAAATTTCAATTTGCTCTGAAATCTCACCACTAATAGGATCCCTAAGTGCCGTATCATGTTCAGTGATTACTTTTCGACCTTTTGAATTAAGCACATATTCCCCAGTGTTAAAATCAACAACTGGTCCAGAATAGGAGCAATCATGAGCATTGTAGCTGAGATCACCTCCAACAGCTGGAAGTAGTCCCCCCCCATTAATGCCTTCAGCAAAAAAAGAGTTTATCCCTTTTTCTATAAAACTCTTCCCTGACTCATCAAAAACTTTTTGAACTGTATCTTTTATTGTTTTTACAGTTTTTTCATAGTTCTCTATTAAATATTCATCAACCTTAATTGGAATATATGAAATAATGTCTTCTTTCATAGAGGCACTATCTAATTTTGCTTGTCTTAAGTCCCAATCATCACTTGGATCTGGAGATCCATTTTTATAGAGCCATATTTTCTCATTATCTAAACTGACTTCAATGTCTGCAATAGATAGATCTAATGGAGTTTGATGTTTATAATTAATGTTAAGAAGAATATCTGCAATATTTACAGAAGGATCAAGAACTTCTACTTTAAACTGACCATCTTCTTTATAAAATCCAATATTAATTTTAAACTTCAAAGGAGTCGAGTTAAGACTTGTAAAAACATTAAACTCATTTTGATCATATAAAGATAAATACTGATTAGTTAACTTCAGGCCTCTCATGTAAAAATTTAAATTTGATGCCTCCACGAAAGCTGTAAACGAAAACAAAAAATCATCTCTATTAAAAGAGAAATTCTCATTAAACTCTTTTGATGCTTTTAGCTTAACCTTATCCCATTTTGCTTTAAAAACTAATGAATCAATCGATAACTTTGTAGGTTTCCTGTTTACAATCCTAAGAAATCTATTATTGAGTCTAGTTAAAATTCTATTTTTTATTTCTGATAACTTATCTGATCCAGGAGTTTTAGACTTATACAAATCTGTAAGAGAAACATCCGTAACATAATCTTCTCGTTCAACAAGCCCAGGGTTAACTTTTAAATTTTTCTGGATCACTGAAATCAAATTGTCTTCAAAGTATTTAATCCCCTCTGAACTAATAAAAACTCTAATTGCATCCTTGCTAATAGATCCATATCCAAGTGAGAGAAATAAAAGAGATATAAGAATTGAGCTATTTTTCATGAACGCAGTATATAGGAGAGAGAAAAAATCATTCTAAAACAGGTAAAATCTCATAGCGTGTCAAAAAAATAGACATATAAGTTTTTCTATGTTTTATTAGGGTCCATTTGCACAAATTTGAGGCGCTATGTTAGATAAATTGCATCAAAAAGCTCTAGAAGCACAAGAAAATTCATATTCCCCTTACTCTAAGTTCAGAGTAGGATCAGCGATCCAGTTTAAGGGACTTTCAGAAATTTTTACAGGGTGCAATATAGAAAATGCAAGCTTTGGAGGAACTGTTTGTGCTGAAAGAGTCGCAATTCTCAAAGGAATTTCAGAACATAAAAAGCAAACGATTGAATCTGTAGTCGTTGTTACTGATTCACCAGAAGGTGATCCTCCTTGCGGATTATGTTTACAAACTATCTCTGAATTTTCTGATGCAGATACCAAAATTCATATTGCAAACAAAAATGAGATTCTGAGGACTTACACTCAAAAAGAATTACTTCCGATTTCATTTAAATTAGAGAATTAATAAAACTTCAGTTCTTTTCTCCACTTTTTAGTTAACTCTTTGAATTCAGTTTTCTTTGAATCGGGAATATCCATCCAATCAATATCATGAATTGCGCCATAGATAGCATATAAATAAATCGCATTAACGCACTTTGCTGATTTTCCTAACTTCAGACGACCTTGCATCATCCTAAGAAATGCTTTCTGGGTTCCTAACTTAATAAGTTGATCAGCATAAATCAAACCAGCTGCCTCAAAGTCTTCTACTGATTTAGGACCTAAATTTTTCAGATCTATAATTTTCTTTCTATGCTGCTTCATACTAAAAACCTATTTTAATGAATATTTTTTAATTTTGAAATAAACTCTTTCTGAATAATATTATTTAAGCTAAAAAAAGCTATGTTTAAACCTCTTACTCTCTTGTTTGTTAGTTCTTTACTTTTAGCAAGTCCGGAACTTATTCAGGGTAAATTAGCGAGTAAAAAACAATTTCTTTCTACCGTGCAAATTTCTAGTGTTTGTACTGCGACTAAAATTTCTGAATACCTCTTTATTACTGCTGCTCATTGTATTGTTAATTCAAATAATGAATTACGAAAAACATATACAACAAATCTTAATTTAAATACTCATTTTGCAGAGACGTATAATGTTAAGATAGAAAGCATAAGAATTCATCCAAGCTATACGACTGAACTGAAAAAAAGAATTAAATATGGTCTTTATACAAGTGGGGTTTCACTTTCTAGTTACGATGTTGGAGTAATCAGAGTGAATTCCAAAACTCCAAAGATCAAAATAGCTAAATTATATTTCGAATTCATTGATCTCAAAAAGAATGTTTATATTCTTGGATTTGGATGTGAGAAAAGCACTAAAGAAAAAAGAGAAGGTAAAGGCAGATTAAAATATAACCTGAATAGAACTGTTGGCTATAATAAAATAACGAAAAATATCCATGAGCTTGATGCTAAAAAAGCGTTTGTATTTAATATTTTTACTAATGGAAACCAGTTTGATCGAAGCTCCGCTTCTTTATGTCACGGAGATTCAGGAGGTGGCCTTTTCTTGAAAGAAACTCAGAGTCTGATAGGTATCAACTCATATTTTTTATTTAAGGATAATAAAGGAGTTTCTGCTATTAATACCCATACAAGAATTTCAGAGTTAAAAGATTGGATTAAAAGTCTTTTACATCTGGATAAATCTCTTGAGAATACCTTAAAAGATCTATAACTTCCCTAGCGGCTCCATGGCCTCCAGGTCTTGAACACAGATAATCAACAACATCTTTAACTTCATCACTTGCATGGTTAACCGTTGCCGAGAAACCTACTTTTTTTAGAATAGGAATATCAAATAAATCATCACCCATATAAAGCACTTCTTCATCTTTTAAGTTAAATTTTTCTATCAGTGCAATATATGCTTCTCTTTTATCTTCTTGCCCTAAGAAAATATCATTAATTTTTAAGTTTTCTAATCTTTTTCTTAAACCCTTAGAATCACCGCCTGAAATAATTGCAACATGAAGACCTGCCTTCATCAAAACGCGCATCCCATAGCCATCAGCGACGTGAAAAAATCTATTAAATCCCATTTCATCACTTTGATAGTAAACTCTCCCATCAGTTAAAATCCCATCACAATCAAATATCGCAAGCTTAATCTTTGAAAGTTTCTCTTCATAATCTTTATAAACTTCTTTTAGCTTTATCATTGATCTAAGAACTCCTTTAAAGAAACTAATTCATGAATTAAATGAGGAACTTTTTCTAAAGGCATTTGAGTAGTTGCATCACTTAAAGCATTAGACGGATCGGGATGTGCTTCCATGAAGATTCCATCTGCACCAGCAGCAATTGCAGATTTTGCGAGAGGTATTACGAATTCTCTCGCTCCCCCTGTGGATTTACCTAAAGCTCCAGGTCTTTGAGTACAATGAGTTGAATCATGAATAGTCCTCACCCCAAAAGACTTCATCGTCTGAAAACTGGTCATGTCCACAATTAAATTATTGTAACCAAAACTTGTTCCTCTCTCCGTTAGAAAGATTTTATCTTTCTCTAAAAAATTTGAAGCTTTCTCAACAATATTCTTGGTATCATTAGGCGATAAAAATTGCCCTTTTTTAATTTTCAAAATACAGTTATTTTCTTTAGATGCCTTTGCTCCAGCGACAATTAAGTCTGTTTGCCTACATAAAAATGCTGGAATTTGAAGAGCATCTACTACTTCTGAAACTACTAGAGCTTGATTTGGTAAATGAAAGTCAGTAATGGTTTCAACCTCAAACTCTTTTTTAATAGTCTCAAGAATTTTTAGCCCTTCTTCAATGCCAGGTCCTCTATATGAATCAATACTACTTCGGTTTGCTTTATCAAATGATCCTTTAAAATAAAAATCAACTTTATCGTGATTCAAATTATTCTTTAAATGTTCTGCAACTTTTCTCGCAAGATCTAAGGATTCAAGACAACATGGACCAATAAAAACAGGAATCTTAGGCATTTAAGCCACCTTGTTTAAATTTTCTAGAGGCATTAATAAATTCAAAAAACAAAGGATGAGTGCTATCAGGCTTTGATTTAAATTCTGGATGATACTGACAAGCAATAAAATGAGGATGACTTGGTAACTCTATAATTTCAACTAAATCTAATTCTTTATTTATTCCAGAAATGCTCATCCCTTTTCCTACAAGTTCATCAACATACTGATTATTCACTTCAAGCCTATGTCTATGTCTTTCAGATATATGCTCAGACTGATAAATCTTAAAACCAAGAGATTCTGTTTTTATATGACAATCATACGCTCCCAATCTCATAGAGGCACCCTTTGATCCATCTTTTGTTTGACCTTCCATATAATGAATAAGGGGACTGCCATCTTCACTAAACTCTTCACTAGTTGCATCTTTAATACCGACAACATTTCTAGCAAATTCAATAATTGCTAATTGCATGCCTAAACATATACCAAAATAAGGAATATTATTTTCTCTCGCAAATTTAATGGCGTTTATTTTCCCTTCTGTTCCTCTTTCTCCAAAACCTCCAGGTACTAATATTCCATGAACTTTTTCTAAAATAGAAAAATCATTTTGTTTCTCTAAATCTTCTGCATCTACATAAATGAGATTTAGTTTCACTTGATTAGAAAAAGAAGCATGCTTGAGCGCCTCATCCAAAGACTTATAAGATTCAATCAGATCAGTATATTTTCCAATTATTCCAATATTAACTTCATCTTGAGGGTTTTCAGCATTATGAACAACTTGCTCTAAAGATTTAATATCAGGGTCTTTCGTCCACATACCTAGATGCTCAGTAATTTTTTGATCGAGACCTTGCTTATGAAAAGATAAAGGTACTTTATAAATTAAGTCTTGATCCAATGACTGAAAAACCATTTCTTTTGAAACATTACAAAAAAGTGAAATCTTATCAATTATCTCTTGTTCGATATCTTTTTCTGATCTTAATAAAATCATCTGAGGACTTAAACCTAATGACCTTAACTCTTTTACTGAATGTTGAGCTGGCTTTGACTTTAACTCTCCCGCTGCATTTAAATAAGGTACTAAGACCAAATGTACAAATAACACATTCTCTACACCAACATCGTGTGAGAACTGTCTTATAGATTCTAAAAAAGGTTGAGACTCAATATCACCTACTGTCCCTCCTATTTCACCTATTAAAAGTTCACAATCCTCTGCAGCAAGGTGAATTCTTCTTTTAATCTCATTAGTAACATGTGGAACAACTTGTACTGTCTTTCCTAAATATTTACCTTCTCTCTCATTTTCAATAACTTGTAAGTAAACTTGTCCAGTCGTAAAGTTATTTCTTTTTGAAAGAGTGAGACTAGTAAACCTCTCATAATGACCAAGATCAAGATCAGTCTCTGCCCCATCATCAGTGACAAAAACTTCCCCATGCTGAGTAGGACTCATTGTTCCAGGATCTACGTTTATGTAGGGATCCATCTTTAGAAGATTAATATTTACTCCTCTTCTTTCAAGTAAACTTGCAATGCTGGCAGCAGCTAACCCCTTACCTAAAGAGCTTGTCACTCCCCCAGTAATGAAGATGTATTTTTTGGTTTTCTGATTCATGAAATCCCTTTTTTCAATAAATATTCTTCTACTAACTTTATATCTTCTGGTCTGTCGACACCTATCAAATCATCTTTCGTTTCAATTGCTCCAATGCTCATTCCGAACTCTAATGCCTTTAACTGCTCTAGCCTTTCAATTTCTTCTAATGAAGAAGAAGGAGTTTCAATATATTTTTTTAAAGAGTTCACTTTATAAGAGTATATTCCAACATGCTGCTTCCACGAGTTTGATCCGTAAGGTATAGGGGCCCTAGAAAAATATAAGCAATGACCATTTTCTGACATTGCTATTTTAACTATATTTTCATCTGATATCTGATTATCAGATCTTCTTTTATACATAGTTGTAATATCAAAGTCAGTGCTTGCGTGAAAACTTAATAGAGATTCAATTAATTTTGAGTTTATTAAAGGTTCATCTCCTTGCACATTAACAACAAAGTCAAACTGATCAGGTTGATAATTTTTCTTATAACCTAAATATATTCTTTCTGTACCAGATTTTGTTTCTTCATCAACTCTAAGAACTTTGCCACCAAAAGATAAAACATGCTTTTCAATTTCTTCATGATCAGTAATTACTGCACTTTCCCACTTTTCTGATTGAACACCTTCATAGACTCTTTGAATAAGAGACTTACCACTAATAAGCTCTAAGGGCTTACCAGGAAACCTGGATGATTGAAATCTTGCGGGAATTAAAACTAGGGGGTTCACTTACTTATTCTATGAATTTCTGTTAACATTGACTACGACTAAACAAGAGAGATTTTATGAGTATTTATAACTATTCTGCGACCTTGAATAATGGAAAAGAGAAATCCCTTAACGAATTCAAAGATAAAGTTCTTTTGATTGTAAATACTGCTAGTGCATGTGGTTTTACAGATCAATATAAGGGTTTGCAGGCCTTGTATGAAAAATACACTGAATCAGGCTTTGAAGTATTGGCTTTTCCTTGTAATCAATTTGGTGCTCAAGAAAAAGGAAACGACAGATCAATAAAGGAATTTTGTGAAATGAATTACTCTATCTCATTTCCAATATTTTCTAAAATAAGTGTCAATGGTCCGACAGCTCACCCGCTTTATAAGTATTTAACTGATAAGAAACCAGGTTTTTTAGGCAGCAAGAAAATCAAGTGGAATTTCACAAAGTTCTTGGTCGATAAAAATGGAGAAATTCTTGAAAGATATTCTCCTCAGACTAAACCAGAAAACATCGAAAAAGATATAGTTCAAGCTTTGGGTTTATGAGTTTTATTTTAAGAGCATTATTTAAATTTCTTTTTTTTATTAAAGGATGGAAAACAGATCATTCTACTGTAGAAGTACCGAAAGCTGTCATTGTTGTTGGAGGTCATACTTCTAATTGGGATTTTATATTCGGAGCAGTTACATCTTGGAAGAAAAAAATTTTTATTCACTTCACTATTAAAGAGTCATGGGTAAAATTTCCATTTAAAGGTTTTATGAATAAGATGGGAGCTTTTCCAATCAAAAGAGATAAAACAGGCAAGATACAAAAGTCGAATTTCGTTGAGCAAGTTGTGCACAAATTCAACTCTTCTGAGAGTTTCCATTTATGTATTACCCCTGAAGCATCAAGATCACCAAATAAAAATTGGAAATCTGGTTTTTACCATATTGCTAAAAATGCCAATGTTCCTATAATCCTTGGATTTATTGATTATAAAACTAAAACTACTGGGTTTGGAAAAGCTTTTTACCCTCACGAAACAATTCAGGAAACTCTTAAAGTGATCAATGATTTTTATAAAAATATCACGCCTAGATATCCTGAAAAATTTAAACTAGCTCAAATTAACTAAGAGCAAACTCTTTTAAAATATGTAAAGGGACTATCGCAAGAGTCTCTTCATGTGTAGACTCAAGTTTTACTTTTGGAGCTACTCCTGCTTTATAAGCTTCTACCCATCTAGGAGCACATAAGCACCAAGAATCTCCTGATTTTAATCCTTTAAAATTAAATTTGGGATTAGGTGTTGTAAGATCATTTCCTTTAGATTTGGAGAACTCTAAAAATTCATCGGTAAGTTCAACACAGACTGTATGCATTCCATGGTCATGATGGGAGGTATTGCAACACCCATCTCGAAAAAAACCGGTCACTGGATCCAAACTACATGGAATTAATTCTTGACCAAAAACATTCTTAGAATCAAATTTTTTCATTATTTCAAATTACACTATTATAAATATTCGTCAATAAAACTTATCTAAGACTTCAGAAATCATTAATTCAAATTGACATGAGTTATAACTCACTTTTAAATAAAGGCATTAATATTTCATTCATTCAATTAAGGAGAATATATGAAGATTTTATCAATTTTAATCTTAGGATTAACATTATCATGCTCAAAAGCTAAGCAAGCAGCAACAGATACTGCGAATGCAGTCCAAAATGCAGCAGAAACAGCTGTTGAAAAAACTGTTGAAGTGACTGAAAACGTTGTAGATACAGCTGCTAAAGCAGTTCAGATGGATGCAACTACTGTTAAATTAACTAATGATAGTTCATTTAATTTTTCTATCATTAAATTCAAAATAGGATCAGAGGTAACTGGGAAATTCAATAAATTTCAGGGAAGTGCTAAATATGATGGTAAGTCATTAACTAATATGATGGCCGCATTATTTACAAACTCAATTGATACAGGTGATACAAAAAGAGATCAACATTTACAGTCTCCTGACTTCTTTGATGCTGCAAAAAATCCTGTGATCGCTTTCAAAGCTCCTAATGCTGTAACCCTTGCACCTAACTTTGATCTTTCTGGTGAGTTACATATGAAAGGTGTTTCTAAGCCTATTACTTTAAAAGCTAAAACTATTTCTCAAGATGAAAATGGTGTTGTGATTGAAGCAACTGGAATGATTAATAGAACTGATTTTGGTGTTACTTGGAATAAAGATTTAGAAGGTGAACCAAAAACTGTATTAGGAAAAATTGGTAAGCTTGTACTTGATGATGAAGTTAAGTTACAAATGAAAATTGTAGCTAAAAAATAAATATTTCTTTAAGAGCTGGTTAATACCAGCTCTTTTTTTTCAATATTATCTTTATAAGATTCTGCTAAATCTCGAGCTAGCACAATATCAGTTTTAAATGGAAAATTACTTTCTTTTAAATCTTCTGAAAGGAAAAAAATTTTTCGTCTTAAAATTTCAGTAGATTCTAAAGACTCAATAAGAATATCTACATCTGAATATTTTTGATTTTTTCCAGAGACTCTAGATCCAAAAAAAAACACTTTTATTTTAAGATTTAAAAAATGTTTAGAGATTAGTTGTTCAAGAAAATGTATATGTTTCGGTTCTAAGTTCAATTGTTATCCAAGTAATGATGAAGTTCCTTGGCATGAGGCAGGAACAAAGAAATAAAACTATAAACCTCATCAGCTAATGATTGATTATAAGTATGAGAGGCAAGGTTTCTATAATTAATAGCATCAAACCAAATATTTATATCACTTACCAAACCATTTGAGGCCATCTCTCTAATAACTTGTTTAGGTGCAGTAATAGATAATGCCATGAATTTTTTAGATACTTTCCAGGCCAATTCAACGGTGAACTCAAATCTTTGTATTGCTGAGTCTTTAATAATATCACTGGCTTCTAGTGCCATAACTTCCTCTAAACGGTCTAGAGCTTTTTTGAATTCTATAATTGAAACTGCCATAAATAGATTATCTCATAAATAAAAAAAAACTCAATTATCTCTTTTTTATATAAAGCCCTAAAAAACCGACTACTACAGACATAACAGGACTAATTAGATTAAAAAAACAATAAGGCAGATAAGATAATGTAGGTACTCCTAAAATACCGCTAAAATATGCCCCCCCAGAATTCCAAGGAACTAATACAGAAGTAACTGTTCCTCCATCCTCTAAAGATCTTGAAAGATTAACTGCAGCTAACCCTCTTTCCTCAAAAGCAGATCTAAACATTCTACCTGCAACCACAATAGATAAATATTGATCAGATGCTGTTAGATTTAAAAAAACACAAGAGCTAACAGTCGATAAAATTAAAGAACCAGTTCCTCTCACAAAATTTAGAAGAGTGGCGGCAATTTTTTGAAGGTATCCACAAGCTTCCATCATTCCACCAAAAAACATTGCTGTAATGATAAGCCAGACAGTGCTAAGCATACTACTCATTCCACCTCTAGAAAATAATGAGTCCACAAATTTATTTCCAGATTCAAGATTGAACCCATCTCCAGCAACTTTAATGATTGTTTTATATGAATTGGAATCAAGTAAATGCGACTGAAAAATCAAAGCAAATATTCCTCCTAAAACAGTTCCGAAAAGCATCGATGGGAGTGCAGGAATTTTCTTATAAACTAAAAAAAGTACAAACAAAGGAGCAATAAATAAAAAAGGAGTTATCTTAAACTGCTGATTGATAACATTTAAAACTTCATCTACATTTTCAAGATTTATATTAGTAGGAGCATAATTTAATCCAACTATAGTAAATAAAATCACAGCAATAATAATTGATGGAAAAGTTGTGATGAGCATATATCTGATATGATCGAATAAATCAGCTCCTGCCATTGCTGGTGCTAAATTTGTAGTATCGGATAAAGGTGATAATTTGTCTCCAAAATAAGAACCACTAATAACTGCACCAGCAACCATAGGAAGAGGAATACCAAGAGTATGCCCTATTCCTATTAAAGCGATTCCTACCGTTCCACCTGTAGACCAAGAGCTTCCTGTAGATACAGATACAAAACAACATATTATACAAGCTGTTGGAAGAAAGAACTTCGGACTAATGATTTGAATTCCATAATAAATCATAGTAGGAACAACACCTGATAAGATCCAAAGACCAATAAGTGAACCCACTAAAAGTAAAATTAGATTGGCCTGTAAAGAGTTTTTAATAGAATCAATGGCAACAGATTCGAGATCTCTATAAGAAATTTTTCTTAGACTAACACCCAATAGACAAGCAATAAAACCTGAGAAAAATAACGCTAACTGATTGGGACCAGAAGTAGCTGAGTCTCCATAAACATTTACATTTAATATGAGTAATCCAACTAAAACAACAACAGGTATCAACGCTTCAAATAATCTCACTTTTTTATTCACTTAATTCTCCCCTTCTCTTTACCTAAATGTTAGATTAAACCGACTTAATTGACAAAAATACCTTGAATTGTGAAAATCAAATATTGGAGTTGATATGAGTAAATCGTTAACAGTTTTTTGTTCGGCATCTAAAGCTTTAGATCAAAAATACTTTGATCAAGCAAAAGAATTTTCTGAATTACTAGCAAAAGATAACTATAAAATGGTTTATGGTGGAGCCACTGTTGGATTAATGGGAAAAGTTGCTGATGTAGCAAAAGAAAATAATTGTCATGTCACGGGAATTATCCCTCAAGTCATCATTGAGAGAGAGTTTAAACATGAAGGTTTAGATGAATTGATTGTGACTAAAGATATGCACGAAAGAAAAAAACTTCTCTACCATCATGGTGATCATATAGTTATTCTTCCTGGTGGTTATGGGACTATGGATGAAGCATTTGAATCGATGACTTGGAATCAATTAGGAATTCATGATACACCCGTTAGTTTTATAAATTGGTTTGGTTATTATGATGGAATTATTCAATATATAGAAAATGCTGCAAAAGAAAAGTTCACAGGAGTCTATGATCAATTCAAAGCTAATTTCTTTAATAGCAATGAAGAGTTTTTTAATTGGTTAAAAAATGAATAAAAAACAAGCTGAATATATTTTTTTCACTATACTTATTTCTCTTTTAATTTATTTAATGTACTTGATTTTCAAGCCGATGCTTGGTCCAATTATTTTTGGATGTATTCTTGCTGGTAGTTTTATTTCTGTTCATAAATTTTTACAAAAAAAATATAAATTCTCAAAAGGACTCAGTGCTTTCGCAACTTGTTTATTGATCACAATTGGATTAGTCATTCCTCTCGTATATCTGATTATCCAAATTTCTTCTGAAGCATTTAACTTATATTCTGTCACTAAAGGATTTATCGAAAGTGGAAAACTTGAAATTTTTCTTACTGATGATGGTTTTTTTGCAAGAAATTTAAGGAAACTGCTTGGATACTTAAATATCAATCCAGATACTTCTGAAATCGCGACAAAACTATTAGAAGTTTCTAAAAACTTATCGGGGTCTCTCATAAGACTTTTTAATAAAATTGCTGGTGATCTTTTCGGCTTTTTCTTTGATTTCGCGATTGCAATTATGACAACTTTCACTCTTTTTTCCCAAGGAGATATTTTAAAGAAATATGTGATTGCTTTATCTCCTTTAGACACAAAAGAAGAAGAGCTATTGATCAAGACATTTAACCAAATGAATTATGTTTCACTTGTTTGTAACGGAATTGGAGGTATCATCCAAGGTGTTTTAGCAGGTATAGCATTTTTATTTCTTGGAATCGATTCACCGTTTTTATGGACTGCGATTATGGTTATTTTAGCATTTATACCTGTGCTTGGTATTTCTATAATCACTATTCCTGCCTCAATGTATTTAGTCATTTTTGAAGAAAGAACAGGCGCAGGAATTTTCTTAATTGTCTTTTCCTTAGGGGTAGCTTTCATTGTTGAGAATGTGTTTAAACCAAAATTCATAGGCGATAGAATTAAGATTAATTCTATGTTTGTTCTTTTTACTATTATCGGTGGAATGGCAGTATTTGGAATCGCCGGTGTCTTTTATGGCCCTTTAATAGGGACATTATTTTTGACAACGGCGAAACTATTTCAAGATAAATATTTTATTGACACGTAAACTGTAATCCTAAAGTTCCTTTTGTTTTTGCTGGAATCATAAATCCTGGTCCATAGGCTGAACTATAAGATATATTATTGACGTCTGTTGTAGGGCTTAAGCCAGTCCATGTTTTATCAATAGTATCACATGGAGTAAGTCCCTCCATACAAGTATAAGCCACATCGGTTACATTCATAGTAGTTCCTAAACCACTAAAAGTAACTTGTTCATCAGGATAAGTTCCAGCACTATATCCCCATTCAGAATAAGACACTCCTAAAGCAGAAATCATCATTCTTAAATTAAATGGACATGATGCTCCCATAACGATGAAATGTGAATCTTTTGTAGGGAACATACCTAAGTTTTCACCAGAACCACCACTTCCGTTAGTGATTGGAGTATCAACATTACCTGCGGCATCTACAGTCACTTCTGTTTCAAAATCTGAAAATAATCCTGTACCAGCAGAGTAATTAATTGTCGCTTTTAAAGTATAAACCCCAGAAGAACTGTATGCATGAAATGCCTCAAAACCAGTACCTGCAGTCTGACCAGTTCCAGAAGAAGGAACTGTTGGAGTTCCAGATGTATGGGTATGAGTATTAATAGTTCCATCCCCCCAATCAATTTCAATTGAAGAAATTCCTGCGTAATCAGTATAAAAAATTCCTAACTTCGCTTGAAAAGGAGTTGGTGTATCTTTTGGTTCATATGAAGCACCAAAGAGTTTAGCTGTTAGTGTTCCTGGGCAGGCAGCCGTTCCACAGTTACACGGTTGATCACACATTGCTAATGTTGTTGAAGTAGAACTTGTAGTAGTAGTAGTAGTAGTAGTAGTAGTAGTAGTAGTAGTAGTAGTAGTAG
>JAHDHG010000160.1 GCA_020631435.1 Bacteriovoracaceae bacterium | reverse complement strand
AACGCAGCAGGAGCTGTAGGTCCTGGATCAACAGTATTTGAACTGGAAACATAACTATAATGAAGTCCTGCATAAGGTTGTAAAAACATATAACCAGGAAGAGCTAAATTAAATTTAAATCTAAGTCCTAAACCATGAAGTGATGCGGAAATATCTTGTGCAGGAAATTGTCCTAGTTTTGAATATCCATATAAACCTTCAAACCAAAAAGGACCAAAGGTACGAAGTGAATAAGAAATTATTCCATGAATATAAGTTTCATCTTCTCTTAGAGTGTTGATGCCTTGATAAATTCCTACACCAAGTGTCACAAGATTTCTTTCTTTTAATTTCTTTTCATTTTTCTTTTCGTCTTCATTCAAAGATTCGATTGTAAATAAATCAGAATTTTCCAAGTCTTTAGTAATATCATTATCGCTTCCGGTATATTCGGAATCATCTCCTCTAATAATATCGACGTCATCACCCCTTCTAGTGAAGCGATCAAACTTATCAGAAAAAGTATTAATTATTTTTATTGCCGCTTTTGAATCTCTATCTTTTGCAACTAGAGCTCTCGCAATTTTTTCTCCATTAACAAATAAAGAAATGAAATCACCTTGTTTCAAACTATTATTTTTATTCGACAAAATTAAAATTCTTCTGCTTCTTGATTTCAATAACACTTCTTCAGTGAACTGACCTTTGCCACTTACTCTAAGCGGTTCTGTGATTCCATTTTCCTCTAAGTCATCAACAATATTTTGCGCAGAGAGAAAAAGCGGAAAAAATAAAATTAATTTAAACCATAATTTGGCCATAAACTATCATAAAAAACAAAGTAGCTTTGGTAAATGTACTTGATTGAAAAAGTAAGAGAATGACCTTTGACTTTTATTTCGCTATCGAAGAAATTCTACAAATGTCTTTAAATTCTAATCAATTGTTCATCGTTGTTGCTGGTAATATAGGTAGTGGTAAAACTACTTTAACTAAGATGCTTTCTGAAAAGCTGGAATTTAAACCATTTTATGAGTCAGTATCTGATAATCCGTATTTAGAGGACTTTTATTCTGATATGAGTAGATGGTCATTTGCTCTCCAGGTCTATTTTTTAACGCATAGATTTAAAACTCATAAGAATATTGAGAACTCTGGGTTTAGTGCAATTCAAGATAGATCTATTTATGAAGATGCCAACATTTTTGCTAGGGCCTTATTTGAGCAAGGCGATCTGAGCGAAAGAGATTATGAGAATTACTTAAACTTGTATCATTCAATGACTGAGCACTTAAATTATCCGACTCTCATGATTTTCTTGAGAAGGTCTATACCTAAGCTAAGAGAAAGAATCGCAATGAGAGGTAGAGACTATGAAAAGGGAATTGATATAGGATACCTGACTAAATTAAACCAATACTATGATGATTGGTTTGAAAACTATAATAAAGGAAAACACCTTATTGTAGATACAGATGATCTTGATTTTCTCAACAACCCAGATCACTTTGAGAGACTGAATAAGAAGATTTTTCAATGTCTTGATCAGCAAGATTTATTTTTCACTTTCTGACTAAATTACTTTTTTAAGTAAGAAAATAACATCCCATTTCGCCTCGTATTAGTAGTTTTTTCCTCTACACAGAAAATTTTCTGAAATAGACTTATAATTAATGTTAGAAAATTGTCTATGAGGGATAGTTTATGAAAATGTTAAATTACTTAATGATACTTGCACTACTGAGCTTCTTTTCCTGCTCAAATTCCGATAATGATTTAGAGGACTTTGAGGATGATGATATTGAATTAGTTGATGAGGGTGGAGATGATCTAGATTTTGATGAGGAAGAAGATGTTGATATCGTTGACTCTGAAGACGAAGATTTTGATTCAGACTTTGAAGATGGTGATCTAGATGAAGACTTAGCCGATGAAGATCTTGACGATGACCTTGATGAAGACTTTTCTGATGACGAAGATTTAGAAGTTGCAGACCTTGATGACGATGAAGGTTTTGATGATGAATTTAATGAAGAATTTGTTGACGATGAAGGTGACTTTTTAATTGCAGATGATTCAGATGATTTTTCTGACGATCTTGGGGATGACGATTTAGGTGACGATGATATCGCTCTTGATGATGACTTAGATGAAGATATTAACCTTGATGATGAAGAAGATGATTCTTTATTAGCTGATGACGAGCCAGCGATTGCTGATAACTCAACTGTAGAAGAGCCTGCTCTTGAAGAACCTATTGAAGGACCTGAGTTGGCAAGTGCTGATTTTGAAGAAGAGCAAGTTGATACAAGTTCTGATTTTCCTGCAGCATCATATGATGAGCCAGAAATTGCAGCAAGCCCATCGCCAGATTACTCATCAGTTCAAGCGCCTAGTGATGCATCTGGTAGTTATACTGTTCAAAGAAATGAAACTTTAATGATGATTTCTTATAAGTTGTACGGTGATTATTCAAGATGGAAAGAAATCGCTGCTATTAACGCAGGGAAGTTAAATGGTGGAACAATTATCTCCGAAGGAATGGTGTTAAGTTATTCTGAAAACGGAGCTGGTTTTTCAGCTTCTCAAAATGGTGAACCATATTTAATTCAGTGGGGTGATACATTAGGTAAAATTTCAAACCAAGTTTATGGACAAACAAGCAGATGGAAAGAAATTTGGGATAATAATAGACCTATGATTAAAGATCCAAATAAAATCTATACTGGGTTTACATTATTCTATGTACCAGATGGTGGAGTTCCAAGAGAAACGGCAGCAGTAGCAGAGGAAGCTTCCGCTCCAGCTGCGAATGATATTATTGAGGAAGAAGAAGCGATTGTTGAAGATGTATCAGATGATCTTTCTTTAGAAGATGAAGATTTTCCTGAATTATAGAATTTATTAAAAAATAATAATAAGATAAAAGGGAGCCTAAGAGGTTCCCTTTTTTTATGAAAAATACACTCTTCTTTTTATTTCTTTCTTGCTCTTTATTTCAACAGAATATCTCTGAGAATAAAAAAAAATTAGAGATCTCTAATGATATGGCGTATAGACATTTAATTTCTGTTTTTGAAAACTACAAGATCAGCTCCAAGGAAAATCTTGAATATATTAATGGAAGAAAATATCAGTATCTAAGTAGTTTAGCTTCTAAAATTATTATTAGTCTAAAAGAAAATTTCTCGATAAGAGAGATTAACAACAATTTTAAGTTCATTAAAATAAATGATGAGAGGCCTTATTATTTTTCTTCACCTCAAGGAGATATTTTCTTTAGCTCTGGCTTAATCCATAAATATATTAAACACGAAAGTTTGCTTATTTCTGTTTTAACTTATGAGTTAATTAGAATAGTAAAACGTCTCTACCCAAAAGAAGCAATTATACCTATTGGCTATTATAGTTTGGCAGAATTAATGAAGTACTCAAGATTACCAATTAATGAAAAATCAAAGATTCACAAATGGGCCTATAATTTATTAAAAGAAATTGATGTTGATCAAGAAAATTATTTACTATGGCTTCAAACACAAAACAGAAACTTTATGGATTTTGATTTTTTCCTTGGAGATAAGTATACAATTTTTAAGGAAGAACAAGATTTAAGACAATATATTGTTAGTAATATTTCTCATAAGAAAAATTTTCATGGATCGATGAACAAATCTTCTAAAGATTTTTACAGATTCATCAAGAGGTTTTGATGAATATAATTAAAAAATTAGAAAGTCATAATTTTAAAAATATTGAAAATTTAAATGAGATCAAAGGGGATATTTCATCTCGAAAGTACTATCGCTTTAGATCAAAAAATAAGCCGTTAATACTTTGCGTAAATGATAAATTTAATAAAAAACATAATGAAGAGTTTGTTTATTGGAATAATAAATATTTAGAAGGTGATATTTTAGTTCCAGAAATTAAATATTACGAGAAAGGATTTATCGTACAAGAAGAAATAACTGAAACTTTTTACTCTTTACTAGGGTCAAAAAATCTTTCTGAATATATTGATATTTATAAAAATGCTCTAGATACATTGGTGAAAATCCATATGCTTCCAAAAGATTTATATAAAGAGTATCAGTGCCTAGATAAAGGTCGATTTATTAATGAGTTTGAAAATACTAAAAAATACTTCAAACACCTAGATTTACAATTATTTAAAAAAGTAATCATTAATAATCTAAATTATGATTTTTTAATTTCACATAGAGATTTTCACTCTAGGAACTTAATGGTTAAAGAAGAAAAGGTTTATGTTATTGATTACCAAGATACGATGCTTGGATCTCCTCTTTATGATCTATGTTCTATCTTGAATGATTGCTATATAGATTTAGATGCTGATATTAAAATTGAGTTATTAAATTATTATTACAATAAAACCTGGAAAAGAATGCATAACTTAAGTTATAAGGAATTTAGAAGGCAGTTTGATCTTTATAGCTTACAAAGAATCACGAAAGCTATTGGAAACTTTGCTTCTACTCAAAGCATATTTTTTAGAAATTTTATTAAATCATCCGTTAAAAAATGCTTAGTGATCACAAAAAAAAATGAGGATTTAAAGAAGTTAACTCCTTTTTATATGGAGATTTTGAATGGGTAAGATAGATAAGGCGTTAATTTTATCCGCTGGTCTTGGTACAAGAATGGGTCATCTTGGAAAAGTCTTGCCAAAACCATTGTGGCCATTAGGAAAAACTACATTACTTGGATTTCATATAGATTATTTAAAGAAAATCGGAGTGAAAGAAATATTTATTAATTTACATCATCAAAAAGATTTAATTATTCAATATTTAGAAGACTTTGAGGGCGTAACTTTTTTAGAGGAAGATGAGCTTTTGGGTGTAGGAGGCGCTGTTCACAATCTAGCAAATAAATATGGATATGATGGCAATCTATTAATTTGTAATTCA
>JAHDHG010000159.1 GCA_020631435.1 Bacteriovoracaceae bacterium | reverse complement strand
CTCATATTTTCCAAAGAAGCCAAAGTTCAATTTCATATCTACTTAAAAAGCATGCTCAGAAAGGAAACTTATGAATATAGATGATTTGAAACATTTTGTTCTTGGAAGACTAGAATCTTTGGAGTTCTGCACGCAACAAATTACTAATACATCTAATTTAGAAACAAAAGATAAATACATCAGGCTACTGGAAAAGCAATTACCTCAGTTTATAAAAGAAATCAGAGAGGGATTAAAGAAAAATGAATAATAAATTTATCTTAATTGATGACGATGATTTAATTCATCAGGTGTGGAAGTTAGCGGCAGAAGATGATGGTGTTGAACTACATACATATGATTCAGTGAAATCCTTTTTATCTGAAGAAGAAGTTGATGAATCCGCAGTGATATGCCTTGATTCAAATTTAAAAAATGAGACTGGAGAAATAGAAGCTGAAAAAATTTACAATAAAGGGTTTAAACAAATTTACTTAGTTACTGCAAAACATGAGACTGAAATACTTAGCAATAAATATATAACCGAAATAAAAGGTAAGAAACCTCTTTGGAGAACATTATGAATTTAGAAGAAATAATATCACATTTCAATTTGAAACCTCTTCCTGAAGAAGGTGGTTTTTATAAAGAAACTTATAGATCTGAAGAAAAGATAAATGGTAAAAAAAGCATCAAAACTTCAATATATTATCTTGTTACTCCAACAAGTTTTTCAGCACTTCATAAAATTAAACAAGATGAGATCTTTCACTTTTATTCAGGTGATCCAGTCGAAATGCTTCAGTTAAAACCTGATGGAGTATCGGAAGTGATTAAAATTGGAAACAATTTTAAAGATAATCAATTCCCACAAGTAGTTGTAGATCAAGGCGTATGGCAAGGTACAAGACTTATCGAGGGTGGGCAATGGGCCTTACTTGGAACAACTTGTTCTCCTGCATTTGATTTTGAAGATTTCACAATTGGTATTAAAGAAGAGTTAATTAAAAAATATCCAGACAAAGAAGATTTAATTAATAAACTTACCTACTAGCCAATGAATTTTTATAAAAAGATTTTTTTTACATTTATCATTACGATTATTCTGATAAGTTCAATTTGTATTTGGGGCTATCATTTTTACGCAACGAAAAATGCAACAAAGAACTTTGAAGAAAAGTACGAGCTGTTAACTGATACTATCTCAGAAACCTTAAATCAGCTTGATAAAAGCGCGGATTTGTTCATGCTCAATTCGGCAAGATTGCTTCAAAAAATTGAAAATGAATCTAAAAATGATACCCACTGGAAAGAAATTGCAAAAAAACTAAACCTCACTCATATATTTATAGCAAATTCCAATGGTGACTTTATAGTATCGACGAATGAACCTCCTAAAAAAATCCCGAACCTTCTCAGTTTCTGTGAAAGTTATTCAAATATACTTAACGATATTGATAATTTTGAAACTACTCCAATTATTCCACCTACTCCAGAACCATACCCTTATAAGTTTTTAATTGTTCCTAATCTGAGTAAAACAAAATTTCTAGAAGTTGCGGTTAAAGTAGATTTTATAGGAAACACACTCAAAAAAGTTCTAGAAAGAGATAAAAATATTTTAAAGATTCAGCTATTCACTCCAAATGGAATAAATCTAGGAAGTTTTGGCCCTAAAGCAGAAAAATATAAGAGATTCAAAATAGATAGAAGTGAATTCAGACCTAATGAATTAATCCACAAAAAAAACTTAGCTACTGCTTATACGAAAGTCCCTGCTAACATCACAACTTGTTGTCAGTGCAATGAATCTGGTCTTTCGGATAATAACAAATATTACTATCTTCTTAAAACAGAAATAGATAAAACTGATCTAAATAATGATTATAAAAATATATTATTATTCTCTTTGATTATGCAGTTATTCTCTCTAATTGCAGGTTGGTTTTTATCTAAAAAAATTGCATCTTCTTTATCTGGAAGGATTTCAAATCTAGATCGCTCTATCAATCAAATGATTAAGTCTAACTCTATCTCTCCTATAACAATTAACGGTAATGATGAAATTTCAAGCCTCACTAAAAATTTCAACTCATTATTAAATAAAATATCACTTTTAAATAAAGAGATCATTGAATCCAAAGATCTAAAACTTAGATTTAAATTTGCTAGAATGATAGCACATGACCTAGCGGCTCCGATAGAAGCAATTAGTTTTCTAAAAGATAGGATTTCTTCTAAGAGTGATAAAGAAAAATCTATCTTAAATTCAATATCTGATAAATTAACAGATCTTACTAAAGATTTGAGAAATACAATTTTGGAAATGAATCAAGGAGAACTAAACATAGAGGATCACCCAATATTAAATGTAGACATTGTAAAAGCAACGAAAGAAGTAACTTCAATTTTTCAATCATTCACTCTTGATCATAAAATAGAATATTGTGTTACAAGTACAATTGATTCATTTATTTTCCCAGTTAATTCTTATCTTTACTCGCGTGTTCTGCTAAACATACTTAAGAATTCTTTTGAAGCAGTTTCCCAAGGAGGAAAAGTTGAGGTTTATATCCATTCCAAGAGGAATGACTTAGAAATAACTGTTTTAAATGATTTACCACTAAAAGATCAAGATCATCAAAACTACGGGCTTGGACTAGATTTCATTCAAAAAGTAACGGGATACTTAAAAATAGATTACCTAGCTATGAAAAGTAAAAATAATCATAAAACAACTTTGATTTTCAGGAAGAATAACAATGATTAAAATAGGTGTTTATCAAGCTGACAATCTTATAGACTGGGAGGGAAATTTTAATAAAGCAATCAAGACCATAAATATTTCTCTAAAAAGAAAGTAGACATCGTCTGTTTTCAAGAAAGCTTTTTATCTGGATATAATGCAAATGTTTTAAGTAGAGAATTTAATCAGTTAAGACATTTTATATTAAAAATCAAAAATGAAGCAATTAAACAAAATGTAGCCGTTTTACTTCCAACCTTAATGAAGAGAGGTCGTTCTTTTTACAGTGAAGTGCATATTTTAAACAGTGATCAAAAAGATTTCATCATTTATAAAAGTGGATTAACCCAGAGTGAAAAAACTGTCTTAAAGAGCAAAGAAAGCGAAAGAACTTTTTTGCTTAATGGATATAGACTTGGTGTCGTTATTTGCAGAGAACTTGAAGATAATTTATATAAATATTTTGACAAAAATAATCAGCCTGACTTGTTATTATGGCCGAGCTATTGGGGATGGGATTATCATAAAAAATGGCGGGCAATAAATAAAGATGATGGAAAAAAGAAAAAATGCTTTAAACAAGTAGAGAAAATTAAAAAGCCATTAATACAAATTAACTTCTCTACACAAATTGAGAAGAACAAAGGTCTACGAAAATGTGGAAAATCAATTATTCTTAATAGTAAAAATAAAGTTGTCGGTCAGGGAGCATATGGAAAAGAAGATAAATATATCGTTCTCTTTGACTCTGGAAGAATAAAAAAGTTAAAATAAAAACAACTCTCCCCAACTAGTAGTATACCTAGGTGACTTGAAATTCCTATTCATCTTCCAAGCTTGATCATCTGTTCCACAAGCAAGAGATTTTATCGTCTTTTCTCCTTCTCTATCATTAATAGCGTCTATAGCTTTCATTAGTTTTTCATTAGCTAGAGTATCTGCTTCATCTAGTAAATCAATTTGATACTCTTGTTGATCCATGAAACTTGAAATCTTTGCTCCAGCTTTTTTATATTCAAATCCATCTCTAAAATTCAGATCAATCAATTCATGCGCAATATTGATAAGCTTCAGGGTATTCGAGGTTGGGTTGGTTAAAATTCTTTCACCATACATGTAATACTGAGGTGTACTCTTAAATGAATTCGTTCTAGCAAAGACTGAAACCTTTAAGCATTTTGACTCTTGATCTCTAAGCTTCTTGGCAGCGTTACTAATATAATTTGAAATCGCTCTTTTTAGATCAATTATTGAAAAAACACTATCTCCGAAAGTTCTAGAACACATAATTTCTTTTTTCTTAACTATCAGTTCATTAAAAGGAAAACATTTTATTCCCTCTAATTCTTTTTTCATTCTAAGACCAAGAATTGAAAAAACTTTTCTAATCTGCTTATCGTTTTGATAAGTCTTAAGATCAATTGCTTTTTTTATCCCTAAAGATCTCATTTTTTCTGCATTTGCTCTTCCTACTCCCCAAAGATCCTCAATTTTTGTTCTCTCAAGAGCAATATCTATATATCGATTAGAATCAAGAACAACTACCCCATTAGCTTTTTTAGATTTTTTTCCTATTTTATTAGCGTCTTTTGATAAGACTTTTGTCGGTGCCACTCCAATACTCACAGGTATTCCTATGTTCTTATAGATTAGATCTTTTAAATTTCTTGAGAAGGCTTCAGGATTATGAATCCCAGATAAATCAATAAAAGCTTCATCCACTGAATAAACTTCAACTTCAGGACATTCTTTTTTTAACAACCTCATCACCCTATCAGAGATATTATTATACAATGAAAAGTTTGTAGAAAATACAGCTACATTCTTTTTTTCACAAAGATTTTTAATTTTAAAATAAGGAGCCCCCATTTCTATTCCAAGTGTTTTTGCTTCATTGGTTCTCGCAATGGCGCAGCCATCATTATTTGATAAAACAATAACTGGCTTATTTTTAAGATCAGGCCTAAAAATTCTCTCACAAGAACAATAAAAAGAATTGCAATCGACTAAGCCAATTAGATTTTTATACAAAATCTCTAACCAGTCCTATGACTACTCCAAAGACCTCTATCTTATCATTTTCAGTTATTACAACATCTTTGTAACTTTGATTAAATGAATGGAGTATTTTTTGATTTTTCTTTTCTATATATTGCTTGCAAATTGGATTCTCATTAAAAAATAATGCCAATACAGACTGATTCATCACTTTAACAGAGCGATCAACAACTAAAATGTCTTGCTCCTTAATTTCTGGCTCCATTGAATCACCACTGGCCCTTACGAAAAAAATTGATTCTTTATTACTCATGAACTTTTCATCTAAGGAAAGATAACTATCAACATAGTCATCACTTATTCCAAAGAGGCCACATGTAAGTCTTCCTGAATAAAGAGGAAGCCAGTTCTTTTTAACATCACTAAATTGAGACTTGAGAAGAATTTCCAT
>JAHDHG010000013.1:17968-30197 GCA_020631435.1 Bacteriovoracaceae bacterium | reverse complement strand
TCCATCTTTTTTATTCTTATCAAGCATTCCTGCTAACTGTGTAATCGAAGAGGTTAATGTTTTTACATTTGTATTTATACTTGTTGATTCCTGACAAAGATCAAATGCTGGTAGTAATGCTTCAATCTCGAGAGCTTTTTGTTTTAGATTATCCAAACTTGGAGTTTTAAATGGACAAGAAGCTATTAAATTAAATGACAATAAAAGGAAAATAAGAATTTTCATTGAATCTCTCCCCAAAAGACAGATCCAATATTTCATTTTGATAATTATAAGACAATATTAAGAAATAACATCTTCTTACCATTATCTTGAATGTAAGAAGATATTAATTATATCTTAAAAAAAAGATTGAATCTTTATAAAGATCTAAATTTTCTAAATAAATTTCTAGGTAACAATAGTCATACAGTGCAAATCCCATTTCTTGAACATCATGAGGTTCATAAAGAGACTTCATATAAATTTCTGATTTTTCATAATCATCAAGACAATTTTCAAATCTAAATTTAAAGATAGTAACATTTATCATCCCAAGAGGAATAATATCCTCGAGATTCATATCTTCTCCGACTTCAAAGTCGTAACCTTCTTTCTCTAAGCTAAGTTCTTCAGATAAGGTATAAGATTCATCGATGATTAAGTTATCCCAAGGCCGAATACTGCCGTAAGAGCTTAAATAGAATAAAAAGCAAAAAATTAGTGTTTTCATGTGAATAATTTACTTATTTTCGCTTATCTTACAAGTTTAGAATTTGAAACTTCTCCTCAATATGCTACAAGGCGTTAAAAGGAGACTATTATGAATAAACTATTGGTTTTAGGATCGCTAACAGCTTTAAATTTATTTCCATGTTCACAAGTGTTTAGCTTCCAAGCGAACTCAACAGACGAAAGATTTGCAGAAGTTGCAAGATTATATGTTTCGGCCAATGCAAACGATAAAGTAACAGAAGTTAAAAGAGTAGCCGGGCTAACAGGACCTTCTGATTCTTTCAGCTGCTTAACAAGAGTTTTCCATCAAGGAGTTTACGATGTCTTTGATTCAAATAATGAATGCAGTACAAGAGTTGAAGTTAATGAATACAAAAGCTTTACCAAAGGTGCGACTCATTACGAAACGATGGGGAACTACAACCCTGAAATTGGACGAATGGAAAGTGAGAAGAAAAAACTAGAGCTTTATATGGACACAAGAGTTATTAGTACTACTTGTAAATAATTTTACCCCATCTAGTGCTATGAAATAGCACTAGATGGATTTGCTGGTTAAAACTTGTCATTATTTTTGACATATTCATCAATATTTCATCAGTAAAATCAATAACTTAATATCAATCACTTAAAAAAATTCAAGAATTATAAAATAAATACAAAGTATGAATTCAGTTTATTTAAAAGTGCTATAGTAACTACATTATGAAACTTTTGATTTTTATAGTCTCGATTACACTTAACACCTATACTCAAGAACATATTTCGGAATATTTAGATGGATATGAACTATGTAACTCCATTGAACCTTCTTTAGAAAATGACCAATATATTTCTGATTGTATAAAAATTGCTGACAAGTCTGTATTTCACAAAAATGCACTAAATGCATGCGAAACGATAAATGCATACAAACACATTCCAAAATGTTTAAAAGTGATCAAGAAGAAAAATTTTAAATCCCATGTTACGAGTTTTTGTTCAAATTTTTATCTAGACCACTATAAAATCAGTTGCCTAAAGAAAGCTGGTGGTAAAAATTTCGATCCTGAAGCTTTAAAAATCTGCTCTAAAATCACAGATGAAGATGAAAAGCTTAGATGTTTTAATTCAAGCTATCATACCAAGATAAGAATGAGCTATAGAGATTAATTCATCTAGGTGTATTAAGCGTTATACATCAGCACAACACAGTTTTTACTTTTTATTCTCTTACTTTTTCAATAATATATGACTTTAATTTGAATCAAATAAAGGAATATTGATGAAGTTTTTAATTATCCTACTGAGTCTTAATGCATTTTCATTTGAGCAATACCTTCCACCTTCTTTAAAAATTAACAATAAAAAATTAGTTTTTATTGATGCTGAAACAAGTGATTACAAAATTACTTTTGATTTAAAAACCAAAACCTCAAAAGTTGAGACTATTATAAAATTTCGAGTGAAAGAAACTGGATATCCAGTTTTAGATTTTGTTAATGATGCTTTAAAAATTGAGATCAATGGAGAAAAAGCAAGAGGTCCCGAGATTGAAATCCCAGATACCACTGTTCGATATATCACTAAGAAAGTTTCAAGAAATGATTTGCATACATTGAAAATCACCTCTGAACTAGATGAACCTAATTTCTTTGAAGACATGAATGCTGTGGCTGAATATTTTAACTTTACCGATCTAAAGTTTAGATATTTTCTTGAAAGATATGTACCTGCATCTTTTGAATACGATCAAGTCAAAATGACTTTTGAAGTTAAGTTTTTAAATACTGATATAGAACATGCTGTTATGACTAATGGAGAGATAAAAGAATTAAGTTTTAATCATTACAAAATCGATTACCCAGATTATTACAATTCTTCTTCTATTTTGTTTCACGTAAGACCACTTGAAACTCTCACTATAGTGAAAACAAATTACAAGTCTATAGATAATAGATTAATTCCTATTACTTGCTATAATCGAGGTTCTATAAAGTACTGTACTGACTCTTATATAGAAAAAGTTAAAGGCTTTTTGAAAACTCTTGAAAATGACTTTGGTCCATACCCGCATCAAAGTCTCTTAATTTATGAATTACAAACTAATTCTGCAATGGAGCATGCTGGCGCAGTAAAAACAGGTATGTGGGCGATGAGACATGAATTAGATCACCAGTGGTTTGCAAGAGGGATTATGCCAAATAACGGAAATTCAGGATGGCTTGATGAAGCAATCGCATCTTGGGGTGACGATGATTACAACAAATCCTCAAATGATAATTTTGATTTTAATATTGGGACATCTTATTCATCAGTTTATAAAAGAATTACATATGGAAATGCATACAGTGGAGGTCAACGGTTTCTAACTAAGCTTGATTATAAGTTTAAAAATCTTGGCGGTTTAAAGCCTTTGCTAAGAAGATATTTCGAAGAATTCCAATTACAAGTTGTTTCAACTAAAGATTTTATTAATCTAATGAATAGTTTTTTTGATACTGACGTAGAAGATATATTTAAGAAAGTGACTGGAAGAGATAATTATGTAGAAGTTTATTCTTTCGATCAAAACAATGAATTTAGCTATAACTCAGTTTTAAGAAAGTCTAAGTCTTCAAGCTGTAAATTTCATAAGCTTCAAAGCAAAGAAGAAATCTTTTCAGAAAAATAATTTAAATTATGCCCTTGGTAACTCTGAGGGCGTATATTTTGACTTCAGCATTAAAATTAGCTAGAAAGGCTTCTATAAGGAGTTAACATGTTTAAACTATTCATTTTTATTTTATCGGCTAATCTCTTTTCTCAATCAATGGATTGTAGGATACTTAATGATGGATATATAAGACCTTGGAAATTTAGTTTATCCGAACAAGATGCTCTTGGTAATTTTACAAAAATTAATCAAGTAATGGATTTTGGTGGGCATAATAGTAATGCTGATATTGAACTTAAATTTTATCAATACAATAAAGAATTGCGAATGGTGAGTATTAAATTTGAACTCGACAACCAAGAAAGCACTATATCGGTAAGAAAATATGATAATAAGTATTATCTCGGTCAGGTTATTATTGGATCAAGAGATCCTCAGTCAATCACTTGCAGCTTGTAAAAATTAATTCTCAATATAGAATGCTCTTCCACAACTTGATCCAGTTGAATCGTTACAAGAAGATATACTATACAAGCAAACCGAGTCATTCATAATTCTATTAGTCTTTGCACAGTTTTGAACTTTTCGATTAATATCGTCAACACATAAAACTATTGGAACTTCATTATGTGGATTATTGGGATGACCAGATAAATAGAACTGTCCTATATGTTTAATGCTGGAGACATTAGACCTAAAATTTTCACAAGCTTGCTGTCCTCCTCCTATAACACCAGTAATTTCACAATTTGCAGAAACACTAGGATTATTTTCACAAGTAAATCGTTTAGATACTGACCATTTCTCACCTATGAAATTTTGAGGAGTTAAATCAAGCAAGTTGCCGTTTTCTTTAACGTTCACCCTTACTCTCGAAATAAAATTATTTAGTTCCTTGACCTGACAGTCGGAACTCACTATCTGATTCTCAAGGTTACTCACGGAAATAGTTTCTCCAGGTTCAGTAATTCCTAAAGATCTTTTAGGACAAGTTATAGTACCAGTAGGACTCGATGATATACCCGACAAGGAGATTGTTTCTTTTAATTTGATATTTCCAGTTTCACAAATAACATCAAAACTATAAGACCATGATCCATCATTAATTGTTTTAAGTTGAATAACGGGAGGATTATCCGTAAATATAACTCCCGCCTGAACCTCCGTTGCAAATAATATATTTTCTATAGAAACATTATTTTTTTGATTTTCTATTAATTCAAAATTTTTACAATTTTTCGCCTCATAAATATCTTCTTTTAAAACTTCAAACTGTTTTCCAGTGACTATTTCTGGATCTTGAAAATTTTTAACACTTATCTCTGGAATATTATTGCACTTTTCAGAAACGGGAGAACCTCCAATATTAAACGCTGCTAGCCATAACTGTGATCCAAATCCATGTCTAACTTGAGGATTATACATTGTTGCGCTTAACCAGTATTTTTCACAATTATTTACTTTAAATCTTAACTTCATTGGAGAGCTTCCAGTCTCTGATCTCCACGAAATAAAATCTACATTGCTACTCGTTGATATATCGAGATCAGTCTGTCTTAAATTGACATCTCCAAATTGAAAAATATTTTCAAAACTAGGATAGATTTCACCAATATCCGAAGAATCTAAGCTGACATCTGTATTAAATTCATAAGCCTCTTCTCTATTATGGCTTGCAGCATGATTAATATACCCCACTGAAACACCTGATATTTTAACACTTGGCATAGAATAAATCTTACCTAAATAACTGCAGGTAAGGTTTAAATTCATTTCAAATTGACCTATGACTTTGAAATCAAATTCTACATTCTGTTTATTGGGAGTCAAAGAAACACTCGCTATGTCAGAATCTAAGCTACCCACAGAATATAAATCACACTCTAAGCGACTAAGACCATCTACTAAAATTCTTCTCATGAATTGCTCTGTATCAATGATATATTTAGGTGATTTCCATGTATCCCATTTATATCTAGGATCTTGAATAGATTTCTTAGCAATACCTGAAACCATTGCTGTTCCAATATTTATATTTAGATTTTCACATTCAACAGAGTAGAGAAATTGAAAAGGACCTTCATCTAGAGGAATAATTATAATTCCAGAATTTGAACTATGGAAAACATCCACATTATGAAAACTCTTTCGATCAAAAGTCGACTTAACATGACATTCTTCCCCTTCAGAGTTTTCAAGAATATCATTTTCAAAAATAGGAGGACGATTCATAGGCTTCAATGCAAATGCATTAGGAATAATATCATTGTTTAACCTAAACCCATTAACTTCAGAACTTTCAACCACTTCAGTACTCTGATTTTGTTCTGTTGCTATTACCTTGGAAAATTCCTTCTCTATCCCTGAAGACTTGTTAGAACTGCTTGGCATACATGAAAGTAACAACAAAAATATAATTAATGATAACTTCATAAATATATATCGGAAAAACAGAGTAGATATTGAGATGAAAACTTCAGAATTCATTCATTCAAAATCATTAAGTACAAATTATAGTGAATAGAAAGTCTTTTTAAAAGCAATGGCTTAGCATAACTACAACTAAGGTTAAGTCTTAGCTGCAGTGATGTTAATTATTCACAAGCATTAGTTACAAGAACCACTAAATCGTCCTCATCTAGCCCAATCTCATGGATGAAAAATTCTTTTAATGTTTGCTCCTCTTTTAAAGTTCTTATTTTTATCTTAGTGCTATATCTCTTCGTAACTTTTAAATTATATAAAACACCGTCAGTAAAATAGCCTGCTTTTTTAGGAAGCAATATAGTTTCAAGATCTTGAACCTTGAGTCCCTTTTTAATTCTTGCCAAGTCATCGTTCGAATTAATTGAATCAATATTTAGGTTTTGAGTTGATAAAATCCTTACTCCACATACCTTAAGTCCTGGGTAAGCTAAGGACACATTTATTTCTTTATCATCAATCATTAAATTAACGGCAATGCCCCTTCCAAGTTTTTTGCTAGATGAAAATAAAGACAAAGAACAAAGAAAAAAAGAAAAAATTATAATTTTCATAAAACCTCCTTACGATTTCGTAATTTTTTTTACCTTTTATTCTTTTACAAAAAAAATGATTTTTTCAAATCATTATCATTTAATAAATGCATGGATCTTTGAATAACTTTTTAAATTAAAATATTTTTGTATCAAATTATGACTCAAAATTACTTCAAACATCCTAAAAGCTAATAAAAGCCATAAAAGGAGCATTTGTGGAACTTTGAACAAATTACCATAGAGAAAAATATCTTTCCGTGGAAATAAAAATCAATGATATGAATAAATTAAAGGATAACACTATGAAAAATTTTTCACTTCTTTTCTTCGCTCTCTTCATAATGAAATCTCAGGCACAAATAGGCACAGGCCGCGCAGATTTTTTTTCAATTCAACATGAAATCGAAGCTTTATCTTTTAAGCTTATGGATCTAGATGTTCAATACAGACTAGGTGCTCCAACAGGAAAAGTCCTTTTAAGTGTTGACTCCAGAGTTCAATTAAACTCAGCAAATAATGAGCATTCTCTTCATCAAGCAGAAGGAAGAGTAGGACTTGGTTATCCTGTTTACAATGCTGAGGAAGTAATGGTTGGAGCCTTTGTCACATTAGGTTTTCATGAAATTGAAGACAAGAATATTTTCCCCAAAAAGGGAATAAATACATATGGTACTAAATTATTTATAAGCCTAAATAAATCAGGCGACTCTTTAGCACTTGCATATAGCAAAGCATTTAAAGAAAATCTTCAAGTGATAAAACTTAGATCTGATATTGGCTTTTCTAAGAAACTTAGCTTACAAGCTGATTTTGACTTAATACTAACAAATCGCTCTAAAGAAATTTTAGAAGGTACTTACCAAAGAAGTAATTTTTCACTAAGTAGTTTATATTCCATTGAGGCATCAAGTGGAAAGATAAAAATTGGTCCAACACTTAGAGCTTACTCGAGAGATCTTGATGGTCAAAGAAATGCAAGTAAATTCTTAGTTGGTGGGACGTTACGTTGGAGTTTCGGCCAACAATAAATTAAAATGAATTCATGAGAAATGAATTTAATCCTAAAGATGTCTTGCGTTTCTGGTTTATTGAAACATCAAATGAACAATGGTTTCAGAAAAGTAACGATTTTGATGAACTCATTAAAAGTAGATTTGCAGAACTCTTATTAAAAGCTAGCAAGTGCGAACTGTATAAATGGAGAAACTCATCACAGGGAAGACTTGCAGAAATCATAATACTGGATCAATTTTCAAGAAATATTTTTAGAAATGATTTAAGATCTTTCTCAAATGATTCCCTTGCTCTTTCATTAGCGATTGAACTTGTGAACTGTAATCTAGATAAACAGTTAAGTGACCAAGAAGTGAGCTTTGCCTATATGCCATTTATGCACAGTGAATCAAAATTGATTCATCAGGAAGCAGTTAGGCTTTATTCATCTAGACCAGGATTAGTTAAAAATTTAGAATTTGAAATCCTGCATAAAAATATTATTGATCGCTTTGGTAGATATCCACATCGAAATGCAATATTAGGTAGAGAATCAACCTTAGAAGAACTAGATTTCTTAAAAGAAAAGAATTCATCATTCTAGAAATAGTCTTTATCCTAAGATTTTCTTGGCTTTTAGAGGTTTAAGAAATTGAAATAAAATAACACCTAGTAAAAAACCAATCAAATGCCCATCGAAACTAATCTGAGGAGTAAAAAAATCTAATCCAAATTGTAATAATATTAAAAATAAAAAGAGGAAGAACTCTTTTTTAGAAGAATATTGCTTCTCTCTCTTCCATTTAAAAAAATTAAAGATAAGCAAGAAACCAATTAAGGACATTACAATAACTGAAGATCCAATAACAGGTCTTGCTAAGCTTGGCATGAAATACTGACCTAATCCTATTAGAGACATACCTAGTAGCGATACTGAAACAATAAAAAGAAAGAAGCGAAATCTCCCGATTAATCCTTCAACTCTTATTCCCAAGAAGTACATTCCAACAAGATTACAAAAAAAATGAAGAGAATTTAAATGAATAAAGTTAGCACTCAGAATTCTCCAATATTCATGATTCTCTAAGCACCATGGAAGATAAAATGCATAACTCGATATAAATTCAATTGAACCAAAAACAATAAATGACTGATATAAATAAACGATTAAAATTAGAAAACAAAAAACAATAGTTATTAATGGGAATAACGATTTAGTTTTATTTAAAATATAATAAAAATCATTTTTAATTTCCTCATAAAACGCATTATTCTCTTCACTGTGAGGTGGTTTTTGATTTTCTTCAGCTAACCTTCTTGTAGTATTATAGATCGAACTTTTAGGAAAATTATTCTTTATTTCAATTAAAATTTTTCTGTAAAGTCCAACATCCTTAAATCTAACCGACAAGGCCTTTCTATATAAGATAACTTTTTCATCTAATTTTGTTTTTTCATTTGATAAAAACCTCTCAGCTATTTCTTGATATCCTAGATAGTAGGAAAAAAGAGGTATAATTGAATCAGCTTGAGAAATTTTAGAAAAATCATTCTCTCTATATAATTGATAAATTTCTTCCCATCTACCAAGCTCTCCCAGGCAAGCTAACTTAACATCAAGAACATGAGGTACTAACTTTAAAGGGATACCATCTTGAAAATAATTATAAAGCTCTTGCCATCTACCTGTAGTTCTCAAGACGAACATATAATTAATGTGGTCATATAATTTTGCATCTTTATCAGGACAAGAAATCTCACTGATCTGATAGCTTCCAGTATTTTGCTTGATCAAAATATCAGCATGATTACTTAATTGTTTTATAATTTTTGATGGATGGATGAAGTAAATAAGACTTAAAAATATTTTCCCTGTCCGAGGATTTCGCTTCATCAACTCAATCGATTTTGCAGTTCCAAGAGCAGGCAGAAGAATAAAAGAAAAAAAACAATAAAGAATGTAAGTGTGCCAATTTTCATAAGAGCAAACTAAGCCGACCGTCGTAAGAATAATTAATATGAAGATCTTAAAAATATACAAAAATTGAGAATTCTCAACATTAACTCTTAGAAAATTAACAAATAACAATAAAAAAATTATAAGATTTGCAATTCCTAATGAATTTTCTAAAGACATAAGAAATTATATCATAAAATATATTTTCAAGAATGAAGCCAAGCAATTTTATCAAACATTATAAAATCTAATCTTTCAAACTTATTTTCACTAATCCATTACATCTTTTAACACTTAAAAAAATTGGGATTAAAAAATATAACTATCATTCTGTATGCAAAAATATATACAAATTACTGATAATAAATACATTTTTACTCAAAAAAATATCAATCAATGTTACTAAAAAGAAATGGAAATAATCTCTATGAAACCAAATAAAGGAAAAAATATGAAAACCATATTAGTAATTTTGTCATTATTAACATTATCATCTTTAGCAGAAAGCAATAGGTCATATACTTGTTATGACTCTGAAAAGTCTCAAATTCTAAAAATGGACTTAGGTCTTACTATCCCCAAAGTAACTGAATTCTATAGAGAACATGAAGCTGGTTTTAAATTGTCAGGCACAACAACAGCAAGCGATATTTTTGAAGCAGGACAAAGCTATAGAGTTTCTCATATAAATTCATTGGATGGTGATCATAAAATTATCATTGCTCTAAATAAAAAAGATCTCGGAACAGACTTGATTAAAGGATTTTATTTTGAATCTTCAACTGAGCTTGAAGCTGAGCTTGCTTGTCACTTAGATACTATTTAATAAAGACAATTAAAAATATTCGTTAGAGAGACTTTGCTAAAAATAAAAATTGAAGATTACAGTGATTACAAATTGTTAGGTCTTGTTTCCACTACTAAGCGAGGATATTCATAAATAGCTAGAATATTTTTGAAACTTGCGAAAAAATTAATTGCTAAATGGTGCCCACGGAGGGACTTGAACCCCCACGCTTTCGCACTAGATCCTAAGTCTAGCGTGTCTACCAATTCCACCACGTGGGCACTTATAGACAATATCAAAAGATATGTTGCTCTATAAATTACTAAAAATTGCTCAATTTTGCCAAGATTTTTTTAAACTATACGTTTTTAGGGATTCCTCTCGGAATAGCAGATAGTAGGTTCTTAGTATAGGCCATTTGAGGGTTCTTATAGATTTCCTTAGCAGTTCCATATTCTACGATTTTTCCCTGAAACATGACTCCTACATAATCAGATATATAATTCACTACAGACAAATCATGAGAAATAAAGATATATGTAAGTCCCCTCTCATCCTGAAGGTCTTGTAGAAGGTTTAAAACTTGGGCCTGTACAGATACATCTAGTGCCGATACTGATTCATCACAAACAATGAATTCAGGATTTAAAGCCAAAGATCTTGCGATCGCAATCCTTTGTCTTTGCCCACCTGAAAATTGATGAGGATACCTCATCAAGTGGTGTTGTTCTAAATCAACTCTATCAATGAGAGACTTTGCAATCTCCAACCTTTCTTTTTTATTATTTCCAACCTTATGAATTTCCATAGGTTCTAATAAAATTTGCTGAATAGTCATTCTAGGATTCAAAGAAGAATATGGATCTTGGAAAATGATCTGCATCTTTTTTCTCATCTCTCTCATTTCATGAGTGCTTAGAGATAAAATATCTTGCCCATTATAATGAATTGATCCCTCAGTCGCATTTACCAATCTTAAAATTGATCTTCCAAGCGTAGTCTTACCGCAACCAGACTCACCTACTAATCCGTAAGTTGTTCCTTTTTTAATTGATAAACTTACATCATCAACAGCTTTAACATGACCAATAGTCTTTCTAAAAAATCCAGCTTTAATCGGATAATAAACTTTTAAGTTTTTTACTTCTAATAAAGTGGGATGCTTACTTTCTGGAAAATTAAAAGATTTCTCGTGAGGCTTTAGCGCTTCAGTAGGGATAATCTTTTCTTTCCCTTCGTTATCTACATAATCACTGACAGTGAGCAATCTCTTAGGATTAGATTCTAATCCAGGCCTACATGCAAGAAGGCCTTTTGTGTATGGATGAACAGCGTTTGTAAAAATCTTTTTTACATTATCATGTTCTACTAGATTACTTTTATATAAAACCAAAACATCATCAGCTATATCACCAATCACAGCAAGATCATGAGTAATAAAAAGAACACCCATTTTATATTCTTGTTGTAGCTTAAAAATTAAATCTAAAACTTGTTTTTGAATTGTCACATCAAGTGCCGTCGTAGGCTCATCACAAATTAAAAGTTTTGGGGAACACGCAATTGCCATCGCAATACATACTCTTTGTTTTTGACCACCAGATAACTCATGTGGATAAGAGTGAGCTCTGGCTTTAGGATTAGGAATTCCTACTTGATTCATAAGATCAACAGCTTTTTCCCACGCCTCAGACTTTGATAATTTTTGATGAAGCATTAACGTCTCTGCAACTTGATAACCTACTTTAAAGACAGGATTAAGTGCCGTCATAGGCTCTTGAAAAATCATAGAGATATCATTACCTCTTAGATCTCTCATTCTCTCTTCACTAGCACCAACGATATTCTCACCTTGAAATAAAATCTCACCAGAAGTTATTCTTCCTGGAGGATTAGGAATGAGTCCCATAATTGCTAAAGAAGAAACAGACTTACCCGAACCAGACTCTCCTACTAATCCAACCGTTTCACCTTCATCAATTGTAAAGCTAACGTCGTTAACTGCCCTAGTAACACCCTCTTCAGTGTGAAATTCTACGGATAAATTTTTAACTTCTAATAAGTGACTCATTTCGCCTCCTTACCTTTTAACTTCGGATCAAGAGCATCTCTTAATGCGTCTC
>JAHDHG010000013.1:0-17958 GCA_020631435.1 Bacteriovoracaceae bacterium | reverse complement strand
AAAAGCGAGTACGATAAAAAACATAGCAACTGTTGCACTTAACAATTGCCACCAAACATCATTATTTAATTCTGATCGAGCATCATCAATCATCTTCCCCCAACTTGGTACTTCCTGCACTCCAATTCCAAGATAAGATAAGATGACTTCTGCTTTAATTGCTCCTTGAAATAATAAAGAAGCGTTAATAATTACAATATGAAAAATATTGGGAAGTATATGAACAAAAAGTTTTTTGTAATGACTCCCACCAATAGCTGTAACTGCCTGCACGTAATCTCTATTTTTGTGTTTAATTACTTCACCTCTAACCAACCTACAAAGATGAACCCAAGAGGTCGCACCAAGAGCGATATAAACAGCGGTCAAACCTTTTCCGAGAACAAATGAAATAGAAATCAAAAGAATAATACCAGGAATAGAAGAGAAGGTTGTATAAAACCAAACAACTATTTCATCTATAATTCCACCGAAGTAACCAGCGATTGATCCAAGAATAATTCCAATAGGAATAGCAATTAAGCAGGTAAAAAAACCAACAGAAATTGCAATCTTGGTGGCATATAATGTCTTTCTAAAAACATCTCTTCCAAGAAAATCTGTCCCAAACCAATAATCCGCACTAGGAGGAGCGTATTCAGGACCAACAACTTCTTGCCAATCGGCTGCAACCACACCAAATGTCACGAGAAGTGCAATTAATATATAAACACAAACAATAACTAATGAAACTAAGGAGAACTTATCTTTTATAATTCTTCTAAAAGCATCATTCCAAAGAGATCTTTCTTTTTTCATTGAAGTTTTATCCTTGGATCAACAACAGCATATAAAATATCTGTAATAAGATTAAAAACGATATAGGCAACAGAAAATAAAATTGCAAAGGCCTTAAGAACTGGAAAGTCATTCGAGTTCGCTGCCCTTACCACTTCACTCCCAAGCCCAGGGATATCAAAATAATTTTCTAAAAGAAGTGATCCCATAATTAAAAAAGGTAATTGAATAACAAAGTAAGTAATCATAGGAACCATTGCATTTCTTAAAACATGTTTAAGAAAGATCACTTTTTCACTTAAACCTTTTGCTCTAGCAGTTCTGACATAATCCTGATAAACCTCATCTAAAATAACTGTTCTAAAAAATCTAATATCAGGGCCTAAAGATAAAACAATCCATATAATGACTGGAAGAATTATATAAGGAACAAAATCAGGAAAACCGGTTTCATACCCAGATATTTCAAACAATCCTAAATCAGCAGCAAGAATTTTTTGACCGACAATAATGTAAACCAATGAAGAAATACTCATTAAAGCGATACAAAGAACTCTCATTGAAACATCTAAAGTTTTGCCTCTATAAAAAGAAACAACTAAAGAAATCAAGATCCCTAAAATTGAAGCCAAAATAAATGCTGGTAAAGTTAAAGTCAGAGAAGGAATCGCTCTTTGAGAAATAATTTCTGAAATTTTTTGCTGAGTTGACCAAGATCTTCCAAAATCAAAAGTAAAAGCAGATTTTACTATATCAAGGTATTGCATAAAAAATGGTCTATCTAAACCAAGTTGTGATCTTAATTCTGCAATCTGAGAAGGGGTAGCATTTTTTCCCAGTAAAAGTGGAGTTGGATCACCAGCGACAACATTAAATAAAAAGAAAACTACAAAACTCACCCCGAGAATAACCGGGATGAGATATAATAGTCTTCTTAACGAATACTGTAATATTTGCATTTATAGTTTTTTAAGTAGTTCAGCTTTTTTGGCCATATCAACATTTTTGTATTTAACCATTCCATGATCAAATTCAATTGATTTTGAATTTTCTACCCAACCATGAATCAAACCGTAAGTAACTCTATGAAATCCAATAATCCAAGGAACTTCTTCAGCAGCAAATTTATACATTTTTTCATATAAAGCAGTTCTTTCTGGAGAATCTTCCATCAATGCTGCTTTTTCAAACATAGAGTCGAACTCTTGATTATTATAGTTTGCACCATTCGCTCCAGGTGCTCCATTTTTTGAATAAAGAAGTTGTAAAAAATTCTCAGCGTCTGGATAATCTGCCCCCCATGCCATTGAATACATCATTGTTTGCTTAGTATTCACTAACTTTACTAGCTCAGGCCATGTCACACCAACAGGCTTAATTTTAATTCCAATTTTACTCATATTCTGTTGGAAAACTTCTGCCATCTGTCTAGATTTAGTCGAATAAGTATAGTGAAGAGTAATTTCTTTAAGACCTTTACCCTCAGGAAAACCAGCCTCAGCTAATAATTTTTTTGCAAGTTCAATATTTAAATTTTGATAAGGCCCTTTAAAACCATTGATATGACCTGCAATATTTGGTGGAACCACAGACTGAGCAGGTTGTGAAATACCTTGAAAAAACTTTTTATTAAAATTTTCTCTATCAAAAGCAGCACTCATTGCTTGTCTTAGTTTTTTATTAGTCTTAAATAATTCATTCTCATGATTAAAAGCATTATAAGTAACATCTAGCCCAACAACTTTTCTCTCTACAATCCCTTTTGATTTAAAGTCATCTGATAAACCTTTTCCAGGGATCATCACGTTTGCAAATTCTTCTGTAGGGATACTCATAGAATCAAGCTTACCTTTTTTAAAGTTAAGCCATCTTGTTTGCTCTTCAGTCATAATTTTTACAATAATTTTATCAACAAGAGGAATTTTCTTTCCAGCATCTTTCAAGAGACCTTTTTCTTTATCACCTGGAGAACCTTCCGTTGGATAAAACTCATCTCTATAGTTTGGATTTTTTGTATAAACAATTTTATTCCCTTGAGTATACTTACCAGTAATAAATGGTCCTGTTCCTACAGGGTGATTAATAAATTCCTTACCATACTTTTGAACAGCTTCTTTTGGAACCGCATAAGTAAATGGCATTGCCAATGAATATAAGAACTGAGGGAATGGCTTAGAAAGAGTAAACTTAATTGTATATTTATCTAAAACCTTAATACCTGCTACTGGAGCAGCGTAATTAGATGCTTCAGATCCACCAGTAGTTTCTCTCCATTCGTTTAGGCCTTTAATTTTTCCATCGATTAACCACCAACCTTTTGATTGTTCTTTCTTATCAGCCATTCTTCTAATGGAATAATCGAAATCACTTGCAGTTAACTCTCTTCCTTTTCCATTTGGAAAACAGGCATCATCATGAAATAAAACACCTTTTTTAATTTTAAAAGTATAACTTAAACCATCTGATGAAACTTCAGGCATTGATTCAGCCAAATTAGGAATTAGTTCATAAGGTCTTTTTAAATAATGAAATTGTAATAAACCTTCATAAATTCTAGCCGCTTCATTTCCAGAATATCTATCACTTGCTTGGTTAGGATCAAATCCTTTTACATTCGCAGAAACTACAATATTCAAAACTTTCTCAATTGTTCCGTCTGCTTTTACAGTGGCCTTATTAGATTTTGTACATGAAAAAAATGTAGAAATTAATACAGTGATTAATAACTTACTCATCTTAGCTCTCCCTTTGATTTAAGACTTATAGTTCACATAGTGTACTTACTGAAAAAGCCTTTAACAATAAGAAGAGTCTTACAGAATTTGGTGTCTTATTGGCATTGTTCTGCATATAAACGTGCAGATAATATTCTAGAATCCCCATTAATTAACTCAAATGAACTCTGTCTATAAAAGTCATTTGGACTGCCGGCCCAATCATGATTTTTCCATGAAAACACTGATTGATTAGCGAATTTCTTGACTAGATAGCTCTGGCTTTCAACTTCCATTTGTCTTTGATTTTCATTATAGGTGCATTTTAATCCCAGTGTGCTACCGCACCACTTAGAAAAGTAAGATTGAAGTTCTGCATCATTTTTTCTTTTAAAATCTATGGCAGAAAATACTTCAAAACCTAAAGCAGATAAAAATTTTGAAAGATCTTCTCTTTCTACTCCAGGATTAGCATCGGCGTGAGCATAAAACCTAGATTTGATCATTCCAACAAATCCTCCTGAGAAACGATATCTTCCATTTTCTCTTTCAATGATTAGGTCTTCTCCACCTCGCAAAGGAATATAAGCTGTTAAAATAAACTTATTGGGGTTTGGTGTTTGAGTATCGTAGCTAACAGTAAAGCTTCTTCTTCCTACAGAGATTTGTGCTCTTCCTTCAGAGTTTAAACAAAAACCCCTCACACTTTTTTTAAAAATATCAAAAGTAATATTTTCTTGCTGAACATATTCGCTTTGTTGAGGAAGTTGAGTACAAGATAAAATTAAAAATAAAATAAAAAATTTCATAAGATTAATCTTACAAAATTAAATGGAAGCAGGCATCTTTTGAATGAAAGGAGTTAGTAAATTATTGATTTCTCTCTTTTCCTTGTCAGAAACTGCATTAGTAAGAGAAATTCTAAAGTATTTCTCTGCACTTACTTGTTGCCCAAGTTTCTGATAACTCATCCCTAAATGCTTATTTACAGTGAAGTCTTTCTCAAGTCCTTGATCTCTAGCTTTAAGGAAATATCCAATGGATTTTTGGTATTCTCCTAAGTGATAATAAAGCCATCCTACGGAGTCTAAGATATGTGGATCATTTGGCTTTAAATCAATCGCTTTATTTAGATGTACTTTTGCCATCTCTAGATCTTTCTTATCTCTTTCAATCAAAGAATAACCATAGTAATTATGGGCCTGGGCATTTTCTGGATCTGAAAGTAACATTTTTAAAACAATCTCATCAGCATTCTTATATAAATTTTCTTTCTCATACATAGAAGCTAGAAAGAATTTATGATCGTCTCTGAAGTTCTTATGATCTTTAATCTTAGTTAGAATCTGAATAGATCTTTTATAATTTGCCTTTCTTTTGAAATAAATAGCTTGATTAACATCTAGATCAAAGCTCAACCTGTCTTCTGATTCTTTTTTTATTTTATTTATCGAGCTTAAATATCTATCTTCTTTTTTATTTTCACTACTAGCTGTGGTTCTTTCATTTTCAAGTGCTAAATCTCTTAAGAGAGTAACTTCTCTTATTTTAGACTCTGCATAATAAGTACTTTCAGGTTTAATCTTAGAAAACGAATTAACTGCGGCAGTAAAATTCTTTTTTTGAATATAAAGATCACCTAAGAAAAAATGAGACTTATCTGTATCAACACCAAAAGGAAGAACTTCGTTAATGGCCTGAATAGATTCATCTACCTTGCCAATTTCTTTATAGAGATAGGCTAACTTGAACTTCACAGATGGATCTTTAGGATTAAGATCTACCATTTTTTCTAAATAAGGCAGAGCATTTGAAAATTTCTCTTCACTTACATAATGATCCATCAACCTTTTAGAAACTAAATAATCATCTGGAAAAACTTTTAAATGATTTTTAAAATTTGCAATAGCTTTATCTTTTTTATCAGTCTCAATTAGTATTACCCCAACTGCGGCTAGAGACTTTGAATTCTCAGGGAACTCTCTATAAGCTCTGTTAAAATAAAACGAGCTCCTATCTAAATCACCGACATCAAGATACAGCCTTCCAATTTTAAAACTAACTTCAGCTTTATGGTCATCACTTTTAGAAGCTTGATGGCATACATTTAATATCTTGATCGCTGATTCAGTTGATTGATCTACTGCCAAAAAAGCTCTTTTCAAACAAACATCTATATTTGAAGCGTCTGCTTTCAAGATAGAATCGTAAACTTTAATCGCTTGATCAAAGTCTCCCGTTGACTCATAAACATTTGCTTTTAATTGCATTAACTCCGATCTATCTTCAGCATCTAGGTTATATTCTGACAATTCTTCCAATTCAGTCAGCGCTTTTTCAATAGCCCCATTTTTAATGAGTCCCAAAATATACTTTTTACTTAAATGTGCATCATTAGGTTTTAGTCGGTGTAAGAGCTGAAAAATTTCTTCAGATTCTTTAAGTGCATAGTTATCTTCAAAATTAATAGCTTTGAAATATAAATCTCTAATAATAAGATCTTTTTTTTCTATTGACTTTGACGCTTTGTATTCATTTTGAATCTTTGCTAAATATTCTTTTCTTTTCTCTGGCTGAAACTCTGCACATGCTTTGCAAGGAACTTTCAATACCAAAGGCTCAGTTCTTGCTGTGGAGCATGAAGTCGTCATATTGCATGACAATATAAGAACCAATGTAGAAATTAATGGGAATATTCTAATCAACCTTCCCCTCCAATAATTCTATATCGGTGCATAAAAATTAATGTTTAGAGTCTTTTACGCAGGTAGGTAAATTTTTCAGAGAAAAAATAACGTAATTTCAGTCACTTAGCACAATGCGTGAATAATTGACTCATCTGGTTGACATTAAGTGCCATCTATTGCTAGAAACACCATGCGTAACGGTTATGACGAGTCTCGTAAATTGCATTGCAAAAATTTACGTGGCCAGTCTAAATAAATTTTTAATCAATAAGGAGTCTCAAATGGAAAAAGTGAGAATCATTAAGAGGTATCAGAATAGAAAGCTATATGATACGCATCAATCTTGTTATGTGACTTTAGAAGAGATCGCTCAAATTATAAGAGACGGTAACGAAATAAAAGTCATTGATAACAAATCTGGTCGAGATATAACTTACACTACTCAGATACAATTATTGTTTGATCAAGAGAAAAAGTGGCAAGGTCCAGAAAACACTGAACTCTTAAAAAGAGTTATCAAGTCAAATACTGGTATCTTCACAGGCTATATTAAGTCTCTTGAAGTTCAATCGAATATTGGAAATCATGCTCAAGAGGAAAAGTATGCTGCACCAGTAGAAGAAAAAGTAGAAATACCTGCACCAAATGTGACTAACTACTTAAATAACTACAATGCAGGAATTGAAACTCCTCAGACTTTGAATTAACATTTTTTTAAATTGTTAATTCAAAGGATGATATGTGAAAGACATTTCGATTTTTATAAAAGGCCTTATCTTTTTGTTGATAGGGCCTTTTTATTTTATAAGCTTTGCTCAAACCCAAGTGACAACGCAACCAACAATTATTTCTCCTCCAAAACAAAAATTACCAAAGGGGATTGAAGTCCCAGTAAACAAAAAACCAGCTCCAAAGAAAACAGTCGTAAAAAAACATATCACTTATTCCAAAGAAGGAATTCTTGGAAAAAGGCATTATGTAGGATTAGGAATAGGACAGTCATTCCTTTTTAGTGACTATGCAAATTTAGGAGAAGATCAGATTACTTTTGATTTATTTTATCAATTTAAGTCTAGCTTAATGTTTAAATTAATTGGAAATATTCATGCTCATAAATTTGAACTAGGGCAGCAAAACGTCAAAACGAAATCGGTAAATTTCGGAATAAAAGCAAAGATCTTTGATTATGATAAGTTTGCTCCTTTCTTTGGTGGAGGCTTAGGATTTTACTGGATTGGAGGAGAAAGAGTTCTCAACCCACTAAATAATACGGTCACGGAAGCAAGTTCTAAAACTACTTTTGGATTAAATGCTTTCACTGGGCTTGAACTAGATGTAAGCACCAGAGTAAATATTTCTTTTATGGCCCATTTTCATAAACCTTTCGGAGTTTCATTTGATGGGCAGCCAGATATTTCCGGTTCTTACATGAAGTTATTAATTATCCCTTCCTATCGATTCTAAATTGAGCTCTAAGTTTTACTTTGTCTCAGGTAAAGGTGGCGTAGGTAAAACTGTTATCTGTAAAGTAATTCGAGAAAAACTCAAAGCTAAAGAAATTAAATCTTCCATCTTACAACTTCAACTCAATCATATTGAAGATAAAAAAGATGAACTCTCTTTTAATACGAAAAAAATTCTTACAGATTATATCTCTAAAAAATTAAAATCGAAAAAACTTGGATCTTGGATAGTTGATAATTCTTTATTTCAAGCAATCACAAATATCTTACCAGGATTTATTTTTATGTCTTATTGGGGACATTTATATGAACTTGGGATAGGAAGCAAGAAAGATGAAGTATTTATTATTGATGGTCCTGCGAGTGGTCATGCTTTAAGTTTCTTAAAAGCTGTCTTTCAATATAATAATATTTTTAAGTCCGGAATATTATTTGAAGATACTAAAAAAATCATTGATTACTTTAAAGAAGAAAATAAATTTGAAGTTGTCATCATTTCAAACCCTGAGGAATTATCCCTAGAAGAAAGTATTGATTTTAAAAAATCTTTAAAAGAAATTTCTAATTTTAAGTCAAAAATCTATCTGAATAAACTTATTGGTGTTGAATATAACGAACTTCAATCTCAATATCTAAAAAAGAAAATAGAAACTGAAAAAAAATTAATTAAAAGTTTTAAATTTACGGAATCAATCCCCTTGTCTGCAATGACCAAAGAAAAAGAAATTATCAATGATTTAGTCAAAAGGATTAATTATGATTTTTGAAGTTTTCTGTGGCACAGGTGGGGTTGGTAAAACATCTTTAAGTCTTGCGAGGGCCATTCAGCTGGCAGAAACACTAGAGACAGTTATATTAACGATAGATCCATCTGAAAGATTAAAAAGCTTTATTGAAACAAATAATAATAAAAACCTTAAAATTAAAATATTTAACCCTGAACTTACTTTCAAAAATTTATTAAAAAATAAAAACAAAGAATCCAATCGCTTACTAGGTATCATCATGCAAAAAAATTCAGGTATGAATGAACTTTTAGCATATATTGAAATTGATCAGCTCATCTCTGCAGGCCCACAAGCTTTTATTTTAGATACTCCACCAAGTAAGCATTTTTCTGATTTTATTAATATAGATAAAAGAGTTCTTAGGTTTTATTCAAATCAAATGATTCGGGCGCTAAGCTCTAGTAAAAAATCAATTCTTGGCTCAATCATAAAAAAAGGCGTTGATACTCTATTAAGTTCTTTAAAAAAATTAACAGGGCCAAATTTTGTAGATGAATTTTTAAATACTGTTGAGATCATCCTTGATTTAGAAGAAGAGTTTTCAACGGCAAAAGAGATTAAAAAAGATTATTTTAATAGCAAAGGATCAATCTTTTACTTAGTGACCAATGCTGAGCATTCAAAGTTCAAAGAATCAGAAGAAATATTTTCCAAAGAGCTAAAAAATATAAAGTCTAATAAATTCGTGATTATCAATAAATCTTCTGAAGGTCTTATCGAAATAAAGAAAACTTTTAAGCAAGATGAGAAAAATTTATTGAACTCTTTTACTGAAAAAGAAGATAATTTAAAAAAACTCATCTCAAAAAAATATCGTGATTATTTAATATTCCCAGAAATTCTCGGTCATAATAAAGATTATGTGTTAGAATTATCAAAAAATTGGGATGAATATGAACTATACGATTAATTCTAAATCAGAACTTGAAAATTTTATCACTCACAACTGGAATAAAATTAATGATTTTCTAGATACTTTAGCAGATGGGCTTGAGTTACCTTTTTATAACTCTGTAGATATTAGAGAGAGTAAAAATAAGTTTGCTCCAGTTGATAATAATCTTTACCCTGCTGGATTTAATAACGTTTGTTTTTTAGATTTAAATATCACAGCAGAAAGAATGAAAAATGAAATTTTAAAACTTAATCCTCAAGCAAAAAGAATTGCAATTATTCCAGAATCACATACAAAAAATTTATTTTATCTTGATCACCTTTTTACTCTTGCAAGTCTTCCAAAGAAATATGACTTCGAAGTAGATATTATTTCTCCAGATGAAAAATTATTTGAAGAAACTGATGAGCTTGATCTTATTTCTAAATCTGAGTATGAACTTAAAATTATAAAGGGATGGACAGAGGATAATGAATTTAAATCTAAAAATGGGTCATATGATTTAATTATTCTTAATAATGATCAATCGCAACCTTTAGATGTTAACTGGAATGAGATTAATAATCTTGTCTACCCTACTCCAAATTTAGGATGGAGACAAAGAACAAAAGCAAATCATTTTATCTATTATAAAAAAATTGCTGATCAGTTTTCTAATGAATTTTCTATAAATCCTGATCTTCTTCAAGCAAGATTTAAGCTCGCCGATGATATAGATTTCCATACTAAAGAAGGATTAGATAATTTAGCTGCTGCTGTTAGCGAGATTAAATCTAATATCCAAGATCATCAGAATATTTTTATCAAAGCTAATCAAGGTACCTATGGAATGGGAATCATGGTGGTAGATGGACCTGAAGATGTTCTATCAATGAATCGTAAGATTAGAAACAAAATGAACATTGGGAAAAATAAACTTAAATTTACCTCTGTTATCGTTCAAGAGGGAGTTGAGACAGTTTTAACACATGATGGCGGACCTGCTGAAGTCACTATCTATATTATAGGAGGCAAGCCAGTTGGAGGATTTCTAAGAGCAAACCCACTCAAGGACTCCCAAGGCAATTTAAATGCTAAAGGGATGGTCTATCAAAAGTTTTGTATTAGTGAAATTCATGAGGGGCATGATCATAAAGCTAAAGAAGGTGTGTACTCAATTCTAGCTAGAATCTCGACAATTGCCGCAGGACATGAAATATTGGAATCCAAAAAATAATTGATCAGGACTAAATATGAATAAATTTAATCAATCTGTTTTAGATATAATCGGCGAAACTCCAATTATTAAACTTGGAAAAACTGCTAGTGAAGTAGAGTCTGAAATTTATGTAAAACTTGAATATTTAAATCCAGGTGGATCGATCAAAGATAGAATTGGAAAATATATCTGCCAAAAAGGTATGGAAAACGGTGAACTCAAACCTGGCGGTATTATTGTTGAAGCGACAAGTGGAAACACAGGTGCAGGTATTGCTTTATTTTCTGCAATTCATGGATGCAAGGCCGTATTTGTTATGGCAGATAAGCAATCTAAAGAAAAAATTAATGCTCTTAAAGCAATGGGAGCGACTGTAATATTATGTCCTACGAATGTAGAACCAGAGGATCCAAGATCATATTATTCTGTTGCAGCAAAACTTGTTGAAAACTTAGATTGCTTTTACACTAATCAGTATCACAATAAAGATAATCCTAACTCTCACTATTACAGTACAGGTCCAGAGATTTTTAATCAAACCAATGGTCAGTTTGATGCATTTGTTGCTGGAGTAGGAACAGGTGGTACCATTTCTGGAACATGTAGATATTTAAGAGAAAAAATGCCATCCCTAAAAGTGATTGGTGTTGATCCTAAAGGATCAATCCTTAAACATTATCACGAAACAAAAGAGTTAATCGAAGCTCATTCTTATGTTCTTGAAGGACTTGGAGAAGATTTTATTCCTAGCACTATTAACTTTGATGTTATTGATCAATTTATCACAGTTGAAGATGAAGAGTCTTTTCAATTAACAAGAAAACTACTTCAACAAGAAGGGATTTTTGCTGGTGGAAGTTCAGGTGCGGCCGTGCTTGGTGCAATTAAATATGCAAAAACTCTTTCAACTCCTGAAAGAATTTTAGTTATTGCTCCTGACTCAGGATCAAAATATGTTAGTAAAATTTATAATGATGAGTGGATGAAATCACATTCTTATTCACTTGGCGAAGTTGACCATGAACTTTACTCACAAATCAATAAGGTTCTTCCTGAATCTGATGTAAGTATCGTTTAATACGGAGAATTTATGAAAAAAAATATGAAGATTGAAACTAAGGTTATTCACCTTGGAGGTGAGGCAGACCCTGTTACTGGTTCAATCATGCCTGCCATTCACCAAACATCTACTTATGTTCAAAAGTCTCCAGGCAAACATCAAGGCTATGAATATACAAGATCTCATAACCCTACTAGAACAAGATTAGAAGAGTGTTTAGCTGGGTTAGAAAACGCTAAGTATTGCTTAACGACATCTTCTGGAATGGCCTGTGTCACTCTAATTATCCAATCAATTCCAAAAGGGAGAAAAATTCTTTGTGGCGATGATGTCTACGGAGGAACTAATAGACTCTTAAATAAAGTTTTTGGTGATCATTATGAAACTCATTTCATTGATACAACTAATTTAAAAGCAGTCGAAGAAGGTTTAAAAGAACATAAGCCATATCTTTTATGGTTAGAAACTCCCACTAATCCAATGCTTAAGATTTCTGATATAAAAAAGATTTCAAAGCTTTGTAAAAAGTATAAATCCATACTAGTTGTCGACAACACTTTTATGTCTCCGATTTTTCAAAGACCAATTGATTTAGGTGCAGATATTGTAGTGCACTCATTAACAAAATATATCAATGGTCATAGCGATGTCGTTGGCGGCGCAATGATGATGAATTCAAAAAAGATTTATGACAAACTATGGTTTTTGCAAAATTCCATTGGCCCTTCTCAATCTCCATTTGATTCTTGGTTAGTATTAAGAGGCGTAAAAACCCTCGCTATCAGAATGAAGGCACATGAAGAAAATGCAATTAAAGTTGTAAAATACTTAGAGAAGCATAAAAAGATAGAGAAAGTTATCTACCCAGGTATGAAGTCTCATTCACATCATAAATTGGCTAAATCTCAGATGAGTGGATTTGGTGGAATGATTTCTCTATATATTAAAGGCGGAATAAAAGAATCAAGGCGATTTCTTCAAAGAGTTAAGGTATTTAAACTAGCAGAAAGTCTTGGCGGAGTTGAGAGTCTTGCAAATCATCCTGCAATAATGACTCATGCATCTGTACCTTTGAAAATGAGAAAAGAATTAGGAATTTCTGATAATCTAATTAGATTGAGTGTTGGGATAGAGCATTTTGAAGATTTGATTAGCGATCTTGAAAATGCTCTTAAGTAGATCTACAAATTACATACTCCCATATCTTGAAAAAAAGAAACCTCACCATCATTCAAAATATCAACAAGAGAAAATTGATTATTCGTAAAATTCTTAACAAATTCATTGTATTTATCCAGTGCTTCTTGAGTTTCATTTAATTTATTCTTAGAAAGAAAAAAGAAGTAGGAAACAGGACTTTTCTTATTAACCTTGTTAAAAACATCATTAATATTTTCATAACGTCTTTTTTTTAGTTTAGAATTTGATTTCTTTAAACTTAAAACATATTTAAATTTCTTTTCTTTATTTCCAATACTAATCACTTTTGAGACATATTCATTCATCCTTAGAGGCAAAGCAATTAAAGCAAGAGAAAAGCTTAGGGAATCTGCTGAATTTTTCAAAGCTTCACTAATTAAATATTCAAAATAATTTTTATATTCTTTCGAGGAGAATTTATAATCTCTAAGTTTCTTTGATGCCCTTAAAATTTGTGCAGAAAACGTAGAATCAAACTGAGAATCTCTATATAACATAGATCTAAATCCATCGTTTAGACCCAGAATTGTTATAACACTATTATAAAAGTCCTTAGAAATTTCTTTTGTTTTTTTTCTACAAGAAGAGGATGAACAAGTATTATAAAAATCTTTTATATCGATCCTAGATTTTATATTAGCATCAAAAACTTTAGTCATTTCATGAAAAAGATGATTAAAAATTGATGTTATGTAACTTTGAATTTCTTGATTTGAATTCTTAAGCCTTTCAGCTATCATTTTTGAACTATATCCTGCTGATAATAACTTATTGTTTTCAACTACAACTTTATCCTCTTCCGAAATTATCAATTCTTGGATTTTATTCATTTTTTCATAATATAATTCTATAACTCTTTTGTATTCAAATTCAAAAAGAAACTTATTCACTTTGTAATCAAAATCCAAAACTAAAAAACTATTTGGATCGGTAACTATCCTACTATCTTTCAATTGACTTAAATGAAAATTAATTTCACGTTCTAAATCATCATAGATATTATTCTGAGGAAAAATATTCAAGCTAACTATTAATAAAATTATAAACTTCATCTTCTTTCTCCTAATTGTTCAAAAAAACTTTCAAGATCAGTTAAATGATCATTTGAAATATCACCAAATAAGTCGCTCTTAAAATCATCTATTGCATCTAATCTAAGCTGTTCTATTTTTTCCGCATCTTCACCTACTAAAGGATAAATTGCAAATGGTTTTGATTCTCTACTTTTTCTTATCTCTCTAGAAATATATTTATATTGGCCTGTCCCAAATGAATGAAACGATGTATCTCTATCCTTATTTCCCAATAGTATTAAAACTTTCTTCCTAGGCAAGATTTTAGATACATCATGGATCAATGATTTATTATCAAAATAAATTATTTTCTCAGCAGCAGAACCAACAAATCTTGCTAAATATTCAAATAACATCTTCTCATCTTCAAATGAACTCAAGTTTTTCTCAAACTTTAGATTTAAATCTTCTCTATTAAATAAGATCTTTGAAACATTAAGGATCATTAATCTCAATACAACATTTTCAATCCATTCTTGGCAGCTTGATTTAAAAAAACAAGTAGATCGTGTTTCCAAATTACCATCTAAATCAATAAAATCTTGAAAAAAATATTCAGAGAGAACTAATTGTAGTCTTGGGTACCCAGTTAACCATAAGAGACTATCAACACAGTGATCACTAACACATACTTTCAAAAGACTGGAATCCTCAATACCTTTGAACTTCCCATTCGGAGAATATGTTTTATCAGCTAAGCTACTCCAGATAATTGCTCTATGCCTTACTTCATCTGCGACTATTGCTTTTGAAGCTCTACCTATAAAGCGATCTTGAATTTTTTCAATTTCATTCGCTGACAATTCTAATTCATTATTCAACAAGAACTTTTTTAAATACTTAGAAAGCAAGGCTGATCTATCAAAAGCTTTATTTAAATATTCATTATATCGACTGTAAAAATTTTTTTGCAATATAACTAATGCCGTATGATAATCTTCAAGATACAAACCTTTCTCTTTTTCTTCATTTAGCATTTGAGATAATTGTGTCTCAGCTACTTTAATTTCACTGTCAAGAAAGTCTAAATTTTCTTTATCTAATATGTTTCCACTGTATAGCAGTGAAGATAATAGAAATAATAATATAAATCTCATTGGTCACCTTCTTCTAATTTTAAATTTTCTATTTCTTTTAAAATATTTTTTATTCCTTCAATTTCTTCTTCAAATAAGTTTGTTCTTTTTATCGTTTTATTTTTTAAAACTGACTCAAGCACGTGACTGGGAAGTTGAGTTGCAAACTTGGAGTAAATTTCTTCCAAGTTAAGATTAGCGTTATAGCTCACATCTACTTTTTTAAACTCAGACTCTTCGAACATCAAAAGCTTTAAACTTCTATACCTTTTATCAAAGTATTTAACTGTAAAACGTATATTTTTCTCTTTAAAGGAATCACCTCTTTTATTAACGGTAAAATAATCAAGACGAGGAAAAGTGAAATCAAAATCTGACAAATTAAAAAGATCTTCAAAAGAAGCTTTCACTTTATTGGTCACATAGTTTGAAATCCTAAGTCCCGGATAAAAAACCAATTTAACAAGAGATTTAGAATTCTCTAAGGACTTATAGACATTTCCTAGAACGTCAAAGTTATAATTCACTATGTTATGGTTTTTATCATTTATACTTTGCCTATGTTTGAAAATCTCTTTTGCAAGAATAGCATTAAATGAATATCCCTGATTTTGCGATGCTGCCCCATAAAGTGATAGATCTTTAAAGTTATTAAGTGAGACCTGAGTATTAATTTTTTCAACAAAGGCAAACCAATCCCTAAAGTCTTTTGACAATCTTAAAATGCAAAAATTACTTCTACAAATATTAAAAAGATCAGAAACGATAGTATCCAAGTCTCTTCCATTAGGACCTTGAGATCTATAGGTTTTAAAAGTATTAAGATTAAAAAACGTTCCTCTATTGCTGAGGAACTTTCTTTTTACTAATTCCATCTCTGCTTTAAAAAACTTTACAATTTCAGAATATGGGTAAGAATTTTCTATCAGATGTAAAACTTTAGAACGAACTTCAATTATATCTGAATGAATCTCATCAAGAGAAGATAGATACCTCTCAAAGGATTTACCTATTCTATAATCAAAGATATCTTTAGCAATAAAGTAATCAAGCTCAAATATTTCATTATTTCTTTGATCTATATTCATTTGATCGATGCCACTAAAACTCAAGCAAGATATAATCAAACTCAAAATTAATACTTTCACATAAACCTCCAGTGCCTCAAATACTAACACGCTGCGGCAAAAAAAGTTCTTTATGTGTAAAATCTATTCAACTGTCTAAGAATAAGACAGTAATATTTAAAATGGCTGTCTTCGATAATGAATTACACCATTAAACTTATACATCGCCTCTTCTCATGTTTGGGAAATGTTAACTGATCAGAGATATAATTTTCTAAGCATTCTTCTAATTGATCTGATATATCAGTAATGTCTATCGCGCTTGTAACTTGTCCAAACCCATCAAGAGTAAATTCGTAATAGATATTCGATTTAGTATTGTAGTTAAACTTTTCAGCATATCTATGGCAAGGCCCTGGCAAATTTGAATTCAAAATATCACTAACGATCTTTCGATTGTTAGAATAATCAACTCCTCTGATTTAACTTGTTGTCGAGCAGGAAAAAAAACTAAAAAGAATTAATTTTCTCAATAACATTAGGGCCTTCCTTAAGTTCATCTTCAGTAGGAACGAATTTATCCAAATCAGCATCTTTAACTGGATTAGAATCAACTCCTTGCTCAAATGTCTTCTCTTTATCTTTTTCCATCGCCTGAGCTTTAACTTTAATCTTCTCTTCAATTTTATTGATTATTTCTACATTTGTAGTTGTAGTCGTTACTTCTTTTATATTTTCACCTACTGGAATATCAGCTTGTTTTTTTTCTTGCTGACCAATAGGTTGAATTACTTTTTCTTGTTGATGAACAGGTTGAATATTTTGCGATTTCAAAGATGAGTAATCTTGATTCATAGAAAAAATCATCCCCTCATTAAGATATTTTTTTAATAATTCATAGATGCAATAACTTATTCCATAATGAGAATCTAAATTTTCTTTCTCTCCTTCAGAATTAATCAATAACTCTTTTTCCATAATAGAAATGAGCTGTCTTTTCTTTTTACAAAAAGTATCTTCCGACTCATCTGAACACTTTTTTTCAATGATATAGTTTTTATTGGTGAAATATTCCAATACTTTTAAATGTATAGGCTCCTTGCAAATATCTATTTTCCAAGCAGATTTAAAAAAATTCTCTCTTTGAATTTCGATAACGCATCTCTTTTTTTCCAGGTTGAGTTTATAGTCAATAAAACCAAATGCTTTTTTAGAAGCAATATCAACCTTTAAATCTCTCTTCACACATGAATCAAAAGAAAAAGAACATAATGATATAAAAGTAATACTAATTAATACTAAATAATGCATTTTTTGAGACCTCCAAATAACCTAGGCTTGCATCAAAATCTAAAAACTTCTTATCTTGAAGACTAGATATATCTATCATAATTTCATCCATTAAACTATCAGATGATTTATCAATATGATTTAGTGCGAAATTGACGACTTTATCATGATTGCCAAATAACTCAGTATTTTGAATAATTCCTGGTCCAAAAACAAGAATTTTCTCATCTGGATTTAAATTAAAACTTATTTTGGATTTATCATTAAAACTTTCTTCGAAAGGAATATTACGTGGAAAAAAGATATGATCCTTACTATTACTCAAGATATAAAAATCTCCAAAAAGATTAATCTCTAATTTCAACGTCGCTCTATTGATAGAAAACAAATTAAGGTGAACTTTACTCTTTTTTCTCAAGAAGGATAATTTCTTTTGGAGACTATCAATCATTACTTTCGAATCAAGATAATCAAAATTTCTTAACTCACATAAGAAATCATAAACTTCAGATGAAATTTCATAATCATCAGTGGCAACAGATAGCCAATAAATAATACTTTCTGTTTCAATCACATCTTGAATTTCAGAACCTGAGCTTAGACCTACTTTATATAACTGCTGAAGCCTAAAATTAGAAAAAACTTTTTCAGATAGTTTTCTAGCCTTATA
>JAHDHG010000158.1 GCA_020631435.1 Bacteriovoracaceae bacterium | reverse complement strand
TTGAGACATCCGGATTCGCATAATCCATTTGTGAAAACATATACTCAACTCTTTCAGCACTTTCCATATTCCAATTAGAAACATTTAAAGAAGATGCATCATATCCAAAAAACATATGATCAAAAAATTTCACTTTGCTAACATTCCAGTTAGAAACATTAACATTATGATTTACATTAAGAAACATTCCTCTCATATCTTCAACATTAGAAGTATCCCAATGAGCTACATCAATCTTAGCATTTCGGCATTGACTAAACATATTGCTCATGTCTGATATCTCAGATGTATTTCCACCCTTAACTTCTTCTAATATATATTGATCTTCAAAGGCACTTTCCGCATTCTTCCAACAAAGAGATCCTAAATTTTCGACTCTTCTGACCTGTGAAGATTCTTCAGATTTAATAAGCAATCTTGAATATCGACCGCTAATCATAATTTTCACAGCATCATTTTCATTTAAATTTGAATATTCCTTAATTACTTCTCTGTCTCCTGCTCCATAGCTCAATTTTTGAGCACCAGAACTATCTCCCCAATCTATAGAAATTTTATCTCCTGGTTGAAGATCTCCAAGGACTATTTTTTTTCTTTCTCCAATCTTAAAGGTTGCACTGAATGGTTCAAATCCACATTCATTATCAAATTCCATTTGTCCAAAATGAGTACTAGAGTTGCAAACTCCCTGATCATTAATTGTCCACCCTCTTTGAATTAAGTCTTCCCTTGCTTCTAGTGCATAATTAGCGAAACAAGATTCAATTTCTCCTAAGTTAATATCTTTTAACCTTGTATTCCTGCTTAAATTGATTAATGCTTGAGAATAATTAAACTCTGAAATTCCACTCTCTGAAAATAAGTAATCAATATGTTTCGCACTTTCTAATTCCCATCTAGAAATATCAGGGTTCACAAACTCGCTATTTCTAAACATATTCGTAAAATCTTCGCCCCTTCTAACATCCCAATTTGATACATTGGGCCTAGCTTGACGAGCTCTATCAAACATTTCACTAAAGTCAACAACATTAGAAACATTCCAATTTGAAACATCTGGGCTTGCAAGCGAAGCAGATTTAAACATATGCTTCATTGACTTAACATTAGAAGTGTCCCAATCACTCACATTAGGAACGGCACGAGTTGTATTTTTAAACATGAAACTCATATCAGTAACCATTGAAGTATTTCCACCTTCAACTAAAGTTAGAGAATCTTGATCATTAAATGCACTAAAGAAATCTCTCCAGCATAAAGAACCTACGTTTTCAACAACTAATACTGGTGAAGAGCTAGAATCAATTCCAAGCTTTGTATATCGACCACTGATCTTTATAGTGACTTCATCTCCTATAATTAAATCTTCATACACCCTTTCTACAGCTCCGGATGTTTTAGCTTCAATCGGTGAGCCATCTCCCCAATCAATTGTAATGTCATCATTAAATCTTAGATCTGCTAATTTTACTAACTTCTCCGCATTCATTCTAAATGTTGCTTCGAAAGCATCAAGTCCACATCCAGAATAAAATTTCATTCCATTTAATGTGTGTATCTCTTCACCAAAACTTTCAACACTAACGATATTTCTAGATTCAGTATCAAGAACAATACTTTTTTCATCCTTAGCTGAGTTCAGGGAAGTTCCCAAACATCCTGTCAGAGCAATCAAACAAAAATAAAAATTAATTCTTTTCATAAGTTTATTTCGGCATTTCATGAATAAACTTTAAAAATTATAGGTAATTACTTTTTAATTCTAGCAATATAAGCTTGGACTTTAGCTCCTAGTATCTGAGACCTTCTCCATTGAAAAACAGAACAATTTTTACCCTCAGCATAAATCTCTCTATCAAGGTTGCCAATACTTCTAGTAGCACTCCCCTCAGCTTCGATAGTCATAAAAGCGATACTTCCATCATCTCTTTTCTTGTATCCTTGAAAAATTAACATATGCCCTTTAAAGACAATCATATCTCCAGGCATTAATTGAGATTCACAAAAGAGTGGCAACACCTCAAATTTCTTTCGAATATTATTAATTGCAATAGACTTTCGAGAATAGCTCCCTGAATCTTCAGCTTTAACTTCATAACCATTAAAAGAATTTACAAAATCAGAAGAAATAAACTTAAACTCCGGACTATCAAGAGTTGAAGCACTATAAGCATCATCAAAACTATCTAATCCAAATGCGCAATATTGAATTAAACTAGTGCAATCAAAACTCATCGGAGTTGTTTTATCATTAATATCCATATTAAAAGACTTAGATCCTAAAAAATATCCATTATGAATTGAATACTCAAAATCAGGATTTAAATTTTCACCATTAATTTCATTTTCTGGAAGTCTCATTCCAAGTAAAAACTTAGAAGCAAATTCATTAAACTTATGAATTTCATTATTTTCTCTCGCAATCTGTCTGATAACTTCTACTAAAATTATTTTCGAAACAGCCGGAGAGAAATTCTCATCAAAATAACGGGCTTTCAATTTTATTTCTTTTGCGAATAGTTTTTTATAAAGGTACAAAAAAGGATTTTTTTGTTCTGATAAAATCGAATAACCAACTCTCTTATAAACAGGTAAATTAACCTTATGCCCTTCATGTCTCGAATAAGCAAAGTTTTTCAAAGACGAGTGAACCTCAGTAGCTGCTCCCGTGAATGAATAATGAGAAAAAGGTGTCTCCCATTTATAATGTCTAGACTTAAAGTAAGAATAAAAAGAATCTGGACCAAGGATCTCATGAAGAAGTCGCATTTGATCCTTTTTGGGGATCTTAATCAAATCAACCTCCTGAATATACTTAGCTAGATAAATTAAGTCTTCATTTCTTCTATCAAAAGCAACATCCAAAACATTCGTAATACATTTATTAAATTTAACTTGCTTTTTATGAAAGATAGCTTGAAATTCTTTAAACTTGAGATCTTGAAAAATTCTTCTTCTATCATAGTTATAAGTTTGAAATCTTTTATATTTTCTTAAAGTTTCCTTCCGGTACTGCTGAATATCCTCACATGTTTTAAAACATGTATTTGCAAATACAGAGCCTGTAATTATCAAAAGAGAAATAAATTTCATTCACGAATATTAATGAGAAAATTCTAAATCGTAAAATCCTCGCCAAGGTAATGTTTCTTAGCTAATTCATTATTAGCAATTTCTTTCGGAGTTCCTGATATCAATAACTCGCCTTCATTCATAATATAGGCCCTATCCACGATTCCTAATGTTTCACGTACACTATGATCAGTGATTAAAACACCAATATTCTTTGACACTAAGCTTGTTACTACATTTTGAATTTCAGCAACCGCAATAGGATCAACTCCAGCAAAAGGCTCATCGAGAAGAACAAATTTAGGCTCAAGTGCTAAACACCGAGCAATTTCTACTCTTCGTCTCTCCCCACCAGACAACTCTCTTCCTTTGGATTTTCTCACCTTTTGCAAACTGAAATCAGCTAAAAGTTGATCAAGCATCGCTCTTCTTTTCTTTCTTCTTAAATTTCTAATTTCTAATACTGCTAAAATGTTATCTTCAACAGAGAGTTCTCTAAAAACAGAGGCTTCTTGAGGGAGGTACCCGATTCCATCTTTTGCTCTTCTATGAAGTGGAAACTTTGTTACATTTGTATCACCTAGATGAATGCTCCCTTCATCTGATTTAACTAACCCAACCATCATATAAAAGGTTGTGGTTTTCCCAGCTCCATTTGGTCCTAGTAAACCAACAATTTCACCTTGAGTAATATCTAGGCTAACACCTTTCACAACTTTTCTAGAATTATAAGACTTCTGAAGGTTATTTCCTTTAAACACTAACTTTTCATCTTTCATAAATCTCCTTCAGTAAGATCAATATTAGCTGAAGTATCTAAAACTTCAACAAGATTAGCATTTTCTTTAATTAGAATCTTGGATCCTTTGATTAAATTATTTTTAGATTCAACTCGTGGTGATCCCGTTAAAATAATTTTTCTTTGTCTTGCAAATCCTTCCACTTTTTCTGCATATGCAGTCCTGGAATACTTGTTCATCGTCTTAGGGTTTAACAATTTCTGGTTAATTACAACATTACCAGTCAACTCATAATATTTTAATTTCTTATTAAAGTTCTGTACATAGACTTTAGATTGATTCGCATTAACCGACATTTCATTTCTTTTTAAATTTACATTGCCGTTCATCTCTAATTTATCTTCATAAAGATCTGCTTTAATTTCATCAGCACTAAACTTCATTTTCCCTTCATATCTTCTTCGTCTAACGATCTCCCCTCTAACATTTCCTTTAACTATCGACTTCTTTTTAGAAGGATAAGCTTCAACATAGTCAGAATAAATCTTAATTTTATCACCAGAGAGTTCATGTTTCCCTTTAGATTGAATATTTCCTTTTCCAATAAACTTTTGAGTCTCTAGATTATAAGTTCCCTCATCACAGTCTAAAAAATAATCTTTATAATTAGTTTTCACATCACCTTTCACAAAGACATTTTTCTTATCAGAGTTATAAGTCGCAAACTCACTTCTTAAATTATAATCATCTGAGTAGACTTCTACTTCTTGATTCAAATTAACTAATGTAATTTCATCAAAAACAAAATCTCCGGATTTTGCTCTAAGTTTTATTTCTTTTCCTTCTTTAAAAAACGTAACCTCTGGCCTCGAAAAAACTCCATTTTTTTTATCCTTATGGGTAATTTCTTTTGATTTCACATTAAACTCAGGAAGGTTATTTTTTGTCTGATAAAAATCAATTTCTTTAAACTTTTCCAGAGACTCAATATTTTCTTGTTTTTTTATCTCAGAAAGTGTCGATTTTTTGTCATCTCCTAAAGAAATAAAGATACTATGGCCAATAAGAGCAACTAGAAGGCAAATAGATAAAAGAAAATTCATATTCTCTTATGATACTACTTTGACGCTCATTTTTTAATCCTATACATTTAAATCATAAAAATTGAGTTAATTAATCAAGGAATTTTGTGGAATCTAAAAAGCTTCTAAAAATTGAGGAACATAAGAAGAATCTAGGTAAGTTAACTCCTATGATGGAGCAGTTTCACGATATTAAAATTAAATATAGAGACCTTATTCTTTTTTTCAGAATGGGTGATTTTTATGAAGTCTTTTTTGAAGATGCAGAAACCACTGCCAAAGTTTTAAATATTGCTCTCACCAAAAG
>JAHDHG010000012.1:11504-30258 GCA_020631435.1 Bacteriovoracaceae bacterium | reverse complement strand
CAAAAAAAGGCCTCAGTGAATGAGGCCTAAACTATTAAATTAAATTTAAAAGATAAATTATTCGATAATAGTTCGTTGAATAACAGTCCCTGTTGAAGGAGTAGGCATAGGAATTGGAGCTGGGTATAAAAGGTTGCCTTCAGCACAGTTTGGCAAAGACTCAATAAGAGCATTCATTCTTGAACATATAGAATCTTTGCTCTTTTTAGTAGCAAAGTTCTTCATCTTCCATGAATCCATTACTATTTCTTTATCTTCAATTAAAGAAATTTCATTATTAGCATAAGCACTCATGATCATTTCACCAGAAGTAGCTCCAGTAAAACCTGAATCAGTAGTTTTTAAAACTTCCCCGTGTCCAAGTACTAACTTGAAATGCTTTTTACTTCTAGTTATTTTGTAACCTTTAGCTTTAAGCATTTTCTTTTGATTTTTATTAAACTTATATGTGTAAGTCATTTCTTTATCAGTATCTACATTTACCCAATCAGAGATAATTCCTCTGTGCATTTTACATTTATCAGTTGCGAATAAAGTAACGCTCATTAAAAGTACTAAAATCTTAGCCATTTTTGCTCCCTTGTTGTGTATGGTTGCGCACAAATTATCGGGGAAAGACTAAGAATTCAAGACTTTATGAATCAAGGTCGATAAATACTTGAAATTAGGAAAATGTGTGCCAAAAAGGACAATTAATTCATGCAAGAGATGCAGGAGCAAAATTCACTACTCTTAAACTCGCTCACAATTGAGAACGATAAAAAGCGTATAACAGAGTTATTGGAGGAAATTCCAACAGCTCAAACTGCAGATTTTCTAAATAAATTAGAAACTGAAAATATCATCTCTTATCTAAATCTTTTAAAGCTAGACGATAAAGGAAGAATAGTTTCAGAGCTAGATTTAGAAAAAATAATTTCTATCTTTAGATCTTTAGAAAGATCTAAGTTCGCTTCCATTTATAAAAATGTGAGCTCAGATATTAGAGCTGATCTATATAAAGAACTAACACTTGATGAACAAACTGAATTTTTGCCTTTTCTTGATAAGAAAATCAGAGAGGATGTTATTGTTCTAAGTTCTTATCCATCAGAAACTGCTGGTGGCATCATGACTACAGACTTCGCCACTATTTTACTAGAAATGACTGCCGAGGAAGCTCTCGCTAAACTTAGATCAGATGCTCCATCGAATCAAATGATCTACTACTTATATGTGGTCAATGATTCAATGAAGATGCAAGGCCTATTAACCCTAAAGGATTTATTATTTGCTGATCCAAAATCAGAGATTAAAGAAATTATCAATGAGCTTTATATCTTTGCTGAAGTTAATGAAGATCAAGAATCAGTTGCTAAGAAGATTGCAAAATATGATTTAGTCGCAATTCCAGTTCTGAATTCATACCAACAACTTGTTGGAATTGTTCATCATGATGATGCCATGGACGTAATCAGGGCCGAACAGACCGAAGATATGGAAAAGTTTATGGGTATCGTTCCCAGTGACGATGATTCTACTTATATGAACTCATCCATCTTTTATCATTTCAAAAAAAGAGTATGGTGGATTATTGGCCTTGCTGCCATAGGATTAATTTCCGGAGTCATTGTTCATAAGTATAAGGATACATTAGAGAGCTTAATGATTTTGGCCCTCTATATGCCTATGATGGCCGCAACTGGAGGAAACTCTGGGTCTCAATCAGCAACAGTAGTTATAAGAGCATTAGCATTAGGTGAAATAAAAGAAACTCAATGGTTAAAAATTATTTTAAAAGAAACTAAAATATCCTTTTTCTTATCTTTATGTGTTGCACTTTTAGTTTTTGGAAACATTGCTTTTTTAAGCACACATATATTTATCCCTGAACATTTAAGTTATTTCTCAGTTGGCTTCTATATTGCTCTTGCAATTGCTCTCCAAGTGATCACTTCCGCGATGATAGGAACTGGCCTTCCTTTATTTGTAAAAAGATTTGGAGGAGATCCCGCTGTTGCTGCAAGTCCCGCAATTACAACTCTAGTTGATATCACTGGCCTATTAATTTATTTTGGGATTGTTTCTTATTTTATATCAATCTAAAGATTTAATAATTCTATTTAATGAAACTGGATTAATACCAAGGTAAAGAGCTAAATGATATTGAGGAATCCTTTCAACTAAATCAGGCCGCTCATTCTTAATTTTTAAATATCTTGTTTTAGCATCATTCATTAAAAAATCTATTTCTCTTTGAGCTTTTAGAATAAAGTTATAAGCATATAATTTTTTTTGAATGGCAATCCAATAAAGATCCTTACTTAACATCTGATCAACGGTATTAAACGATGTGACATAAATTTCTGAATCTTCAAGAAATTCAATAGCAAATGGTGAGGGTTCATTTGTCATAATTGTAAAATAAGACATCATATACTCACCTTCTTTTTTAAAAGTGAGGTTAAATTCTTGCCCCTCCAAGGTATTTAGATAAAACCTTGCTAAACCTTTTTCGATAAAAGCCATCTTGTCGCTAGTATCTTCAAAATCAATAAATTTATCACCTTTCTTAAAAGTTTTTTTCTCAAAGTGATTAGTGAGTGAATTAAGTTTCTCCTCAGAAATTGGAAACTCCTGAGAAGAAAAGAAATTGTAAAAAAAATCTTTCATTTGATTAGTATTACTCTAATTAGAATGATTGATAAACCCCAAGTCTAACATCTACATAACGAGACTTATCATCCTCATCTGCTATTCTAAGAGACTTAATTCCAGCATCTAAGGTAGGAGCATAGATATAAAAAACATCGACATAATGTTCACAATACTTTCCATAAAGTTCTTCATTATCATTTCCACGAACCCCTCTGTAATCACCACCAAAGAATTCCCCAATACTTCTCCAATATTCACTTCCTCTAACGTCTACAGAGCTCCAGCCATTAACTCTTTCAACTCCAATAACATGATTGATTTTACCTCTTTCATCACTGTTAAGTCTCAAATATTGACAACTATTACTTGGCTGAGATTCATCTAGTTCAATATCAGAGCTTACATTAAATGGACCTCCATGAATGAGCTGCCTTGATGCGACCTGTAGTGGAATATCATTATCAGCTGAATAATTATACGCAACATCATATCTAGTAGTTGAAACTTTTGAAAAGTATCCATCTGTTCTAACTCTAAAATCAGAACAAAGAGCAACTGCTCTCACTCTTGGACTTTTTACAGAATGGTTTAAAAGACCAACATGATTGGCCCAAGCCTCTTTATCAAATTGTAAACTTTGTCCATCAGCAAGAATTGAAGGAGCACTGTAAAATGGCTGAACATCACTTTTCCAATCCAAAGATCCTGACTCTCCATAAATAGGATCTTCAAAATCTAAACTAGCACCATAATCAAAAACGCCTGAAAAATAAATTTGATTAGTAGAGCAATTTCTTAAAGTAAGCCTTACATCTCCCGATCCAATCACATTTCCATCTCTATCTTTGAAACCCAAATCTGTTTCCCAAAAACTTCCACTACCATCTCTTTTAAATTTTGAAGAGGAATCGACCACATCATCAGATTCTTGATTTGGCTGAGCTGCTGATACAGATCCGAAGTCTCCTCCACCAAGATGACCGTTCATCACTCCACCACATGAAGTGATAAATATTAATGCTAAGTATTTAAATGTTTTCATCTATAATCCTTGGTTTATAGTTCTATATAAATTCTAACGTTTTTTGCGATGCATAATTTTTATTGAGGAAGTATTTGCTTAGAAATTTTAAATGAGGCGACAAATTTGACTTTTTGCGTGATATTTTTTATCAAAGACAATCTGTATTTCATTTTTAAGGAGCTCGAGATGTACGGAATAGTTCAAATTAAAGGTCATCAATATAAAGTTCAAGCTGGCGATATAATTGATGTAGATAAACTAGATGCAAATGTTGATGATACTGTTGATTTTGATCAAGTACTTTTCACTGGTGGATCTAACCCAAGAGTAGGATCTCCCACTGTAGATGGTGCTAAGGTTGTTGCTAAAGTTGTAAGACAGGCAAGAAGTCGAAAAGTAATCGTCATGAGAAGAAGTCCTGGTAAATATAAAAAGAAAAATGGACACAGAACTCATTATACTGGCTTATTAATTACTGAAGTTCATAACGGTGCGGGTGATGTTGAAAAAGCTGATGCTAAAAAGAAAACAGCAAAGCCAAAGAAAACTGAAACAAAAAAAGCAGCTCCAAAGAAAGCCAAAAAAGCTGAACCTAAGAAAGCTAAAGTTGCTCCCAAAAAAGAAGTAACTATTGAACCTCAAGACTTAACTAAAGTTGAAGGGATTGGTCCAAAGATAGCTGGAATTTTAAATGATAGTGGAATTTACACTTGGCAAGATCTTGCTGATACTAAGGTTGATGATTTAAAAGCAATCTTAGAAGCTGCAGGACCTAGATATAAATCTAAAAATCCAGGTTCATGGCCTAAGCAAGCAAAGATGGCTGCTAAAGGTGAATGGGAAAAGCTTGAAGCTTGGCAAGATGAACATGATCATGGGATTGAAAAATAATTAATAAATAAGGATAAAATATGGCTCACAAAAAATCTGGTGGTTCAACAAATAACGGTAGAGATTCAAACCCTAAATATAGAGGGGTTAAAAAATATGGTGGTGAAACTGTAAGAACAGGAAACATTATCATTAGACAAAAAGGGACTAAGTTTCATCCAGGAGCGAATGTCGGTATGGGTAGAGATTTTACTCTTTATGCACTTGCTGATGGACACGTAAAGTTTTCATACTATGACAAGAAAACAAAGATGGTCTCTGTTATTTCTGCATAAATTTAAGTAGAAACATTTAAACAAGAATTACAAGGAAGCCAAATGGCTTCCTTTTTTTATGATGAAATTTATAGACGAAGTTGAAATTATTATTGAATCTGGAAAAGGTGGCGACGGAGTCGTTAGCTTCAGAAGAGAAAAATTTGTTCCACGAGGTGGTCCTGATGGCGGTAACGGTGGAAACGGAGGCAATGTCTTCTTTCGAGGAACGACTCGTCTAAACACCTTAGTAAATTTCAGGGGTAAAAAATTATACAAAGCTCAAGATGGTGAACCTGGATCTGGATCTCAAAGAGATGGGAAATGTGGTGAAGATCTCTTCATCGATGTTCCAATAGGAACAGTGGTTGTGGATAAACTTACCAATACAATAGTTGCCGATATTTTAGAAGATGATCAAGAAGTACAAGTTCTAACTGGAGGAAGAGGTGGTTTAGGTAATATGTACTTTAAATCATCGATTAATCAAGCTCCAAAACACTCCACTGAAGGCAAAGAACCTGAAGCCTTGGAAGTTAAGCTAGAATTAAAACTTTTAGCTGATATAGCACTTGTAGGCCTTCCAAATGCTGGAAAATCTACATTGATCTCAGTTTTATCAGCTGCTAAACCTAAAATCGCTGATTATCCATTTACAACATTGGAGCCAAACTTAGGAGTGGTAAAGCTAGGTGAACAATCATTAGTTATCGCAGACATCCCTGGTCTTATAGAGGATGCAGCCGAAGGGAAAGGTCTGGGTATAAAGTTTTTAAAACACATTGAAAGAACTACAGCTTATTTGCACTTAATAGATTGCTCTATGTTTCTAGAAGAATATGAGGCTGTAGAAAGTTACTCAACAATCAAAGCAGAGTTATTGAAGTTTTCTGAAAAACTTAGAAATAAAATTGAAATTGTCTGCTTAACTAAAATTGATGCGATGAGTGATGAGGAAATCAATAAATTTGTGAATACAATGGAAGAAGAGACGCAAAGAAAAGTTCTTCCTATTTCTTCGGTTTCTGGAAAAAACATTGATGTTTTAAGAGAATTGTTGTTTAAAGCTATGGATTCAATAAAGGAAGCAAGTGAATAGAGATTACATTTTAAATGAAACTAGAAAAATATTTCAATCTGACCTTGGAGATATTGTTAAGAAGTCTGCCTATGCAAGTTCTTGGGTTCTAGCAAACTTCAAAAGCGTCAATCTTAAAATTTTTGATTTGGATAATACTAATCCTCTTGCTGATTTTTTTGTCATTGGTTCTGTTCAAAATAAAACTCAAGCTCAATCTGTAGCAAATACTTTGGAAAGAGTGTTTAAAGATAATGGCATTCAAGTGAAATCAATTGAAGGCCTAGATGAAGCAGAATGGATTCTAGTTGATACTGGCGATATTATTGTTCATATCTTCCAAGAAGTTTTTAGAGACATCTATGATCTCGATTCTTTATGGAAAGATTACGGACAGATTCAAATTCCTAATGAGTATTATTTTTCTAATGAAGTCGTTCCGGAAACTAATGATGCCTCAAGTTTTAAAAACTATTTTTAATTGAAAAAGATAACGGTCCTTTGTCCATTTAAGACAAAAGATAATGAACTTCTTTCCTTAGAACATCATTATATAAAACAATTAAAATCTATTAAATTATCAATTATCGAAAATAAATCATTTGGTGAAAATGTCAAAGAAGAAGAAAAGTGGCTTGAAGCAAAGCTTGATAGTTTTCCCAAAAATAATATTTTCTTATTAAGAGAAAAAGGGAAAAATTTTAATTCTTTAGATTTCGAAAAATTTATATATTCTTGTGATCAAGAATTGGTTTTAGTTTTTTCTGGAGCTGTGGGGTTCAGTGAAGATTTTTTAAGCAAATTTACTCAATCAATCTCCTTATCTCCCCTTACTTTTCCCCATAAACTAGCAAGGCTATTGCTGATCGAGCAAATATATCGTTCTGCATGCATTAATTCCTCTCACCCCTATCATAACTAATATTTTTTAACTAAAATAAGGCCATGAAAAAATTTGCAATTTTAACAAGTGGTGGTGATAGCCCAGGAATGAATTGTGCGATCAGAGCTTTTGTAAGAACTGTTATTCATTCTGGTAATCTAGCTTATGGAGTTCTCAAAGGTTACGAAGGTTTAATTGATAATCAATTTGTAGAACTTGATGCATCTAGTGTTGGAAACATCATGCAGCGTGGTGGAACTATTCTGCAAAGTTCTCGAAGTAAACGCTTCCTAGAAAAAGAATATAGGGAACAAGCAATTAATAATTTGAAAAACTTAGGGATTGAAGGCCTTGTTGTTATTGGAGGAGATGGTTCATTTAAAGGGTCAGAAAAACTTGTATCTGAGTTTTCTTTTCCAGTTATTGGAATTCCCGGAACAATCGATAACGATATCAATGGCACTGAATATACTATTGGTCATGACACTGCAGTGGAAACTGCAATTCAAGCAGTAGATAAGATTAGGGACACTGCATTCTCTCATGATAGGGTTTTTCTTATTGAAGTTATGGGAAGAAATTCAGCTTCAATTGCCCTAAAGACTGCACTTTGCTCAGGAGCAGAAAATGTCATTCTTCCTAATGAGGAAGTTCCATATAAAGATTTGGTAGAAAGTATAAATAGAGGCGTTTCAAGAGGAAAGAAAGGCTCCATTTTCATAGTTGCAGAAGGTGGAGTAGAAGGTCGATCTTATGAGATTCAAACCAAACTTTTAGAACATAACCTTCAATCTAGAGTATGTATTTTAGGACATATTCAAAGAGGAGGAAGTCCATCTCCCAAAGATAGGTTAATTGCGTCAAAGATGGGACATTTAGCTGCAAATGCTCTCTTGCAAAATAATAACTCAGGTATGATTGCTTTGAACAAAAACCAATTGGAATTAATTACCTTCGGATTAACGACGTTGAAAAATAATGATGACGATGCACTTCATCAACTGATAAAAACATTATCTATTTAGGAGATTGAAATCTTTCTAGTTCTCGGGAAACTTAATTTATTTACAAATCTTACTATAGTGTTAGGATTTTTAAAACTAAGAGCAAAATTAGATAACTTTGCAAACATAAACTTACAAATATAATTAAAAACTGTTCAATTCCTGACAATTCTCCTAAGTTTTCCACATAAAAAATAAGTATTGAGAGAAATAGTTTCTCTTAATTTCTAATCAAGACCAGGAAACCGTATTTCTGCAGGAGGGGTATGAAAACAAAGTCTTTCTTAATTATCAGTTTAATTTTTTCTAATCTAAGTTTCTCACAAAGTTGGGATGAAGGTGGAGTTCTCAAATACCATGAAGGAAGAACACCAATTAGACTTGGCGGTGGGGTGAATAAAAACAGACCTCTTCAATTAAAGAAAAATTGCCTTGCAAATCAAGGAGCTTATGACCCGGATACTTCGGCTACTGGTGGTGTTGGTGTTTCTGGAGCAATGGACAGTGGTTTTGAAATAAATAATGGTGCACAAGGTGCTCCAGAAACTAGATTTGAGCTTAAGTTTATTGAAGATACTGAAGAACTTCATGACATATTGAGTATCTCAGGAATAGTTGGCGCAAATGTGAAGTTTTTAAAAAAGAAAATTCCTGGCTTCAAACTTGAAGGTAGTTATACAAATGAAAAATCTGTAAGCAAGAATTCATTAAACTTGGTTTTAAAAGTTAAGTCGAATTATGGAAGACAGATGCTTTCAGATCCAGAGTTTTTGCTGGCAGAGAAATACCAAGCAATGCTAGATGCAGGAGAATATGAAAAATTTGAAAAGTACTGTGGTTCTCACTTTGTATATATGCAAAGAAGAGAAGGAACTGTTTCTGCTATTTTTAAAATCGAAAATGTAACAGAGGAAGAGAAAAGAATCATAAGAGCAGCTGTTGAGGTAGGAACTCCTCCAACTGGTTCTTGGGATGATACTTGGGAGCCGACTGATCAAGACAATAAAGACAAAAGAGGTAGAAAAGAAAAGCCTGATGATGAAGGAGAACTTTTCAGTAAACATAAAATAAAAAGATCAAGCTCTTCAAAATCTAGCTCATCAGGATCTAGAACTTCCAATGACCCAACTCCATCTGGTGCTAAAATTGGAGCAAGAATAAGTCTTGATAACTTTTTAAAAAGTGCCAAGAAAATTGGAAAGAAAGCTTCATTGGTTTTTCACGCGACGGGTGGTTCAGGAATTTCTAGCCTTAATAGACTGACTTCAGAGTTTGATGGATCTTCAGATTCTCTTTCAGGAGTACTAAACGGAATTGCTCACTACTTAGAACAATATACTTTCCACTCAGCTCCACCAGTAGAGTATCACATCTATCCTTACTTTGATTTTGAACCTTTTGAAAAAGAAATAGATCACGCACTTTTAAAAACTGTTTATTACAAGTTCATGGATGCTGAAGCAACTATGATAGCGATTAATCAAAAGCTAAAAACTTCTGCACCGGACTCTGAAGAGCATAATTATTTAAAAAATAAATTCGATGATTTTAGCGAAGTAAGAGACTTGTTGTGGGATTTAGGACAAATGATTCTCAAAAATGAAGTAAAAGAAAATGGCCAAGAACTAGATATCATGGATGTCCCAGATTTGCCGACTATAAACTATAAACAATTTGAACCATCCATATTATCTTCTTTCATGATACTTAATTGTTATACCAATAGTTCATTGCCTGTAGATTGTGGAACTGCACCTCGATATTTCCCTTTACCAACACCACCTTGGAAGGCGAACTTAGAAGTATCATTACAGGTTACTCAAGTTGAAAAGTTTGAAGGAGCTACACTTTATTTAAAGTTTTTTAATGAAGAACCTAAAAAAATAACAATGATTGGAACGGGAAAAAGCAATGAAACAAGATATGGGAACAGCTCTTTTGATAAAGCTGATGGAACAGTAAATTTTTCTCTGGGAAAAATGACTCAAAGAAATTTAAGAGATCTTTATGTTAAGATTGTAAATGACTCTCCAAAAGCTCTTATTAAACTACATCTTAAGGATGGAAGTACTATTGATCATTATATTGAAGGAATGGAATCTTTTGGAAATAACTTTCCTCATTCTAAAAGTTCAAAAATTTCTTATTCTGATGTTCATTTTCCAAGCTTTTAATTATTCCATATATCATTAATATTAATAGTCCTTTCTTTCATGAAAGGACTTTTTTTATCTATAAGAAGAATTTGTTCTTCTCTTAGATCACTTTTAAGGCCTTCGTAAAGCTTTACAAAAATTTCACCATTAGTATCAAAATAACCAGATGCAAACAAATTATTAAAATTGTGCATTTTTATAATTCCTGAGAGAGAAAAAAATAAAATAGAAATAGGTAATTCAAAAAGATAAATATCTGTACTAATTAAACTTGAAATATTTTCTTGATCTAAACAGATCATAAATTTTCTATTTGGAATTTTTAACTTTTTAATTTTAGATATATAAATGATCTTTTCTCTAATCAATTTTCCCTGACTACCCAGACCATTGATTTCCAGACCAGGAATTCCTCTACTTGAATATGCAAATAATTTAAAAAAATTTAGTTTATTATTATAACATTGATAAGTATTTATATAACTTTGCATAGTTATATATAAAACTAGATAAAAAAACGTACAACTCTTCTAAGAATTATTCTAATAATGAAACTAAGCGCTTATCTATACTTATAGATAAGAAAGGATTTAAGGCCACATTCCTCTTAATCTCATTGCCTTAGATAATCTATTTACAGATGTAACCATTGCAGCAGTTTTCATATCAGTTTCAAGTCTATCTTTATTAGCAACAACTTCATCAAATGCTAGCTTAAGAATTTCGTGTAATTTATTATTGATCTGTTCAAGATCCCAAAAGAAATGTTGAAGTCCTTGTACCCATTCAAAGTAAGAAACAATAACCCCTCCGGCATTACAAAGAATATCTGGAATTATAAAAATTCCTTTATCTTGAAGTATAGACACTGCTTCTTTAGTACATGGACCGTTCGCACCTTCAGCAATAATTTTAGCTTTCACATTTCCGGCATTTTTTTCAGTAATAACACCATCAATCGCTGCAGGAATTAGAACATCAACATCTAAAGAAAGAAGTTCTTCATTACTAATTAGATCACAATCTCCTTCAAACTCTGAAAGTAATCTTCTTTGAGAAGCAAACTTCGTAAGCTTTTTTAGATCCAATCCATTCTCATTATAGACAGCACCAGAGACATCACTCACTGCAACAATTTTTGCTCCAATTTTTTCTAAATCAAATGCGGCAGGGATAGCAACTTTACCAAATCCATGAATTGCAACTTTGGTATTTTCACCAAGATCAATGTTTAAATATTTAGAAGCAAACTGAATACAAAAAGCAACCCCTTTACCTGTAGAATCTCTTCTTCCTAAAGATCCACCAACAACAATTGGTTTACCTGTAACAACTCCAGGAATGGAGTAACCTTTAATTTGCGAATAGGTATCCATAAACCATGCCATCGATTGTCCATCAGACCCAATATCAGGAGCAGGAATATCTATATCAGGCCCAACAAAAGGACCAATCTCTGTAGCATACCTTCTAGTAAGTCCCTGAAGCTCTTGCCTGGATAATAAATTGGGATCAACTCTAACACCACCTTTTGCACCTCCGAGAGGAAGCCCGACAAGAGAGCACTTAAAAGTCATCAACATAGCGAGAGCTGCAGTCTCAGAAAGATCAACTTGTGGATGAAATCTAATACCACCCTTTCCAGGCCCTAAAGTCATATTATGTTGAACTCTATATCCTTCAAAAGTTTTTACAGTTCCATCATCTAGCCTGATAGGCACTGAAACTTGAATTGCACGTTTTGGAGATTTTAATCTTTCAATACAATTAGGATCAACATGATTGGTACCAGCAGCTTTTTCTAACTGAGATAAAGCATTTTGGTATAAAGGTGAACCAGTAATATCATAATGAAAACTCATAAAATTTCCTTTCTTCTAATTTAGTCTAATTTTAAATGAATTTTTAAAAGATGAAAGTAAATAATTAAAAGTTTTTGATATAACTGAACGAAAGTAAAGAATTGTCTTTAAAATCTAATTGCTTTGTTTTGTTGCTCTCTGTTGAGAACCTCACTTTTAAGCGCTTATTCAGGAAATACTTGTCTATTTGTCCATAGTATTTTTGCTCAAGAATATCCGATCCAAATCTAAAATATAATGCAGGCTTCCTAAACCATTTTGAGATACTTAAATCAACTTGTTTATTCACCCCTGCCAGAGCGCTAAATTCCAAATAAGGTGTTTGGACTTTTCCAATTAAAACTCCTCTTGTAACTTTACTTTTTAACCTAAAGCGAATTAATCTTTTTTTCTTTTTAGAAGATTTTTTCTTCTCACCAACTTTAATTTTCGCTGAGTTAGAATTTGTTTCCTTTTTTACGAAAACTTTCTCGAAGTTTATTAAATCAAATAGATCACCTTCATCATCTTCAGTGAGTTCAATATCACTATCTATAGAATAATTTCTTCTTAACCCTTGTCTCCAAATTCGAAATTGTTGTTTTAATGGCTCCTTAGTTTCTTTTTTGAAATATCTAAGAATTTCATCTCCAATAATCTCAAGTTTCTCTTTATTAGCTGCTTCCGTATAAAAACCAGCTTCATCGTAATTCCACCTAGATGCATCAGAATCATTTTTTTCCCAAATTGATAATCTTCTATTTATTCTACTAACCATTTTTCTGTTTTTTCTAAAAAAATTCTTATACTTTTCATCAAAAACAATATCTTTTTCTATGCCTTTACTTAACTCACCCGCATTTTCTGTTACAAACTGTAACTCTACCTGAGTAAAGGAGACATTACTTAGAAAACAAATAAATATGAGAAATGAATATTTCATCATAATAACATGATAATACAAAACATCGTTTTCTTTGATTTAGCCTGTATTTCTTATCTGAGGTGTTACTTTTTTTGACACTTTCGAAGAAAGATTAAAAAAAATACATGCTTCAACTTTTTGAAACAGTTACGCGTTATAGTGCGCGCATGAAAATTAAGTTAATTGTATTATTATTTTTATCAATTGCTTTCTCAAAAGTGGATGGCTTACGAGATACAAAGTATGTAAGCTTTAATTTTATCTCATCTAAACAGCCCCCTGAATGGGCTTTAGTTCACTATATAAATCAAGAAATGTGGAAGTACTCTGATTTAAGAGAAAACTACATTACCAAAGTAGACGATAGAAAAATACCTTCTGATGAACAGTTTAATGTTGGAGTTTTGATGACCCCATACGCTATTTCCAGTTACAGGAAAGAATATGATCAAGTCATCGATTTTATTCTTGATACGAGATTAAAATATTCAAGCATCAAAAGAGTAAAAGATAATTTTTCTAGTTTATACAATAAAATCAAACCTTCCGCTCAAGAGTTCTTAAAAAAAGATCATAACTTTAGAGTTGATTTAATTGATGAAAAAGCAAAAAGACTAGCAAAAGAAATTCTAACAGTAGCAGACTGTTTCGAGTTTGATGCTTATACTCTTACGGCGCTTATTCAAAAAGAATCATATTTTTCTCAGTATGCTGTTAGTCCAACGGGCGCTGCAGGCATATCACAATTTGTCATGAGTGGGTTAACTGAAGCAATGATGCAATCAGGAGAGATAAAGAACGAAGCTAGAGATGAAGCAATATTGGAAAACTTAGAATCAATTAAATGTGTAGAAAAAAAGCTCGATAAAAAAATTACCTTAGTGAAAAATCATCTTGATAAAGATGAAAAGGAATTCATTACTGCTGTAAACAAAAATGAAAAAACTGTAAAAGCTTCTTATAAAGCACAAATTAAAAAGTACTTAATTTTGAATACAGATGTAAGCCTCATCTATACAGGGATATTATTTAAAACTTTTCTAGCAAGTGAATGTTTGAAAGCACCATTTAGTAAGTGCAATACTCACTTTGGTTTTATTGATATGGATTTTGATTATGTCTACAACAAGGCATTACAAAGATACAATGGAGACACTTCAAAAAAATCATATGCCGATGATGTAATGAATAATTTTCGAAAAAAATTCATCGATTATGTTAAACTTGTTGATGGCTCTGATTCCACTAACTCAGATGGAAGTTCTGAATTACAAGAAGAATTAGAAAATTCTAAATCTAACGAATAGAATTTTCCAACATCTCTTTTAATTGAAGTCTTGTTTGATTATCTAAAGAACTTAATTGCTTTGCTAGCTCTTCTGCTTGAGGGTCAACTTCACTAACAGTCATCTCAGAAAGAATCTTTTTCAACTCAGATCTTTTAGTTAGCTCTCCGGCTACAATCATTTTCTTGACCGATACTTTGGTTTTCCTATTTTTTATTTTACTCCACTCTAACAGAACATATTTTTCAATATTAAATTCTTTTGCAGCTTCTTTTACAGCAACTGGTAACCTTGATATTTGAAGACACCTATGGACTTCAGATTTTGATACTCCTAGAGATGCAGTAATCTTTCTCTCTGAAGAACCTGTCGTTTTCTTGTAAGCAGCAATACTATCGGCTTGATCTATATAATGAAGAGCTTCCCTGGCAGAGTTTTCTGAAAACTGAATCGCCATCAACTCCTCTTGCGTTTTATCTTCTAAAATAAAACAAGGAGCTTCATGCATATCTTCAATCGTACTCATCGCACGAAATCTTCTCTCTCCACAAATCAACACAAATTTATTGTTTTCTCTATGAAGAACAAGAGGTTGAATAAGACCATTCTGTCTAATATTCTCTGCAAGTTCTAAAATTGAATCATCTACAAATTTAGTTCTTACTTGTTTTCTAACTGTAATTTCAGAGAGCTTTACCTTTTGAAGTTCCGCTCCTCTAAGAAGTTTTTCATCATTTAACTTAAATAGATCGAAATCTAATCCATCAGCAAGATCAATCTTTTTTCTATTTCTCTTTGAAACTCTTCTCTCAAAAGACTTACCCATACTTACCTCTTATAGACCAATTGAATTCCAAAGATCAGCATAATCTTGTTTTGCTTTCGATCTTTTACCCATTTTAAAAATTGGCTTTCTCAAAGAAATTGACTCTTGATTTTCTACTAGGTTTCTAATCGGAGGAGTCACATCAAACATCTCAGATAACTCTTCCATTCTCACTCTTTCAATTTTTCTTCTTCCATTGAACATTGAAGGGATAATTGAAAACTTAAGTTTTGAATTTTCAGACTCTTTAATTATTTCAAAAGTGTCCATTAACTCTTCAAGTCCATCAATGGAATAATCTTGAGCTTGAGTAGGTATAAGAATGTGATCGCTTGCTACCAACGACATAATAAGTTCATCTCCAAGAACTGGTGGTGTATCAATCACACAATAATCAAATCTTTCTTGAATTTTTGAAAGTCTTAGCTTTAATAACCTTTCTTTTCTACCAGCGTTTTTTCTTATTTCACTTTCTGATAAGATAAGAAGTTTTGATAAGCTCGCTAAATGTCTAGATGACGGAACGACGAATATATTTTCAAAGCAATCATACTTACCATCTGCTGGAACCATGATTTCTTCAAAAGGAACATCTCCAATTAACCACTCTGGAATAAGAGTTCTTTGAACATCTACTCCTAATGTATTACTTAAATTTGCCTGAGAATCTAGGTCAATAACAAGAACCCTATTGCCTTTTTCGGCTAGATGCGTAGCAAGTTGAAAACATTGCATTGTTTTCCCTACGCCACCTTTATTATTTGCTATACTGATAACTTTCATGGCTTGTCCTCCAGACAACTTTGATATAAATAATCCTTTATTACTTAAAGTTTAATTGAGTTGAACCAAAATCGTCAAAAATTGGCAGATGAGAGTTTTCTCAGTATTCTTGCAAGAAAGTATCGGAATTTTGACTATGCTAGATTTATACGACAAAAAAGAATTAAAGGCCCACTTACCTGAGATAGATGAATCAGAACTTTCTGAAACTGAAGTCTTGGAGCAATGTCTCAAGCTTAAAGAAGAACTAAAAGATGAATTAGTTATTTTAGGTCATCACTACCAGCAAGATGATGTTATTTCCTTTGCAGATATTACCGGTGATTCTCTTCAGTTAGCTCAAAAGGCTAAAAGCCTTGATAAAAAATATGTCATCTTCTGTGGAGTTCACTTCATGGCCGAAACTGCTGATATGGTAACCACAGAAGACAAAGTAGTCATTCTTCCGGATATGAAAGCTGGTTGCTCAATGGCAGATATGGCAAACAGAAGAGAAATTGATAAATCGTGGGAATTTTTAACAAAGTCTACTGATAAAAAAATCGTTCCTATAACTTATATAAATTGCACTGCGGCCTTAAAATCTTTTGTCGGTGAAAATGATGGCAGTATATGTACTTCTAGTAATGCTAAAGGAGTGATTTCTTGGGCATTAGAAAAAGGTGAAAAACTTCTATTTTTTCCAGATCAACATCTTGGGAGAAACACATGTTTTGAATTAGGTATTCAACTAGATGAAATGGTTGTTTACGATCCAAGAAAGTTAAATGGAGGATTAACTCCTGAAGCAGTTGATAAGGCAAAAGTCATTTTATGGTATGGGTATTGCTCCGTTCATCAAGGATTTAAAAAAGAACATATTGATTTAATAAAAAAGAAAGATCCAGAAATGACCGTCATTGTTCACCCTGAATGTTCTTATGATGTCTGGAAAAATGCAGACATGGCAGGATCAACATCTTTCATTTGCAATACTATAGATCAAGCACCTAGCGGGTCTAAGTTTGCAGTAGGAACTGAAATTAATTTAGTAAATAGATTAAATTCAAAGTACGAAGACAAAGAAATAGTTTCACTATCCCCATATCAATGCCTATGCACTACTATGTACAGGGTAAGACCTAGATGGCTATTAGCAAGTTTAAAAGCAATCAAAAACAAACAACCTATCAATGTGATCAAAGTTGATGATCATACAAAAAAGTTTGCCATGAAAGCTTTAGATCAAATGTTTAAAATTTCTTAATTAAAGAGGGATATATGATTTACGCAGACTATAATGGTACTAGTAGACTCAAAAAATCAGTAAAAGAATACTTAATTCAAAGGCTTGATGGCCCTTTTGGAAATCCAAATGCCATTCATTCTATTGGAAATCAAATTAAAGCTGCCTATGAGGAATGTAGAAAAATTTGTGCAACTCTATTAGATGCAGATCCTCATCAAGTAATTTTTACATCTGGATCAAGTGAAGGAATTTCACAAGTTTTTTATTCTCATATTGCACTTAATAAATGCAATAAAAGATTATTACTTTCAAAAATTGAACATTCCGCGATCAATAATGTTTCAAAGACTTTAGAGAAAATGGGATTTGAAGTCGATTATTTAAATACAAATTCAGATGGAGTAGTAGAAATTCCAAACTATAATAAAAGCTATTGCATTGCTGCTTTAATGGCCGCAAATAATGAAACTGGAGTTATTCAGAACTATAATGAATTTGCAATATGGTGCAAGGAAAACGATACTCCGTATTTTTGTGATACCACTCAATATATAGGAAAAATGCCATTTTCTTTTAAAAAATCAGAGTTAGATTTTGCGATACTTTCATCTCATAAAATTGGATCTTTAGTCGGTTCTGGAATTCTTTTAGTCAAAGATCCTGAAAGATTAAAGCCTATCATTTTTGGTGGAGGTCAAGAATATGCATTAAGAGGTGGGACGCAAAATTATATAGGAGTTGAATGCATGACTCTTGCATTAAAAGAGCTCGTTGAGAATATGGATCAAGTTCATGCGTTAAAAGAGAATAAGCTAAACTTCGAAAAAAGAATTAAAGAGCAAATTTCTGAAGCAGTTATCATTGGCGAAGGAGCTGAGAGATTACCTAATACTACCCTTCTTTCTATACCAGGAATTCACGGTCAAGGGCTTCAAATCGAACTTGAATCTAGAGATATTTTTGTGACGACATCTTCTGCATGCTCAGATAACGAACCGGAAACATCACATGTTCTTAAATCGATGGGTATTGATGATTCAGTTGGAAGAAGTGTTGTTAGGATTTCGCTTGAAGAAAGTGCTACTAACGAAGATTTTGAAAAGATAGAAGATGCTATTTTAAAATCTTACCAAGTATTAAAAAAAATCAAGAGTTATTAAACTCAAATTTTACACCTTTAATCATTCTATTCTTTTCAGAGTTATCCCATAACTCATAAGGTTTTTTAGCATTAATGAGGTTAAAAAGAGGTAAGAAATATTTTCTCGTGGAAAGCTCAAAATGAATTCCTCGCAAGGGCCTTTCTTCTTTTTTGATATTAAATGATTTAGAGAAACTTAATTCATAACCATTAGTGCTTCTACATATATTTTTTTTGCGATCAGTGTAGTAGATGATTATTTTCTTTTCTCTTAGAAACAAACAAGAGTTTTCAAATTTCAATTCTAGATTAAGATTTTTGGAATTCCTCCACTTTAAAGGTAAATCTATTGTAATAGATTTTTCAGATTTTAATATTGAAGATGTTAAGATATTAAAAAACTTATTCTCGTTAACAATTTTCACTTGAGCAAATATTGGTATTGAAATAAAAAAGAAAAATAGATTAAATTTCATAATAACACCGAAATCCTACTTTTATCTTATCTTTCTCTATGAGCTTTAGCTGCTCTCCTGTTACAGAGCTTATAAAGCGAAAATTTTGCTCAGAATGCTCTTTCCCATCCCAGTGAAACCTATGGCTTAAATTATGCCAAAAACTAGATTTATCAAAATAAAATGAACTTGAAGCGACATTAAAAAAAGGATGGATATCATTGTCCATCGCCTCAGGGATTGATCCTCTAATATCATAAGTACCTATCCAAGAGACATTATTAGTATTCCAAAACTTCATTTCTTCTTGATTAATACAATCTTTAGAATAGATCATTTCAC
>JAHDHG010000012.1:0-11494 GCA_020631435.1 Bacteriovoracaceae bacterium | reverse complement strand
AAGATCTATTATTAATATCTTCAAAGAGATCTATTTTCACTCTTTTAGAAAAAACCATCGCATCATATAATTTCGCAGTTAAGAGCTTTTTCCCTTTTTCTCTACAAAAACTTTTCATTTCCCTTAAAGTTAAATCATCTTTGGGGAAAAATTCTTTTAAAGGAGAAGGTATTTTTTCTTCTCTAAAGAGAGAAAAATCTTTTTGAGTCACTAAAAATTTATCTATGAAAATATCTTTCTCATTTATCCACATTTTAGATTCTTCACGCTCAACATTATCAAGCTCATTTCCATCATTTAATGGACTATAGACATAATTCCCTTTAGGAAGATACGTTTCATGACACTTGTTTTCAAAAAAAAGGGTCACTTTTTTATTCTTTGCAAGTAAACTAATTTTAAAATTATTTAAATTTCTATCAAAAGAATAATCATTCAAAGAAATTTCCAAATCTCGTTTTTTTAAAGTTTGGTTATATTTTTTTGCTATATGTTGTAGATGACACGAAAAGACTTCTGCATTACATTTTAAAAATTCTCTCGAAACGAATCTTTTATCATAATCAGTTGAGCATTGCATTTCATCTAAGTATGGATACTCTCCGTACTTCCAAATATCATTAAGATCCTTTGAAATCTCAACTATTTCAGTCCAATTTTCATGAGATAAACTCTGATTATTTTCAGAAAGGACTGATTCCTTCTTAGAAATCAATAAATAAAATCCAACGCTTAATAAAAAGATGATTATTAAGACAGATAAAATTTTTCTCATATATAATGAAAGAATAACATTAATTTTTTTAAAGGCGAACCATGGAATGGATAGAAGAAATTCAAAAAGAAGATATTTCAAATAGAATCTTATCATTTGAAGATTACATGGAGTTATTTGAGAAAAATCCAAGAAAAGAATGTAGACCTAGCTGTGTTTACTTCAAAGATATGTTTGAATTTTATGGAAAAAATGAAGATCATTCATTTAAACTTTTTAAAAAGGGCTCTCCCAACTTCCCCCCCCTTCAAGGTCAATATCAGCCTCAAGAGGAAATTTTTCAAAATATCTGTAATTTTGTAGATGAAGGATTTAATAATAAATTTGTTCTATTGGTAGGTCCAAATGGATCCTCTAAATCAAGCATCATTAAAAAAATTATTCATGCATCAGAAGATTATTCAAAAGATGATAATGGATCACTTTATACTTTCAGCTGGATCTTTCCAATTGATAGCTATACAAAAGGAAGTCTTGGATTTAATCAAGAACGAAAGAAAACTCAACTAGACACTTATGCTTATATTGAAGACAAAGAAATATCAGCAATTCTAGGATCAGATTTAAAAGACCACCCTATTCTTCTTATTCCGTTAGAAAGAAGAAGAATAATTCTGGATAAACTATTCAAAGACTCCCCTGATTATTTAAATTCTTTAAAGAAATCTTATCTTTATAACGGTCAGCTTTCTAAAAGAAATAAACTCATTTTCGATGAACTCTTAAAATCTCATCAAGGAAACTATTTAGAAGTATATAAACATATTAGAGTTGAAAGATTTTTCATTGATAAGAAACTATCTTCTTCTGCAGTGACTATAGAGCCACAAATGCATGTTGATGCAAATATTCAACAGATTACCATGGACAGAAGATTAGCATCTTTACCAGCAAGTCTTCAGTCTTTAAACTTATTTTCTCTTTCTGGTGAAGTAGTGATGGCCAATAGAGGAATACTAGAATTTTCAGATTTATTAAAAAGACCAATAGAGAGTTATAAATATCTTTTAACTACTCTTGAAAATTCAGCAATTAATCTAGGAGGCGTTATTAGTGAATTGGATGTATTTATAATTGGATCAACTAATGAATTACATTTAAATGCTTTCAAGCAACACCCTGATTATAACTCATTTAGGGGACGATTTAGTTTTATAAAAGTTCCCTACCTGCTAAGTCATGAGGAAGAATCTGAGATTTATCAAGATCAAATTAAAAACTTAAAAGATAGGTCGCATTTTGAAAGGCATGCAATGATGGCATTGTCTTTATGGGCTGTGATGACCAGATTAAGAAAACCAGAGGCCGATAATTATGATGACAAAAAACTTGGCTCACTAATTTCTATGTTTAACCCTCTTCAAAAAGCATTATTTTTAAATAGTGGCGAAGTGCCAAAAACTTTCACTTCCAAAGAAAAACAAAATCTCCAGAATAACTATTATTCAATTAGAAATGAATATTCGAATGATGTTACCTATGAAGGCCTTTTTGGTATATCACCAAGAGAAATGAAACAAATTATTTATGATTTAAGTTCAGACTATCCATTAATAACATTTGTTGAAGTCTTAGGATTTTTAGCTGAATTAAGTGAAAAGAAAAATGAATATTTATTCTTACAACTTCAACCTCAAGGTGATTATCATAATCCAATTAAGCTAATCGATTACATTAATCATTATGTTCTAAATCTATTTGACCAAGAGGTCAGGGATTCTCTTGGATTAGTAGATAATCGATCTTATGAGGATTATATCTCAAAGTATGTTTTTCAAATTAGAGCCTATATCAAAGGTGAAAAAATTAAAAATTCGGTTACTGGAAAATTTGAAGAATGTGACATGTTCTTTATTCAAGAGTTTGAAAATAATATTAAAATTTCTGAAAAACCTGATGACTTCAGATCACATATGATCTCAAGGCTAGGAGCTTTTAGTATCGATAATCCTGGTAAAGAATTCATCATGACTGAAGTATTTCCTGATATTGCCAAAAGCTTAAAAGAATCATTTAGATCTGAACAAAAGAAGCTTATAAATGAAATCGGAGAAAATCTAATTATTTATGCTAGTGGAAACTCGGATGGTATCGCAGCTCATATAAAAGAACGAATAGAGGTCTTACTTTCAAATCTAGATGAAAATTATGGATATTCTAAGCATGGAGCTCTAAGAATGCTTCAATATTTACTAAAAAAACGCTACTAAGAATATGTGCAAAGAACATCTAAATTTGAAGACAATAAATATGTTGTCACCTACACAGTAGAAGAAGAAAATCATAATTCAAGAATTGATTCATTCTTATCAATACACTTCACTTCCTTTTCAAGAGAGAGATTAAAAAAAATGATCGCTGCGAAGAATGTAGAAATTATTGGGCGAGATCATAAAATTAAATCCTCTACAAAAGTTAAGAAAGGAGAAATTATTCAAATTACAACACATAAAAAAGATCTTCCGAATGAAGTTTTTAATGGGGTTGAAATAGAAGAGGAAGAATTACAAGTCATTAAGCAAACTGATGATTATATAGTGATCAACAAACCTCCTTTTATGGCTGCTCATCCTACGGGAAAACATCTTTTTTATGCAGCCACAGTTCTTATAGAAAATAATTTCAACTTTAAAGTGAGTACTGTTCATCGTTTAGATAGAGAAACTTCAGGGGTGATGATTTTATCCAAGAATTCAAAATTTGCACAAAGAGCCAATGATCTTTTTGAAAATAGATTAGTAAAAAAAGCATATTTTTTTATTGCACATGAAAAACAAAAAAAAGATTTTCCGTTTCTTGCTGAAGAGGAGCTTGGATTTATTGAAAATTTTAAACCTGAGCTCTATACACATTGCTTTGATAAAGGATCAGCTAAAGGAAAAGTATCTTTTACAAAATTTGAAAAAATAGTATCAAAAAATGCTTACTTACTAGGCCTAGCTTTTCCAAAAACCGGAAGACAACATCAAATAAGAGCTCACGCAGCTCATCACGGTTATCCCCTACTTGGAGATAAACTTTACAATGGTGACCCAAATGTCTTTTCTAGATTTAAAGACCTTGAAGAAACAAGTGAAGATATAGGTCTTATGCAAATTCCTAGACATGCTCTTCATGCAATTTCACTTAAATTACCAGAACCAGTAAATGAAACATTCGTTGCCTCAATTCCTAAGGATTTATCTAAGTGGATTGAAGAAAATTTATCCTTGAACATATCAGAACTAGAATCTAAACTAGCTGAAATTATAAAAAGAGAATTATGAGTACATTCTTTATCTTTTTCACTATTGGATATGTTGGACTTAGCTATCTGTTAAGAACTGTTATTAAATCATTAATTCTAGAGCCTTATAAAAAAACAAAACTCGTAAGATTCATCGATATTTTTTTCATTCTTTTCTATTTAGGAAATATACTCATAAGAATGAACATCATTCCTAAAAAATATTTCCAGTCATTTTCTAATTTTGGTTATATATTTGTAGGAATATCATGGGTTTTTATTTTGTTTTTCATTCTAAAAAAACTCATCCCGTTAAAAAAACAATCTCATGAGAGAAGAGAATTCATCAAAAAAGGAATGGGTTTAGGAAGTCTTGCTGTCGCTGGAGGTCTCGCCTATTCAGGATACAAGGAATCAATGACCCCCGTTATTGATAATGTTGATATTAATCTACCTCAGAAATTTAAAAAGATTAGTGGTTTCACTATTACTCAAATTTCTGATCTTCATATTGGTCCTACTTTAAAAAAAGATTTTACTGAAAAAATTGTTAATGAAGTCAATCAACTCGAATCAGACATCATAGTTATTACTGGTGATATTGCTGATGGAATACCTACTGAATTACAAGAAGACATCGCTCCACTTGCAGATCTCTATGCGAAGCATGGTGTTTATTATGTAGTAGGTAATCACGAATATTATTGGGGAGTTCAATCATGGATTGATGCAATATCAAATCTTGGTATTAATGTATTAATTGATTCTCATAAAAGTATTGAGATAAATAATCAATTAATCTGTATTGGAGGAGTTACTGACAAGACAGCAAAACGGATGAAGATCAATCATACATTTATGCCAAAAGAAGCATTTAATAATTCTCCAGATGAAGCATATAAAATCTTATTAGCTCATAGGCCAAAAGTTTGTTTTGATGCAGAGGATTTAGGAATACATTTACAACTTTCGGGTCATACTCATGGAGGTCAAGCTTTCCCATGGAATACTGTTGTAGGCCTAGTTCAGCCATACCTAAAAGGTCTATATCAACACAAAGATTTTCAAGTTTATGTTAATAGAGGGACAGGATTTTGGGGCCCAGCTAACAGGCTTCTAAATCAAGGTGAAATTTCTAAAATTACTTTAGTTTAGTTTCTATTCTAAAAGTTGCTTTGACACCATTCTTACACTTAGAAGACTCTCTAGTGCCATTTAGGCACTGTATTTTCATGCAATTCGCTTAAAATTTTTGGCACGCAATTTGCTATATATTTCTACATAAGGAATACAGCAAAGGATTGCTCAAGTCTCCTAGAAGAAAATCAGCCAAAGGGGTGTGCTATGGTTTCAATATTTTTAACTGCAACTTGTATCTTTTTATTTTCAATCTTCTCTGTAACAAATGCTAAGAAGGCAACTATCCCAGTAAGAGTGAAAGTAAGACATCAGTCAAATTACAGAGGTGATCAATGAAAAAACTAATTTATTCAATGCTAATTTTCTCAATGTTATCTGAAGCCCAAGTAAATAGAGGACAATTCAGAGGAAACATTCAAGCTCTAAGGGCCCAATCAAATCATTCAGAGGTAGCTAAAAAAGTTTGTAAAAAATATGCCGACAGAAAAGATAGACTAGCTTTAAAAGCTTGTAATAATGCTGAAAGAGCAGCCAAAGCAATGGCGAAGAAATTTGCATCTAAAGCAGGTGAATTCCTTGGATGTGTCGATGGATATTCTCAAGGCTTTCACGATGGATATGTTTACACTAAAGATCCTACAAATTATCAAATGCAAGAAGCTCAAAGGTTTGCAAGTAATGCAGCTATGCAAAGTGCAAAAGATAGGGCGGTTAATCAAGCAAGTAGAGTTGGAGAATCTGCTGCAACAGATCATGTGATAAAAGCATTTAGAAGAGCATCTCAAACAAGAGTAGAGCCAAGAGCAGATTATCAATATCCAAGAGTAAATTTTCAAGGTTTTGATGAAGGATATATGCATGATCATGCTTCTGAATATGATGATTTAATTCATGATGGAACTCTTAGATCAAGTGATCCATTTGAAAGAAGAGTGGAGGCAAGAGTAATAAGAGAAGTTTCAAGAAGAGCAGAATATAGAGCTGAAAGAATTTGTGATCATAGAGGAACTGTTTTTGAGAGCCAAGGAGGATTAGATCTTTGGAGGTATCACAGATCAGAAAGAGAAATGGATTTCGCAAAATATGCTTGGGATAATCCAAATGCAATTCTAGATAAGTTCTTAAGAGGTAGACATCCACTTGCAGATGAATATTCTGCAATGAAGACTTGGAAGGTAAAAGTGAAATCTCAAAGTTCTTCAGGAAGTAATGTAGATAAACCTAAAATTGAAGTTCCTAAAACTGGAAAAATTAAAGTACCTCAGTCAAACAAAGATAAGGTATCGTCTAAAGGTTCGTTTAAGAAAGATAAGTTACAAAAACTACCATCTTCAGGGAAGAAAACAAAAATTGATACTAAACCTAGTAAAGTTGTCAGTACTGGAAAATTAGAGATCAATCCTGATGTGTTAAAAAATAAAAAAGATAAAATGACTGAAAGAGTTGTTAATTCTGAAGAGCTAAAGAAATTACAAGAAGCATACAAAGTCTCATTTAAGCAGGCCTATAAAAGATTTCATGCTCCCAATTTTGCAAGTAAAACATACTCTTCTTCTGGAGCAAGGATTTACCCTGCAGCGGTAGTTACTGGGCAAATGGTAGGAGAAGATGTAGCTCAAATTAAAGCAGAAAAGTACCACTATGACAGAAAATACAAAAATTTATCACAAAAGGTTTACTCACAAGTTGTTAAATCTCAATATAAAAAAGAGTATGATATAGTTTTTGATAGATTTGAAAACTCATCTGTAGTTGAGTTGAATTCGTTTTCTATCAAAGAGCAAGATGTTGATGGAATATTTAGACCAATTGAAAAACTTAAGGCACAAATTTCAGCAACAAACTTAGGCTTAGTATCTGGTCAGGTTCAAGCAAGAATGAGTGGTCAAGGAATTAATCCTCTAGGATCATCAACTTTAACAGTACCAAAGTTATCGAGTATTAATCAAGAGACTTCTTATATTGGTCAGATAGATTCTAGAATGAAGCCCGATTCTTATGCAGAAGTGCTACTGAGTTTGCAAGGAAACCTAGATGTTTCAGATTTGGTCGTAACAAGTGATGTTCAAGTCATAGATATTAATGAAATTGCAGAGATTGTATCTGTCACTCCAAAAATCTCATCTCTAGATGGAGCCGGTGGAGTTTTGGTAGAAATAGAAAATCCTTCTACTAAATCAACAACAGCAATGGTTGAAGTGATTGTTCATGTACAAGGTAAAAAGTATTCCGCAGAAACAGAAGAGCTTGATGGAGGCGAAGTAAGAGTAGTCAATGTTGAAATTAGTGAACTAGATATATTAAGTACTATTAATTCTAGAAGTTTAAACATCATCGCAGAAGTAGCGATTAATGGAAAAGTTCTAGATTCATCTAGGAAATCTCAAAGTACAGGAAACCAAACAAACAATATCGTTGAATACTTTGGAAGACTAGCATCAAATCCAACCCTAAAAATGAGAGAGGATCTAAAGAGAGATTTAAAATCAGTTTCAAGAAAATTATTAGGCCAATTAGATCAAGAGATTGCTTATAAACTTAACTGGAAAAAACAAAGAGAGGTTGATGCATCTATTCTTAGAAAAATCCAAATTCAATATCAAGGTCTAAAAATAAGTGGGAAAATGACAAAAAGTACTCAAGATGTTTTCTCTAAACTTTCTAAGGAAATGGTTAAGGAGATGAATAGAATAAAAGGATTTCTATGGGTCAAGAAACAAAGAAGAAAAGCTTTTGTAAAAGAGCTTCAAAAAATCGATCCAAGTATGAATTATGATCTAGCGAAAAAACTAGCAGATTAAAACAAATTTAAATTCATGATTAAATGGCCGAAGACTAAGTTCTTCGGCTTTTACTATTTGCGTCATCTCTTCATCAAGTAAAAATTTCAATTAAACTTCAGCATATATTTTTAGAATGTTATAAGCAGCTATTAAAGGTGTATTTCAACGTCTTTAATTAAATATATTGAGGAAAAAATTGAAAAAAATCTATCTACTTTTATTTATCTCTGCTTCTCTATTTTCTCAAAATTTCACCTATAGCATTGATAAAATCATCGGATCTTATCCAGCTAGTGATCTTTCACTAGATGGTAAAAACCTTACTCCTCAAGAAGCTTACCAGTTATTTAAAGAAAGAAACGATCTCTCAAATGGATCGTGGGATTTATCTCAAATTGACCCTGAAGATAGTGATGTATGGAAAAAAACTGGATTTGAATCGATTTCTCCTGATATAAGAGAATTTGATAAACTTCAATATGTATCATCATCACTGAGTAGAACAGATTTTTATCGATTCCTAACTAAAAAAAATCAAGGGAAAAGTTATCAAGTATATATTAGTCCAATTGCGCATAACCTATTAGTAGCTAGGAAGTTATTACAAAAAATCGGGTATAAAGTTCCTGGAATGAAGCACTTAAAGAATTTAGTTGTTGAATTCAAAAACAATGAAGAACTTGAAGCTTTTGTATCAGACCTTGAATTTTCTATAGGGAAAGATTCAGGAAGATGGATCATAAAAAAAGAAGAAAAACTTGTATCTCTTCAAGATGTCGTCATCTTAGAAGAGCAAAACGTGACACTTAATCTAGCACTTGGAGTATTGCCTGAGTTTTTGCTATCCGAGAACAAAAGAATATTTAATGCTCTTTTAGTAGCTTATGCATTTACTTCAATTCCAGAGAACGTCAATCTCATGAGATGGGAAGTTGGTGAAATCATTAGAGAAAAAATTGTTCTCTTTACTCAGTTTGAATCTAATTTTAAAACGGGTTTAGATGATGCTAAGTGGATTGCTCAAAAGATACTAGATTTAAAAGAAAGAGACTTAGAAGCTATCGCAGATGCATCTTCCCTGCCCTCTCCTGTGAAAAAAGTTATCTTTGAAAAACTAAAATCAAAAAGAAACAATCTTGCTTTATTATTTGATATTCCTGCAGAAACTTTTAGAGTAGATGCTAATTACACTGATGAATTAGGCATAGTAGAAAATGGAAATGTAAAAAGAGAATTTTTTGAAGGGTACGGAAGAAGACTAGATTATCCCGATCCAGACTCAATTCTTTCATTTGCTGAAATGTCAGCATTCTTTCAATCAAAATTAATCAACCAAGGTGTTCAATACCTGGTAAGTGCTTTTAATAACACACCATTTATGAGTGGTGGCTACAGAAATAAAATTGAAGAAATAAATTCAAAAGCTGGTGAAAGACTTGCAGAGGTTCTACAAAATAATCAACCTTTAAAAACTGCTGTAGAAAAATATTCATTTATTACACCAAATGGTGGTGTTGGAATATCAAGAGAAGTCATCGCAGGTAATTATTTGGGAACTGATAATATTATTCAACTCGCTGATTCTGTAAGTGTTTATCTTGGAGTTGGATTATATGGTGGTTTATCTGGTGTATATGGAAGAATCGGAAAAAATGGAATAACTCAAACTGGTGAAGTTCAAAGGCGATTATTACCAGTAGATGTTAATGCAAGCACTAAAGTTCATGTGAGCAGAAGATATACTCATGTAAAACCAATTCTTAGTATAAAAAAGGCATTAAAAACTCCTTTTAAGAACATTATGGGAAGAGGTCAAAGCAAGATCTTTAATCTCAAAAATAAAGAAAACCTTACTCAAGAAGATTTTGGGGCCTTCTTAAGTAATCTCAATGAGAACTTAGAAATTGGTGAATCGTTGATTATATCTGATTCAATAGTTGTTGGTCTAAATGGTGGTGTTGGTGCAAAACTTTATGATGTCCTCAGAACAGATTTAGATTTAGGTGCTCAAAAGTATGTTGTATCTAGAACTCATATAATCAGAAGATCAGAGAAAATTTTTCATATTTATAAAGATTTTGGAAATGTAAGCAAAGTAAAATTGTCTTTAGAGATGAATGCATTTGTTCCTGTTTTAAAAGGAATCGTTGAAGGAGTGAAAGGAAGATCCAAGACTAAATTTTATAATGTAGTTTTAAAAGACAAAGATGATTTAAAAAAGATACTTGCCATTAAAGATATATTTTCAAAAAACTCACTAAGAGCAATGAATAAAATCAAAAAACCTTATGAAATTCATCATAAATTTACACAAAACACTAAAAGAATTGGAATATTTGTATTCAGATATAACTATTTGAAATCTAAAAATAAAATTTCTGTCTACTCACCCAATAAAGACAGAGTTGATCTCTTTAGAGCATACAAAGGAAAATCTGAGGGTATAGATTACGAATCTTATGCTACAGATATTATTGATGGCCTTGCCAGTTCAATTATTCAAGACGGAAGGATGAGTTATGGCTTAACGAGTCGAAACCCAGGAAATACATTTATGGGAAGGGCCAAAAATAAAATTTCTATTTTTGAATCTTATGTCAAAGAAGATGAGATCGAAAAGCCTTTTGTCAGAATTCAAAGAACTTGGAATGGATGGAAAAGAAAACATAAAAAAGTAAAAAAAGAAATAGATGATTTAACTAAAAAATATAGATATCCGCTATTTTCAAAAAGAGTCCTTGCTCAAACAAAAGAAATCTTTCTCTATGATCTTGGATTTAATATGTTTTTTTCAAGTGATGCTATCAATCATGTTTTGGCCTTAGAAGAGAAAGATATTATTGAAATTTTTAGAAGGCATAATAGTAAATCAGAAACTTTAGCAGCTGAAGATGCTCCAAAAACTCCTCAGTTAAGGAAGTTTTTAAAATCCTTAAATAAAGTGAAGAAAATAAACTCCTCTTCTGAATTAAATAAGTACTCCGATCAGCTGATTGATTTATTCACCAAAGCAGATGAATTTCTTACTCTCCCTGGAATTAGTGTCTTAGTTGGAGGCAAGGAAAACATGTATGCCAGGGCTACTTTGAATGGATTTAGAGTTGGAGATGAAAATGGTGATCAAAAGTTAAGCTCTAATGATTTTGGAACATTTGGTAATGAAACTCTGGCGAGTCCTACTCAGCAAGTTATTAATATTATGAGACAAAGAGAACTTGAACTGGAAGGAACCAGTGCGCCGATGTTAAGAGGACAATTTTATATTAACTGGCTACAGGATAGAATATTATGATTTTTAAAATATCTTTATTATGGAGCTTTCTTTTTTCACTATCACTTTTGTCTAATACTCAATTTAAGTATGTTGTAGAGTTAAAATCAAATCATGATCTATCTCTTTTAAAAAAAGATTTCAAAGATTCCAAAATTGAAAAAATGTACTCTGGTAAGAGCGATATTTTTGAAAATTTTTATCAAGTTTCAAGTGACTCAAAAATTTATTTAAAGTTAAGCCAAGCTAATTATATTAAAAATGTTGAAAAAGATTATGAAATCCCTACTATGGGTATC
>JAHDHG010000157.1 GCA_020631435.1 Bacteriovoracaceae bacterium | reverse complement strand
CAGTATAACGCAGAAGTTGATTTAATAAGAGAGGCGATAAGATTTAGACCTTCAGCTGGTTTAACTTTACATAAAAGATTTGTGCCTGGATGGTTTTTCACTTTAAGTGGTGGGATTGATGTATCGTATGCAGGGGTAACAATTGGTTTTTAAATTTTTACTTCTTTTCTTTGTATTTTCATGTGGAGTAAAGAAACCACCAACCACTGAGAAAACACTACCTTCAATTTTTGAAAAATATAAAAAAACTTACGAGAAAAATAAAAAGAAATGAGTTTAATTCTTGCGACTGGATCAAATGTTGGAGATTCAGTTTTTAATCTAAATAAAGCAAAAGAATACCTATTAAAAAAATTTAAATTAATTTCAGAAAGTAGAATTTATAAATCTGAACCAGTTGAATACTTAAAGCAAGATGATTTTTTTAATCAAGTACTTGAGTTTAAAATTCCCGATGATATTGGTCCAAACTCAACATTTAAATATATAAAAAATATTGAAAATCTCATGGGTAGAGAAAAAAAAATTGAGAAGGGCCCTAGAAATATAGATATAGATATAATCTTTTGGGATTATTTATTTTACGAAAGTAAAAATTTAGTCATACCTCACCATTCTTGGTCTAAACGAAGTTTTGTTGTCGAGCCTTTAAAAGAATTACCTTTTTATGAGATAATTAAAAAACATTATGAAATGCCTTTAGATTTTGAATCTTGGGCAAAACCAATTGAAGGATAAATATGAATTTTGAATTAACAGATGATCAAAAGCAATTCCAAGAACTAGCTTTAAAATTTGCAAGAAATGAAATGATTCCTATTGCAGGTGAGTTAGATGAAAAAGGTGAATTTCCAAAAGAGTTAATTTCAAAAGCATGGGAACTTGGATTACTTAATACTTGTATTCCATCAGAATATGGTGGTGCTGGATTCAGTAACTTAGATGCAGTTATTATCTGTGAAGCTTTAGCTTATGGATGCATGGGAATCAACACTTCAATGATGGCGAATGATTTGGCCTTGCTCCCAATAGTAATTACAGGTAATGATGAGCAGAAGAAAAAATTCTTAACTCCATTTACTGAAGCTCCTAAGATTGCTTCATTTTGTTTAACTGAACCAAATAATGGATCTGATGCAGCAGGAATAAAAACTACATTTAAAGATGGTGGTGATCATTGGATTATTAATGGAGATAAAATGTGGATTACCAATGCGGGGTATGCAGATCTATTTGTCGTTTATGGAACAATTGATACTGAATTAAAACATAAAGGAATAAGTTGTATTGTGGTCGAAGCAGGTACTAATGGAGTGGAAATTGGAAAGAAAGAAGATAAAATGGGCCATAGAGCAAGTGATACTAGAGCGATGACTTTTAATAATGTTAAAGTTCCAAAGTCTAATATGTTAGGAGAACCAGGAAGTGGTTGGATCACTGCCATGAAAACTCTTGATCATTCTAGACCACTTGTAGCAAGCTCGGCAGTTGGAGGCTCTTGGAGAGCATTAGACTCTGTTAAACAATATGCAAGCGAAAGACATCAATTCGGAAAACCAATCGCGGCTCATCAAGCAGTAGGTGCAATGATCGCTGATATTGCCATGAAAACTGAAGCTTCTAGACTTCTTACTTATAAAGCAGCCTGGATGGCAGATCAAGGTTTAAAAAATTCAAAAGTTGCAAGTTTCGCAAAAGCTTATGCAGCAGACTCATGTATGGAAAATACCACCAATGCCGTTCAAATTTATGGTGGTTATGGTTATTCAAAAGAGTATCCTGTTGAGAAACTTATGAGAGATGCGAAGCTTATTCAGATTTATGAAGGGACTTCTCAGATTCAAAGGTTAGTTATTTCTAGAGAGATTATGAGGGGTTAAGCTAAAGTCTTCTGCTAATTCACCGATCGTATACACATGAAATATATTGCTCTATTAGTAGTACTTCTTTCATGTGGAATTAAAGACACGAACTTAGTCATTCAAAATAGTATTCACCCTAACTGCCAAGAAGGTACACGTTTAGGAGTTTGGCTAGATGATGACAATGATGGAGTTGAAGATTCATTTAAAGGCTCATTTGTTGCATATCAAGGTGATATTTCAGCTGTAGATAATTATAATTATTTCAGCTTTTCTGCTCATCCAATATTTGGACCAAAACCAAAAGGTTTCCAATCGACAGTCTTTTTTTATCAAGGCAATGAAGGCCTGACTCTCTTCTTCTTTCATAATATTGACGAAGGAGGATCTGAAGAAAATCGTGTTCGCTGGGACATCACAACTTCGGATAACGATTTTAAAGATAAAGTTATTTTCTCTGATGATAAAAGAGAACTTACCTTGGAAGCAAAGACTTCAAAAGAGCAACTTTACCATGGAAGATTTAAATATTGGGAAAACACTGATGGCGGAGTTATTGGGCCATTTGTCGGTGAGGATTTTAGAATTCATATTGAGAATGTTGGAGATGGAGATATAAAACAAGCTCAATTTTATTCTTCGGATACTACTACAATGGACCTCTTAGATTCAAAAAAGGATCTAAATTCTTTTATCATCAAATATCATTCTTATGAGGATTGTATTTAAAAATATTATCTCTTATTTGAATCCAACCACTTCTGAACTTCTAAAAAAAGCCAATCCTGGGCATCAATTGGAATACCATGACCCGAAGACTCATTAAGACTTAATGAAAAATTATATTCTTTTGCCATCTTATAATAACAATTAAAATCTACTAATCGATCTTTTTTAGATCCCAATAATAAGACATCAGATTGAATATCTCCTTCAAATACATAATTTTTTCCTGCAAAAGTCTGATTTTTTATGTTTTCAGCACTCATGGGTCTACTTTTTTGAATCTCTACATATTCATCAAGTAGATACTTTTTTTCAGGAAAGTTATTAGTATTGATGCTCAAGATCTTTTTTTCTCTTTTTTCTATATTTTTTTGCAAATAAATCTCAATAAGTTTAGGCAAAACACCTATTTTCGCTCTCTCAAATAAACCACAAGTTCCTTTATAAGCTGTAGAAACTAATACAATTTTTTGAAAATCCTCAGGATATCTATAAGCCCAATCTGAAATTATTAATCCAGATAAAGATGTTGCAATCACAATATTTTTACCAGAATCACTCACATTAGCTTTATATTTCTCACGCATTATTTCAACATACTCAGGAACAGTTTCTGGAGAATTGATCTCGTTTAACTCACCTGCACCAGGCAAATCCATGAAAATTAAATTTGAATTAGGAAAAAATTTTTTTATTTTTTTAGAGACGTCCTTGCCCCAATGTCTTTTTTCTCTAGTTAATCCCATCACAAGAAAAATATTTATATTTTCATCAGAAGAGATTGGATATTTACTTGGAATATAAGAACTAATTTCTCTATTGGCTGGCTTTTCACTTGGAGTGAAAAAAAAAACCAAAGAAAATAAGAACAATACTATTAAAGAGATCTTCATGAATTAATTATACATTAAACCTAAAATGCATTACATCACCATCTTTAACTACGTATTCTTTACCTTCTATCCTAAATTTTCCAGCTTCTTTTACTTTCTGCTCAGTATGTAACTCAAATAGATCTGTGCAATGATAAACTTCTGCCTTAATAAATCCTCTCTCAAAGTCTGTATGAATCACACCTGCAGCTTGAGGAGCTTTATATCCTTTCTCAAAAGTCCATGCTCTTACTTCTTTTTCTCCAGCAGTAAAATATGTAGATAAATCTAAAAGATCATACCCTTCTCTAATCATCTTATCTAAACCAGATTCTTCAAGCCCTATACTCTCAAGAAACTCCATTTTTTCTTCTCTGGTATCAAGATCCGCTATCTCAGATTCAATTTTTCCACAAATAATTATGTGTTTAGCTCCTTCAGCTTCAGCATATTTTCTCACCTTTTCCACATGATCATTACCATCAGACACAGCGTCTTCATCAACATTACATACATAGAGAACTTTTTTTAAAGTAATTAAATGAAGGTCTTTAATCGCATCTAATTGATCTTCATCCAAATCTATACTTCTTGCAGGTTTTCCCTCCTCTAGAGTTTTTTGCAAAATTTCCAACACTGGCTGAGCGATAAGAGCTTTTTCTTTAACTTTCTTATCATGAGACTTAAGCATCTTTGATAAATTTGAAACTCTCTTCGACACTGTTTCAAGATCAGCTAAAGCAAGCTCTAAATTAATTGTTTCAATATCAGATAAAGGATCAATCTTTCCATCAACATGAACAACATTAGGATCATCAAAACATCTTACAACGTGGCAGATAGCTCCAACTTGCCTAATATGACCTAAAAATTGATTTCCTAAACCTTCACCTTTAGATGCTCCTTTAACAAGTCCTGCAATATCAACAAATTCAACAACTGAAGGAATTGTTTTTTGTGGCTTAATAAACTCTGTTATTTTATTAAGTCTGGAATCTGGCACCTCAACTCTCCCAACGTTAGGCTCTATCGTGCAAAACGGATAGTTCGCAGCTTCTGCTGGAGCAGCAGTAATGGCCCTAAAAATAGTTGATTTTCCAACATTTGGTAAACCTACAATTCCACAATTTAATCCCATGATTATTCCTTATCTAAAATAAAATTTTTCTTATTATATTTATTTTGTAATTTCTTAAAATCTAACTTCATCGCATCATCTAATGCTTGAACTGAACCTATCATTAATTTTTCTAAATCTTTTATTTCATCATTTTTAAAACTTGATAATACCCAAGAACTTACGGAACCTCTTGTAGGCTTTCCTATACCCACTCTCATTCTATAATAATCATGAGTTCCAAGATGCTTAGAAATTGACTTTAATCCATTGTGTCCTGCTAAACCACCACCAAACTTAAACTTTACTACTCCAAAGTCTAAATCTAAATCATCATGAATAACCATCACTTCTTCTGGTAGAATTTTATATAAATCACAAAGAGGCCTCACAGCTTCGCCGCTTAAATTCATAAAAGTCATAGGTTTTTGAAAATATCTTTTTTCACCATCTAATCGTACATCTGTATATTCAGACTTCCACTTAGATTTCCAAGTAGACGAATTTACATCTGGATGCTGATCAAAAATAATCCAAGCAATATTATGTCTAGTAAATTCATACTCAGACCCTGGATTTCCAACTCCTACAACTAACTTAATCATACAAATAAAGAACTAACAGAATCGTTATTATAAGTTCTATGAATAGCTTTCGCTAAAATATTACACG
>JAHDHG010000011.1:15630-30848 GCA_020631435.1 Bacteriovoracaceae bacterium | reverse complement strand
ACATTGTAATAGAACTAAAACTTCTATCTTCTACCGCAACATTCTCAATTTTCTCAATGGCCATTTCGAGAGTTTCTTGATGAGATTTTTGAAGGGCCAAATTAATTATTTCATCAGAAGTTTCTATATCTTTAACAGCTTTAACTAAATCACCGCTAGAGTCTCTCTCTAAGTATCCCAACTCCAAGAGCTTCGTTACGACTACATTACATCTCATTTCAGTAATCATTAGTTTTTCAGCAATAGCTTTTATAGAAACATCTTGATGAGAAAGATCAAAAACTTCTAGAACTGCGAAATATTCCCATTCTGAAATAATCGCATAATGAGATTCATCCACATAATGTCTATTTTCAATCATTGAAACATCAATTGAATCAAGAAGAGTTTTCCTTGCCTTCACACTTTCAGTGAAAAGTGCTCGATCTTTTGGAGAAAGCTTTAGCTTTTCCGCAATATCTTCAGCTCTTTTTATTGGCAAGGCCCGCTTTCCACGAATAATCTGGCTCAATGTTGAACAATGAATATTCAAATCTCTTGAAAAAGCTCTCAAAGAATAACTAGGGTTTACCTTTTGTTTAAGAGATAGGTGCTCCTTGATTTTTCCAACATAAAATTTTTCTTGTTCCATAAACAGAGTGTAGCATTCTAAATGCCACATAATATGTACATAGAGTAATACTTATAAACTTGTATAATTTGTAAACAGGATTGTGATGCAAACTATTTTGACTAGTGAATAAAATTTAGACATTTTTATAAAGATTTAAATATACTTTTAAGTCATCATGCTCAAACTTAAAGCCTAAGTTCTTGGCTTTTTCATTCAAAATGATTCTTTCTTCTTTCTTACCGTCTTTTTTTATTTTAGGAAAATATTTTTGATATAACTTACCTCTATTAATAGGAGTAGAAGAAACTAAATTAAACTCTCCCAAGATTCGGTTTTCGACCAAAAAATTCAAAAAGCCTACCAGGTCTTTTGAATGAACGAGATTTAAATATCCCTCAGAATTAAGAAGCAACTCTTTATCTTTTAAAAATTTAGAGGGATGTCTCTCGTCATCTATCAAACCTCCCGGACGAACTATTGAGATTCTTTTATATTTTTGAATATAATCCTCTAACTCAATTAAAATCCTTGCATTGTGAGAAGTCCCCTTTTTCAAGTCCCCTTCTCTAATAATTCCATTGCCATAAACAGAAATAGAGCTAATAAAAACAAAATGATCAGCTTTAGATTGAGGCATAAATTCTTTAAGAAAATTCATGTACAAATCTCTTGGAGGAAATGAAAATATAGCAGTCGAAAACTCACCTAATAATTCAGAAGGGATATCATCTCCTAAACTAAATTGATATTCTGAAATATTATTAATTTTCTTAGAAGTTGAATCGTAAGTTGAAACGATATTAAATTTATCTTTATATTGTTGAGCAAAAATCTTTCCAATATGCCCCAATCCAAGAAACAGAATATCTTTCACTTAAAATATAGGAGCACTAGGGTTATCTTCATCACCTGATACTCCAAAAAGTGCTCTCGAAAAAAAGATATCATTAGTCATTTGCTGGTAACTTGTCCATTCACCATTCTTAGAAAATTTCGTAAAGTAACTTATTAAAAACTTAAAATCTGTTCCAATTACACTGAAGTAAGTCACATCTCCACCAGTAGCAATAACATCTAAGTTTTTAGTTCCGAGTGGATCTTTTTTACTTTTCTTCCAGTCATGAAACATCTGTGTGTAATAAGAATAAGGAAGGCAACTTTCTATTAAAAAAACTTGATATCTATCCTTTGGGGCCTTAATTTTAAATTTTCTTTTGGCTTCGACTTTAGAAATATTTATATTCGATCCTAGTCCTGAATGTCCTCCATAAAATAAAACTGAAGAATTTTCTAATGAATCTTTGTAAAAATAATGAAATGCTTTAGACGTATAATCGAATCCAGTATCTCCATAAAACATTCTGATCTTTAACTTTGCAAAGTCTCCATTTAAAATAAATTCTTCGATATAAGGATAATGACCATCATTGGGTCTATAAAGTTGATGTATATCTTCTTCGGACCATTTATTCGCCTCAAATCCTAGCTTTAACAAATGTTTCCTAACTTTTTGATATTGTGATCCAGATACATCAGTAGTTTGGAATGGATCCCAAGGAAAAGAATTATACCTGGCCATACCAAAGAAAATATCAACTCTTAAATTTTTATCTTGATCTAACAATCTATTATATTCTGGAAATGAATTCGTTGTATTAGGGATTCGAGTCACTTTCATTGAAACAACTTGATAATCTTCATCACGTTTAAGATTACAATTGTTCCAAGGTACCCAGTTATACCACCAAGGCTCATTGGGTTTATAACTACAGTTCTTTCCTTTTTCTTGAGCTTCATTCGGGTTATTCAAAACGTAAAAATCATAAATGCCTGGAGCACCTGTTTTCAAAACCATTTTCCCGGAAAGAATGTAGTGAACTTTAATTTGACTATTAATTTTTTGAAAATATCTTAATTTTATTTTATATCCACCTCTTATACCTGCTGGATATTTTCCTAATTTCATTGGCCCCACAAGATATTTAGTATTTTGATATAATCTATCTAAAATTTTAGATTGAGATAGTCCTCTTGGAAAAATTTGATAAGCATTGAAGTCTACATAAGCTTCTGTAGAGTTTTTGCCAACATATTCAACAGAGCTAAATAAACTAAATGAAAGAAGTAAAAACAATATTCTCATAAATTATCCTTAGTAATAATTCTAGCTTACCAAGTCTTAAAATTTATGAAACTTAAATTTTCTAAACTGAACTTAAAAGATCTCTTATTATTCAATAATATTAATGTATGTATCTTGACCATCAAATAAAGAAGCTTCTCTATTTCTGTATTTTCTAGCTGAAGCTTCAGTATCAAAGATTCCAAGCCCAACTCTAAACCAAGTTCCTCTATCTCCTAGATCAACCTGATTAATAATAGGTCTATAGTTTCTAGCTACAAAGTTCTCAGAGAAACTCTTAGCTTCCTGATAAGTTTGGAAAGAGCCTAATTGAATAGTAAATTTTCCTACAAGTGAATCATCTGCTCTAATAATCTTTTGATCTATTTCATCTTTGATTCCATCAATCACACTTCTATCAATTTGCGCTTCAGCTTCTGCTACTGCCTCTTCAAGCTGTTCATCAATTGACTTCTCTTCTTCTTCCAGTAATTCCATAGATGATGCTTGATCTAATTCTTTTGTTAGTTCTTTTTCTAAATGATCTGAATGGTTCATTTTCAGAGCGTTAACTTCAGTACTAATTGCTTTTAAACTGGCCTCATCTTCTTTTTTTCTTTCTAGCTTAGCAAGCTCAATTTGAAGTTTTTTAAATGTTGCATCGTCTACGTCTATTTCTTGAAGTTCTTCTCCCCCAGGAGTAATTATTTTCTTTTCAAGATTCTCGACTTTTACTGAACTAGAAGAAATTCTATTAATTGAGTCGAGAGTAATGTCATCTCCACTATTAGTCTGGACTATTTTACCCTCGATAAATGGAGATTTATTTTCTGCCCAATAATATTGTTCACCAAATCTAATTCCTAAAATAAAAGCTGTAGCTGAAGCAATTAGGAAAAATAGAATAAGAACAGCAAGTTCTATTCGATTAAACACAAATGATTTATCTTGATTCATATGATCTCCACTCTATAGGTTTTATTTTCTATAACTTTAGTTAATTAGTAAAATACTATGTTCCATCCATGTAAATTCAACAAGTTCTTCGTTTGAAATTTAAACAATAATTGCATTCATATCTAAAAAACAAAGGAGTACTATATGAAAAAGAAAATTAACGCAAGGGGACAGGCCTTAATGGAGTATGTATTAGTAACAGGGCTTATAGGTGTTTTCTGTCTATTTGCAGTAAGGGAATTTGGAGAAAACTTGGAAAAGAAAATTGAGGCATCAACTAAGAGAATAAATAAATCAATTAAGATCAGATAAAAAATTCAAAAATAAAATACTTCAATAAAAGACTCGTTAGTCATTTTCAATTTATTTACAGTGGCCTCTTATGAAGGCCACATCAAAAAAAGTTAAATTTCTAATTATCATTAATATTTTAGTCGGATCAATATTCCTTTCTCCTAGTTCAAAAGAAAAAAAAGTCATTCAGAAGGTAAAGTATGAAATTAATTATTAGTGCATTTTTAATTTATCAATACTCATTAGCAACTCCATTTCTAATTGAATATGACAACTACTCTCAAGAAATAAAAAAAGATAAAGATCAAATTAAATCTTTATTTCAAATAGATGAGAGTCTAATCAGCATAGAGAATAGAATCAAGGAATGTTTAAGTCCCACAGAAAAAAACGTTTTATTAATCTGTTTCGTTAATGGTGAAAGAAAAATTTATGCAAACAAGAGCTTGTTAAATATTGCTTATAAAAGATTTAGGAGAAAAAAATGAATTACTTGTCTTGGTGGATAGAAAACTTAGGAGTAGTTCCTTTATTTCTATTAGCGGCTTTTCTTCTAGTCCCTTGCTTCTTTCTCTTATTTTTTCTGATTACTTTAAGTTGTTTAGTATGTGATGCCATAATATTTACCTTTAAAATTAGATCACTAAATTTCTCCCAATTTACGTATATTGTCAAAGCATTACTCATCACAGCAATCCCCTCTTTTTCGCAAAGCGAAATTTTTATGTCAAAAGGAGAACAATACTCTATTCCAGCTAAATCGTTGCAGCATTTTTCAATAGGCAATAATGAGGTCATTTCAGCTAGGTATCTAAAAAGAGAGCAAAAACTCTATATCAAAGGAAAAAGAATGGGATTTAGCGATATTCTCATTAAAGATAGATCTGGGAAAAAACATCTTCATCTATATGTAATTTCAAAAAGAGAAGGCCTAAAAAATGCCAAGATCTTACTTCATTTAAAAAAACTCCAAATCGCATACAAAACTGCAGGCAATAAAATATTTGTTACTCAGAAAATAGGTGATCTAGTAACTTATCAAGAAGTATTTAAAGTTATAAATGAAAATCAAAAAGAAATTATCAATCAAACAACTCTTTCAAAAAAGCTAATTAACACAATCATCTCTAGAGTATATGGGAAATTTTATGAACATCATCTTAATGAGTATTCTTGCAAAGTTTTAGATCAAAAAATTCACTGTAAATATTTTTCTTTAGCTCAAAATAAGGCGCTAGAAGATGAAATTAAAAAGCAATATCATATTAAGTTATCTCATTTTTCTTCAAATGAACTTTATCAAAATTATAAATTAACTCTGAAATTATTTGAAATACAAAGATCAGATGGAAGAGAAATCAAACTAGGTCTTTATTTACTCAAAAATTCTTTGATGAACTTCATTGACCATGGAGCATATTCATTAATTAAAAACAATCAAATAAAAGTTCAAGATACAAGTTATAAAATTAAAACAATCGCTGAACCTGAAGTGAGGTTAATATTAAATTCAAAAGGAAAAATAAGAATTGGAGAAAGCACTCCATTTATAAATCAATCAAGAGATATACTTCAGACAAATTGGAAAGATTCAGGATTTATTTTTAGTTATCATCTTAAAAGTCAAAAAGAAAAACTAGTATTAAAGTATCAGATTGATTCTACAAAAAACCAGGGAAGCACCATTTCAGGTTCTAGTATTGAGAATGAAAAATATGTTCAACTTAACTCAAAGTTCAAGATTTTATTTGACGTCTTACTTAGAACAAAAAAATTTAATCTAGAAGCTGTTCCATTAGTTAACAAAATCCCAATATTAGGGAGGGTTTTCTCCTCAAAAAGTGAACAAAGAAATCACAAATATATTATGGGCATTTATAAATTGGAGACGGCTTATGATTGAAAAGATTAAATCTAATTTAAATATTGGAGTTCTACCAGAAATTGAGACATGCGAAAAAAATTTATTTAATAATCTTATTAACTTTTCTTATTTAAAAGATTTACTAGATTTAGATTTTGAAGAACTTGTTATCCATAACAATAAATTAGTTATCTATGATGACGGTTCTAACATTCATGAAACGAAACTTGATATACCTCAAGATATTATTGATCTCTCTTTTGAAATTCTCTGTCTAAAAAAAAACATTAAATTTAACCCATTTACTCCGTTTGTCTCATTTAACAAATTTATCGATTCATGTGAGCTTAGAATTTCGTGCTTACATCACTCAAGTGGGATGGATAATAATAAATACTTTTTAAGAAAAAAAAGAAATAAGATCTTTGAGGCGTCAGACTTCATTGCTAAAAAAGATTCATCTAAAATTATAAATATTTTTAAAAGTTTAAATAATATTTTAATTTCTGGGAAAAGTGGTTCCGGTAAAACAACTTTCCTCCAGTCAATGCTTAGAAATTTTTCACGTGATGAGAATGTTATAGTTCTTGAGGATACCCAAGAGATTCATCCAACATTTCCTCATTGGCTTTTACTAAGAATAAACGAACATATTCATTACTCAGACTATTTAAAGTACTCAGTTCGAATGAAATTAAATCGAATAATTTTAGGAGAAATAAGATCTCACGAAGTTTATCCATTTATTCTTGCTATGAATACGGGTGTTAAAGGTTTCTACTCTACTCTTCACGCAAACTCAGCTCTAGATACATTAAACCGAATAGCTGTATTGTTTGAAATTTATTCAAAAAATAGCAGCTTGAAGTTTGAGTCTGTGATGAAACTGGTTTGTTCACAAATCGATTATGTTTTTTATTTAGAAGAAAAAAAGATAAAAGAAATCATTAAAGTTATTGGTTTTGACGAGAGAATCATCTATCAAAATGTTACATTTTCATGAAGTTTTTGTCGCTATATTTACAAATTTACAAAAGGAATAGAGCATAGATTGTAACACTTATCCTAAGGAAAAAGATGAGTAAAAAAGCAATCACTTATGATGATGTCTTATTAGTTCCAAGTTATAACCATTACGAATCAAGAAAAATTGTAGAAACTAAAAGTACAGATAGAACTGGAAAGCTTACTTTAGAAGTTCCTATTATGACTGCCAATATGGACACAATTACAGAAAGTTCAATGGCTAATTTTATGCATGAAAAAGGTGGAATTGGATTCATGCATAGGTTTATGAGCATTGAAAGAAACATAGAAGAATTTAAAAAATGCTCAGGCAAAGTAGTAGTATCTGTAGGATGTAATGAAAATGAGTTCGAAAGAGCTCAGGCACTAAAAGATGCTGGCGCTGATTATTTTTGCATAGATGTTGCTCATGCTCATGCGAAGTATATTGGAAAGATGCTTAAAAAACTCAGAGAGTTATTAGGAAAAGAATCATGTATTATAGGTGGAAATGTCGCTACTTATGCAGGTGCTGATTATCTTGCAAGCAAGGGAGCAGACATCATTAAAGTTGGAATTGGTGGAGGCTCTGTATGCACTACTAGAATAAAAACTGGATTCGGTGTTCCAATGCTTAGTTCAATACAAGAATGTGCTAGATGTGATAGATCAATTATTGCTGATGGAGGAATCAGAACTCCTGGCGATATTGTAAAAGCTTTAGCATTCGGTGCTGACTTTATTATGATTGGCTCCATGATGGCAGGAACTGGCCCTACTCCTGGAGAAACTTTTGAAAAAATATTATCTGACGGATCTAAAAAACTGTTTAAGAAATATCGAGGAATGGCAAGCTTAGAAGTTCAAGAAGATTACAAAGGAAAAATGCCTGATTGGAAAACTGCGGAAGGTGTTTCAACCGAAATACCTGCTTCAAATAATGAAGCTTATATAATTGCAGATATAGTTGGAGGACTGAGGTCAGGCCTAACATATGCAGGTGCAGCAAATATTAGTGAGCTTCAGAGAAAACTTCAATATATAGAAGTCACCCAATCTGGAAAAATTGAGAGTTTACCTCATAAAACCTTATGAGGCATAAGTACTGCCATTCTCAAATTCTAGAATCTGGAGAAGATTTTTTTATCCATCAGGATGAGTTAAAACCTAATGAAAAATCATCAGCTTTTCACTCACATTTAGAGCCTGTCCTAAAACCTTTTACGCGGTAAAAATTGAGCGAAATATCCTTTATACTAGGATGAAATCTAAAAGGATCGCAGGCGTGGCTAGAGCCACGTCGAGAACGTTTTAGGTGGAAGACGACGTAGGAAGGGTATTGCAGCCTATTTTTATATATAAAGGTTTTAGGATAGGCTCTTTGATACTGATGAATTTGTTTACGTTTTATCTGGAAAAGTGACGATACAAATTGAAAACACCTTTAAAGATTTAACTTCTGGGCAATTTTATAATTTTAAAAGAAATATCTTTCATCAGATAATAAACAAATCAAAAGAAAATGCTAAAATTCTAGTCATTAAGAAAAAGCACTTGAAAGATAAAATTAAATATCAAGAGCCTATAGGACCAAGCTCTACACCTTCTGAATAAGCAACCTTAATTCCATTCTCACCCATTGCTTTTTTAAGGTTTGCATTTACTGCAAATAATACATCCCAATAGTCTTCAATTTTAGCAAAGGGCCACACAGAAAGTCTAATACTATGAGAGTCGAATTCTTTGATTCCCACAAAAGGTTTCGGATCTTGTAGGACTCCTGGAGTATTACTTACTATTTCTTCAAGTATTTTTTTTACTTTAGGAAAGTCTTCAGCATAAGGCATAGAAATTTCAGTATCAACTCTAACAACTCCATCAAATGAATGATTAGTCACAATATCACTAATAGCTAGACCATTGGGAATAATTGCCATTTTTTTATCAAATAACTCAATATTGGTATTAATTATCTGAATATCTCTAACTATCCCAAGCTGTCCTTGAACTTCTACTACATCTCCAACTTTATATGGTCTAAATATTAAAATTAATATGCCTGCTGCAAAATGTCCTAAGCTTCCTTGAAGTCCCATTCCAACAGCAAAAACAAGAGCAGATAAAACTGCAATGAGCTTGGTAGTTTCAATCCCCACTGTTCCAGCTAAAATAAAAAACAGCAGAACTTTCAACATTAACGAAACAGTACTATTAATAAAAGGTTTCAGTTCAACAGAAGTATTCGCTTTATCAACTGCAATTCTTACCCAATCCTCAAGTTTATTAATAACCTTTAAACCAACGATTAAGACAACGACAGATAGTAAAATCTTAGGAATAAAATCGATTCCTAAATCAAGATATTCTGTTGCTTTCTTAGTAATTAATTCACCTGAGAACATATTATTTATAAAATTTTCCATAAAAAAATTATAGTTAGGAATTTAAAGACGTCTAGTCAATTTATAGAAATTCAAATTAATCTTGTTCACCAGTCATTTTGATAATCAAGAATTCCAGTAATAAACAGATCTTTTTCAAATAACTCTGCATCTTTTATCAATCCATCCATTAAGAGGTGATTTTCAAGAAATTTTTTCTCTAAACTTAAAATATCATCATAAATTGTTTCTAATCGATTTAACTCTTTAAGATGAGATTTAAGTTCATTTTTTACAAATCTAAAATCTGCATTACTTAAAGTTTCAGAGCGAATTAACCTATTAACCAAATCAGGAAAATAAAAATCTAAATTAAATTTATCAAAATCAATTCTTATGATTCCTGAATGAACTAAAGTTAACTCTAATTGTTTTGGACTTTCTAATTCTTTCAAAATAATTCGATTGATATCATAAATTGTATTTTTCCTATCTCTAATTTGATTAAATCTATGGATCACTTCATCTTTCTTAAACTGATTAATTTTAAATCCTTTTAACGTTTGAACTAAATCAGATGCATGTGTATAAAGTTCTTCAGAGCTTAATATTTTTCTATAAGTTGTAGATTCACCAAGTATCGTATCCTCTTTTGCTCTATACAAAAGCCTATTAAAAGAATTAAATGATTTTTTATTTCTTAATTGATGAAAAACAAAATGAATCATCTCATGAGTTACTGTAGTAGGATATAAATTTAATGGAATAATCAATGCCTCATAGAGATCTATTTTAATAGATCCATTATATATTCCCCTTACGTTCAATTCATTGTCCACACTTGATTGTTCAATTGAATAGTTTCTTAAATAAATAGGATCAATTTCAATTACAATTTGTTCAAAGTTTTGATTGTTAAAAATATCATTTTTAAACTTCGAATTTTTATCGATCAAATCCTGTACTTTTAAAACAAGTTTCAAACCGCCTGAATTTCTTTCTTCTGAAGTTAGATTCAAACCAAATAGTTTGTAATATTCTTTTAAATCATCGAAGACTTCATGTGCTTCTTCATAAACTGTAAGATTATCATTCAAAGACCTTTTCGCATTAATCTTAAATTGCCAATCCTCGATAAGTTGAAAGAGTACCCTCACTTCTAAATCTAAATCCTCAAAATGAAAGCTACATGGAAATGAATTGATAGTTAGAAAGAAAAATAGAATTATAAGTTTCATTCTCACAATTCTTTAAGGGTATAACCTTTCTTATCAAATAAAACCTTTAATTCTTTTTTTGTTAGAGGTTTATTTTCTTTGAATGTAAACTCAATTGTCTTCTTTTTAAAATCAAACTGTGATTGAGTCACTGTTCTTATTTTTGATACATACGCTTTAATTGTATCTTCACAATATCCACAATTTATTTCGGGTGCACTAAACTTAAATTTGAATTCTCCAGCATATGAAAAAAATCCAAATAAAAGAATAGTTAAGAACTTATTCATCACATTTACCTTGCTGTTCACCAGGATCTAAATTGAAATAAATTCTTCGGCCAATATTATCTGAGTTTTCAAAATGATTATAAAATAGCGAGTCCACTTTTCCAGCTGATTCCGGCACTCTCTTTTGAATAAACTCCTCACCTGGAGCCAATCTTTCAGCAACTCGACAATGATCAAGAGTAGGAGGCTCCGCATGCATACAAGGCCCATTTCCATTTTCCCCAAAGTTCATTGTCATATTTTTGTAGATAATTCTTGCCCCATCTCCTCCGTGAGCTCTCAAGCAAACACTCTTCGTTTTTAAATTATAAGTATGAGGAACAGCATCACTTGTGACACCAATAATAAGCGTCGCTTCAACTGTGAAGTTAAACTCAAATCGAGTCTCAGATTTTTCGCCTTCTCCTGCTTTTAGAAGAAGTTTAATTTTCTCATCTTTAAAACTTGGGCTCATATCTATGGTAGTGACTTTTAAAATGACATCCTGAGACTCATTGGGTTCAAGCGAGAATTGATCTACATTTAAAGAAACTTCTATATCATCAAAGGAATTTTCAATCTCTAAAGTGACATCGCCACCAGAAAATTCATCTAAAGCTTTAACCTTAAAAGGAATCATCACTTCTTCATTTAAGTTTAATTCAATATTCGAATCTGAGACCTCAAAAACTATAGGTGCTGAATCAGTTGGGCCTCCCGGGTTAGAACCATCTCCATGACCATTATCATCAAGAGTTGTAGTAGTGGTAGGAATTTCGTCATCAATAAGTCTAGTTGTTGTAGTATTCTGTTCAATTTTTTTGCTACTAGAATTAACTTTCAAGGAAGAATTAGGGGTATCTAGACAAGAGAAAAATAAAAACAAAATTAAAATATAAAACTTCATAGAAGAATTATATCAAATATAAGTATCCAAGATATTGCTAGGAATTATTCCTTAATCACCTTAGGAAGCTTGAAAACTAGAAAAAATGGCACTATTAAGAATAGGCAACCAATTAAGTAAGGATAAGCAGATCCGTACTTCCAATAGATCAAACTAGCGATTATTGGCCCTATAACTCTACCTAAGGATCCTAGGGATCTAAATATTCCGATCGCTTCGCCTTGTTTATTTTCTGGAGCATAGAAAGAAACTAAACTTGTAAGGCAAGGTATGATCATTGCTGATCCAACACTTAGAAAGAATAAACCAAAATATAAAATCAAAGAGTTTTGAGCAAAAGAAATAGCTATTAATCCAGGAACTAAAGTAACTAACCCCATTAAGGCCACTTTTCCCTCACCTATTTGATTAGCTTTTCTCCTAACAAATCCACCTTGAACTAGTGCGATAATAAACCCAATAAAAATAAACATTTTAGCATTATCTAAAGAGGTATAACTAAGTCTTTCAAAGGCAAGAAATGTTAAGGTAAACTCCATCCCTGAAAAAGCAGTAATAAAGAAAAAATTTGCTAGATTTGTTTGGTTAATACCTTTATATGGAAGAGATTTAAATAATTTAAATAAATTAGAAGTCCTAAAATGCTCTTTAACAAAATTTTCTTTTTTAAGAGTTTCTTGAAATCTAGATTTAATCATCACCAAATTCACTAAAGAAAGAATTGCAGCAAATAAAGCTGGAGCCGAAAAAGGGTTTACTCCATACTGAGCTAAAGTAGGATACATTAGATCCAACCTTACCAAAGATAAAATCCCTCCAATGGCAGGACCAAAAATAAAACCAAAAGCAAAAGCAATACCAATAAATGCCATTCCTCTAGACCTTCTTTTCTTATCAGTAATATCAGAAACAATTGCTGTGGCCGTTGAGAGATTCCCCCCCATTAATCCACCTAAAATTCTTGCAATAATTAAGAGTAAAAAGCTTCCTGAGAAAAACCAGATGACATAACTAATCATTAATCCAAAAACAGTGCTCAACATGACTGGCTTTCTACCAACTCTATCTGATAAGCTTCCCCATAAAGGAGCAGCAATAAACTGAAGAAGTGAATATAAAGCACCAAGTATTCCACCGAAAAGAGCAATTGGTCTAAAATTTAACTCTCCAGTTGAGCTCATTACAGATAAACTCTCGATATTTCCCCAGAAAAATTTAAGTAAACTACTATCACCATCTACTTCAAGGTAATATTTAATCAACTCTGGAAATAGAGGAAAGATAATAGAAAAACCCATCAAATCGAGGAATATTGATAGAAAAACAATTTGAAGTGTTTGCTTCGTTTCTTTTTCTAATGGTGGTGAAATTTGCTCTTGCACAGGAATAAGTTTCTCCGTTTCATCATAATCTATTGGATAATACAAATCTCTTTTTTCAGATTCAGATCCATAAATATGAGTTTTGATAAAATGAGCATAATCATTGACCCATTCTTCTTCATCGTTTGGACATGGAACTGGAACAATTTCTGTTCCATATTCTTCAACTTCTTCAGGTAGTTCATTTCCAATTTCATCAGTCGTCTCAAGGCAATCTACAGTAAAAGAAGGACAAGCAACTACAATTTTTTTAGATCCTTTTTTTGCAAGATCCTCAACATATTCATCTGTGGCAGGGCCCAACCATTGTTCTGATCCAAATCTCGATTGAAAAGTAAAATGCATTTCATCATCAGCAATATCTAATCTTTCTTTAATAAGATAAAAAGTTTCATAGCAATGTTGATAATAAATATCTTTTTTCTGAATAACTCTTCTTAAAGGTATTCCATGAAAGGAAATAACAAGGTCATCATATCCTTTTTCTAATTCGGCTTTAATATTTCTTACGTAACAATCAATAAAACATTTAGCATTGTGATAACTTCTAACAAAGTTAATGTTAGGAAAGTTCACTAGATTTTTAGCATCTCTAGCAACAACATCAAAAACAGAGGCAATAGTGCTTTCAGAATATTGAGGAAACTGAGGGAGTAATAAAACTTGATCCGCTCTAGTTCTTTCAGGTTCTTGTTCCCAAGCTCCAAAAACATCAATAGGCCTTGGATCAGATAATAAAAAACATAGATTAAATTCAACTTCATCAGACTTTAACTTTGCTTCTAATTTTTCAACAAATGATTCAGAAATAGAAATCAAAGGAAATGACTTTGTTTTTTCATCCCAGATTCTTGAATATAAAGCCGCAGATTTTTTTGGCCTAAAAGGAAGGACGAAAAGATTAAGAATAATCTTCCATAAAGTCGGATTAATATCGACAACTCTAGGATCACCTAAGAACTCTCTTAAATAAGATCTTACGTCTTTGGTACTTGTAGATTTTGGTGAGCCTAATTGCCCAATAACGACTTTAGTTTTTTTCATTAAAAAATTGCTTCAAGTGCCTTTTCAAGAGTGTTGTATTTAAAATCAAATCCAAACTCCAATGCCTTTTCAGGAATTACTTTTTGTCCATCTAGTAAAATTGTAGACATTTCTCCAAAAGCAGCTTCTGCAGCAAAAGAAGGAAGTGGAATAAATGTTGGTCTTTTCAACACTTTTCCTAAACATTTTGTAAAAACTTTATTCGTAACAGCTGATGGAGAAACAGCATTGATAATACCTTTGTAATGATCTTTCTCTATCGCATCGATGTATAAATTTCTTAAATCATCCAGGTGAATCCAACTCATGACTTGTTTTCCAGAGCCTACAACCCCTCCGGCTCCCATTTTAAATGGAAGTTCCATTTTTTCTAATGCTCCTCCATCTTTTCCAAGCACTACTCCAACTCTTAATATGCAAGATCTAATTCCTTCAGGAAGGTTATCATGAACAACCTTCTCCCAATCGACACAAACTTTAGATAAAAAATCACTTGAATTAATATCAGCATCCTCATTAACTGGCTCAGCTTCTGATCTATTCCCGTAGATTCCAATTGCAGAAGTAGAAACAAAAGCATCTATTTTTTCACCAGATTCAATTAATCCATTGATTAAGTTTTTAGTGCCAATAATTCTTGAATCATAAATCTTTCTTTTTTGTTTTTCACTCCATCTTCCGGCAGCAATATTTTCACCCATGAGATTAACAATAACGTCAATGTCTTTGAAAGCTCTTGCAGGAGTAATTTCTTTAGAAGGATCCCATTTAATATATTCAGGCTTATCTCCTAGGCTAAGCGCTGCTCTAGGCACATTTCTAGTAAGAACTCTTACTTTATTTTTCCTCTTAATTAGTTTCTCAACTAATCCTGATCCAACAAATCCGCTTGCGCCTGTGATTAAGATATTCATAAATTTCCTTTAGTTTTACCTGAGTTTAACACTATTTAGACCAAAGTTGAATTAAGTTTATAATTGAAAGAGATTCCCAAGCTAGATTTATTTTAGAATTAGCCTAAAATAGTCCTATGTTTAAGATCCTTTTACTTTGTTTATCTTTAAATACCTTCTCACAAACTTCTTTTTTCGAGATAGACATACCTGGGACAGTCTATTCAGGAGTATGGTTACCAAGCGAAAGGGCCGTCGTAGAAGATCTTC
>JAHDHG010000011.1:6316-15620 GCA_020631435.1 Bacteriovoracaceae bacterium | reverse complement strand
CGAGAAGTCCAAGATGAGGGTCGAAAAGAAATGGCCAATATCGAAGTTTCTGAATTTCTAAAAGCTAGTGCAGATACCACCGCTTTAACCTCTTCTTTCCTAGGGAGTGATCACAATAATAAATTTGAAAAATTCCTCATTGGTGGAAATTTATCTTTTGCATACAAAGGAAGTGGAATGAGCCCCACGGATTTTCTAGGGGGTGAGTTCGATGAAAGTAATTTAGAAGGACTAAGTGCAGGTATTTCATTAATGGGTGGTTTTAATGTTGGAAAAAGAGGATCGATACTTGTAAATGGATTCAAAGTAACTATTCAAGATGGCAACTTTGAGATGAATTCTACCAATATAGGAGCAAGGTATAGATACCAATTCCTAAGATTAAAAAAAGAAGAACATAATCCAATGTGGAATTGGAATGGATACTATCTTCATACAGGTATTCAATATTCCAAGCTTGGGCTCAAATACTCGAAGGACTTAGATATTGTTCAAAATATATCAAAAAATGGCGTTAACGCCGTTGCTACTTTTTCAAGTATTGCCAACGTTGCTGTAGATACTCAAACTTTTTCTATTCCTATTGAATTTTCTACTTCATTTCAAGCTCTTCATATTCTAAATCTTTTTGGGGGAGCAGGAGCAAATATTAATTTTGGATCTAGTGAAGGGACAGCTAATTTATCAAATGCAAATGTTGAAGTTTCAGAAGTTTCTGGAACAAGAACCGCTACTACAACTGCTAAAGCAGAACTAGGGCAAAGTGAAAGTCCTAGTGCAATTATTCCACATTTCTTTCTAGGACTTCAGATTAATATTTTAAATTTTAAAATCGTGACCCAATACAATAGAGCTATAGGAAATGGTTCTCAGAGCATTGGCGTCGGAGCGAGGCTTTCTTTCTAATTTTTTTTCTATATTTATAAGGATCATAGAATTTAGATGTCTCCCAAATCCCAATCTTTCTTTTTTTAGCTAAATCTTGCGATTGAAAATAGAGTCTTTTATGTTCAAGATTTCTAAACTTAGCAAACCAATAAATTACCGCTCCCCCATCATTAATCATTTGCAGATTGATATTTACTTTATTTTTTAAAACTCCAAGAATTCTTCCATAACGATCTCTTTCTCTCCAATATAAAATAAGGTTCTCGCTCAAAAGCTTTTCTAAAATATTTTTAGATAATTTCCCAATATCTTGGCATTTTCTCGAATCTCCTCCTAGTTGGCCCAATTCAGGTGCATCAATATAAAGAAGCCTGATTTTCTCTTCTTTCCCTTTAAAGCGAACCTTTACAGTATCTCCATCGAGAACTTCGATCAGTCTAACATCAATCGATTTAAACCTCTGATGATAACTACATGCAACATGTAGTAAAAAGAGCATCAAATATGGATAAATATTATCTAGGTTGCATATAGTCTTTGCTAATTTCCACATCTTGTCCTAAATCTGAACTCTCATGAGTGATATTAGAAGTGAAAACAAGAAACATTTTAGTTTTGAATTAGAACATGTTGATGCTAATTCAAATGCAAGAGCTGGAGTTATTAAAACTCCACATGGAGATATTCCTACTCCAATCTTTATGCCTGTTGGTACTCATGGAACGATTAAGGCGCTACAACCAAAGGTTCTAGAAGAACACGATATTCCTGTAATTTTATCGAATACTTATCACCTGGAAATTTCACCTGGTTCTGATCTTATAAAAAAAGCTGGTGGTCTTCACGAGTTTATGTCTTGGCCTAAGCCAATACTGACTGATTCTGGCGGCTTTCAAGTTTTCTCTCTTCAAAATAAATCAATCAAAGAAGAAGGTGCAGAGTTTAAGTTACCTAATGGTAATAAAATTCTATTAAGTCCTGAGTCATCTATAGCAATTCAACAAAACCTTGGCTCAGATATTATGATGGCCTTTGATGAGTGTATCCCTTACCCTGCGACAGAAAAATATACAGAAAAATCAATCAAGAGAACTCACAGATGGCTTGATAGATGTGTTGAAGCTTGGACAAATCCAAAGCAATCACTTTTTGGTATTATTCAAGGCTCTACCTATAACCACTATAGAAAAGAATGCGTAGAAGAAGTCTGTTCAAGAGATTTACCAGGTTATGCTATCGGTGGTGTCTCTGTCGGTGAAGGCCCTGAGTGGATGGAAAAAATCGTTTCATTTACTGCGCCTTTAATGCCTAAAGATAAACCTAGATACGTAATGGGAGTTGGAAACCCTGAAGATCTCTTTATGATCTGGGAGCATGGAGTAGACATGTCTGATTGTATTATTCCAACTAAATTTGCCAGAGGTGGAACTGTATTTACAAATCGAGGTAAGATTCGGATTTCTCATAAGAATTATAGAAGAGACTTTTATCCTCTAGAGCCAAATTGTGATTGTTATACTTGTAAGAATTTCACTCGTTCATACATTAAGCACTTATTCGATTCAAATGAAATACTTGGAGCAATTTTAGTGACTACACACAATATCGCTTTTTATGTGGGTCTTGCTAAAAGAGCGAGAAAAGCAATCTTAGAAAATAGGTTTCTTGAATTTAAAAAAGAATTTTTGCAGGGATATAAGAAACAAAAAAAGTAAAAGAGTAGAAATTACTCCTAAGAAAAACTGAAAAAAGTAATTTGGAGGATCTACATTTTTTACAGTTCCAAATAATCCACAGCCATCAAATCTCTTTGGGTAAAGATAAGTAAGAGCATCAACATCATCAGGACCAAGAGCAAATCTTTCTGGAGTTGGAGTCCAAAACATTAAATTCCCATCATTTGTTGAATGACCAATCCCTACAGCATGGCCTATTTCATGTGCTAAGACAGCAATGATTTCTTCTGTATTTAAAGAGCTAAAAGGTGAAGAAGGAGTATCATTGATTAAAATCATTGATCCTTGAAGATAATTTCCTTGAATATTATTAGGAAGAGTAATTGCTAAAACTGAAGCAGGACTTCCCCCACCTATTGAAAAGTTAGCGGTATTATTATTACAGGCAATGACGATATCCGTAACTTTAGGAATGGGATTAGAAACTCCTGAACATGGAACTGTTGAGCTTTGATCAACACAAAGATCTCCTGTTGAAAAAAGAGAAGATGATTTTGAATAAGTTTTTCCATTCACTAATTCTAATCTACTCGTCGTCACTTCATTCCAATACTCATCAACAGCTGGAGTAATATATTTAATAATATCTGAAGCAGTGATTCCTGCATTAGAGCAAGTAGTCCCTGGAGCAACCATGACCTTTACTTCACTGTCTTTAAAATAAGCTCCTGTAGAACTCATAAAAGTCCCACCAAAAGAAAGTTGCGTGATTAAAATTAAAATAAACTTCATTCATGAACCTCTTCTGATAGCTCTTCTTTTATTACATCTTGTAATTTCTTTTCTTCGTTTAACTCTTCAGAGCTTTCCTCAATTTCAATTTCAGCATCTTGAATATTTTGTTTTTTCTTGAAAAGAATTTCATTAGATTTTTTATCAATGCCTTCTTTGGATTTTTCAATCTCACTTGTACCATTTTCTTTAATTTCAGAATTTGATGACTTTATTTCTATCTGTGAATCACTTTCATTCTCAGAGTTAGTTTTGATATTTAATTTATCATTATTCTCTTGAACTTCTTTTTGATTATCTTCTTCATCCAAAATCTCTTTTTCAGTTGGCTTAGATTTCTCAACAGGTAACGATTTATTCTTTTTAGAAAAATCAAAATAATAATTTAACATTAAACCATAATGGACATCTCTTTTCTGACTATCAAATAAAGAGAGGAACCCTACTTTCAAATCCACAGAAAACCTATCGAGTAAAAATTCAGCACCTACATCTAATGAGTTATTGATAGAAGATCTTAAAGAAGCAGAAGAAAAAAATGTTCCCTGGTTTCCAGGTAACTTTTCAATCTTAGTTTCTTTAGATTTGATCATATTAAAGTAAACGGTTGAACCAACAAAAGGCCTAAGAAAACTAAGCAATTTATAATAAGCAGCAAACTCTAATCCGAATCTAAATTCAGACATTAACTCATCCTCACTAGTAGTTGGAAAACTGAAATAAGAATCTAATTGATAAGAGAATTTACTTTCAGATCCGAACTCTAGACCAAGCCCTATAGCTGGAACAAGTTCAATCCCAATTTCACCACCCTTCCCAGTTTCTTGATACCTATTAGGAGAAAAGCTAAACACTCCTGCACCTAATTTAAAATTTCTCCATTTTGTCTTCGTTTTAAAAACGGCTGGTTTTGAATTATCAAAAAGAAAATCATAAGCTCTTTTCTTTTTTGGAGTTTCTTTCACAGGAGTAACTTCAACAGTTTTTTCTTCTGGTGGGTCATCAAGCTCATCGACATTAACTCTATTCTCTAGATCTTCTAATTTTTTATTAATGTCTTTAGAAGTTTTTTGCTTATCTTCGATCTTTTCTTCGTCAGTTTCCTCATCCTCTTCAATTTCTTGAGTCTCTATCACCATTTTATCTATTAAAATATAGCCATCGATTTTCATGGTATCTAGTTCTACTTTTCTATCCTGAGAGTAAGTTAAATTTGATAAGAAAATGATAAAGAAAAACCTAGTAATCATAACTTAAATTAGTTTAAAGAAGTTTTCGTCATTTTCCTAATTGTTTTCTCTGCCGTATTATTTTCCCAAGTTTAAAAAAGGTAACAAAATATGTTTGAGAGCTTAGAGATCCCTAAAAATTTATATCCTTCAGATCCAAGATTCGGTTGTGGCCCCTCATTAGTAAGTACTGATGCTTTAAGTGAGCTTTCAAGCACAGGAATGACATTACTTGGAACCAGCCATAGAAAACCAAAAGTAAAAAATCTCGTCAAAGAAGTTCAAGAAGGTCTGGTAAACTATTTTGATTTAAAAAATCATGATGTAGTGCTTGGGAATGGTGGAGCAACTTTCTTATGGGATATGATTGGTCTCGGACTAGTTGAGAATAAATCAAAACATCATGTCTGTGGTGAGTTTTCAAATAAATGGTATAAGGCCCACAAAAATATATCTTGGATCAATACTGAACTCACTGATGTTGAGTATGGGCAAGGACTGAATCCAAGTGATCAAGATGATTGTGACCTTATAGCTCTTACTTTAAATGAAACTTCTACAGGTGTTCAAATGACTGGAGTACCGAGTGTTGACTCAAATACTCTTACTTGTATGGACGCAACTAGCGGAGCAGGTCAAATCGAATGCGATCATCAAAATGTAGATTTTTATTATTTCTCACCTCAAAAAGTATTTGCTGCAGAAGGTGGATTATTTATTGGATTCATGAATGAGAAAGCAAAGACCCGTGCTTTAAAAATCAAAGAAGATTCATCGAGATATATTCCGATCATTATGGATTGGAAGCTTGCTATAGATAATTCATTAAAAAACCAAACCTATAACACTCCAAGCATTTCAAATTTATTTTTACTTAATGAACAAATCAAATCTATGAATGTTCTTGGTAGAAATAAAGTAAACGAATTAGCAGAAAAAAAGGCCAATCATATTTACTCTTGGGCGGAAGGTAAACCTTATCTTAGTTGCTTTGTATCTGAGGATAAGTATAGATCTAGATCCGTTGCTACGATAGATGTTGATCCTAAAATAACAGTCACTGAGCTGACGAAGAAACTTTCTGATTTAAATTTTTGTAATGGAATTGATTCATATAGAAAGCTTGGGAGGAATCAATTCAGAATTTCATTGTTTCACAATGTAAGTTTAGAAAACCTTGAGAAATTAACAGAAGCTTTGAGTTTTTGCATAGAATCTAATCTTTAGAAATCTTTCATCCACTCATATAAATGGTAATGATTTTTATTCATTCCAAGTTTTTCATAGACTTTAATAGCGTTTTCATTTGTTTTATCCACGTATAGTCTTAAACCTCTTAATTCTTCATTTTTTATAACTTCAGCTTTTAAAAACTCATACATTTTTTTATATATTCCTTGCCCTCTGTACTCTTTTCTCACATAAACAGAATGAATCCAAAGAACATTGCCAGCTCTCCAATCACTCCATTCTTTTAAAACTAATAAACATGCTTTAGGCTCATTGTTTTCTTCAAAAAGATAATAAGCACCTACTTGATCATTGTTTAGTATATATTCCACACCTTTTAGTACTGTCTCAATCTCTAGCTTTAGATCTTCAGTCTCCTCAGCCATCAAGATCTGCGAATCTGCAATAAACACTTTATCTTTTGCTATCCCTCTTCTAATTTCCATAGAACTATGTTTGCTTATTAAAAAGTAACATTCAACTAAATTTTGAACATAAAGTTATAAACTGTAAGTTTCAAATAAAGACTAATTTCGTAGCATAAATACATTAAAATTTAGGGAGGAATATGAAATATCTAATCTTGCTCTTTTTGAGCTTTAACATTTTTTCATCAACAGGTGTCAAACAAAAACCTATTAAATTTAAAAATTCAAAAGCCATTTTTCCAAATGTTCTAAAAGCTGATTATAAAATAACTTATGATGCTAAATCCAAAAAAGCTTCTGTGCATACTAAAATGATTTTCAAGACAGAAGAAGCAGGTTATCCAATTTTTGATTTAGTACCTCAAGAAACTTTTCTCGAAGTAGATGGAAAAACTGCAAAATTTGAATCAAAAAAAATTGAAGATGTTACAACTGTAAAAGTTATCGATAAATTAATTAAAGCGGGAGAACATACTTTAGAAATAAAGAATACTTTTTCTAAACTTTTAACTTTCGAGGGAAGCAAAGTTCATAGTGCATTTTGGATGTCTGATTTATCTGATAGAAGATATCTAGAGCAATTTATGCCAGCTTCTTTTGAGTACGATCAAGTAAGGAAAAGATTTTTTGTAAAAATCATCAACTCTGATATAGAACATATTCTTTACACAAATGGAGATGTCCAAAGAATAGCAAAAAATGAATTCAAAGTTGTATATCCAAGTTACTACACTTCTTCTTCAATATTTTATCATTTGGTATCCGAAAAATCTTTTAGTGAAATTCAATTTGATTATAAGTCTATTGATGGAAGAACTATCCCTGTAACTATTTACAAAAAAAGTAGCATGGTTTCATTATCATCATTCAAGTCAAATACCCTAAAACATCTAAAGGTCTTAGAGAAGGACTTTGGTCCATTTCCGCATGATTCACTTTTAATTTACGGAATCTCTCCTTTTCAAGGGGGTATGGAATACGCAGGTGCAACTTGGACTTCTCTAAGTGCATTGAGACATGAATTAGATCATTCATATTTTGCCAGAAACATTATGCCAGGTAGAGGTAATGCAGGTTGGATAGATGAAGCAATTGCAAGTTGGGGTGATGATAATTACAAGCAATATTCTACCCCAAGCAAAACAGGGGTTGCTAGTCATTCAATTTATAGAAGAACAACTGATAGGAATGCATATGGACCTGGATCTGTCTTACTAGGAGTACTTGATAAAAAGTTTGATTCAAAAGGTGGCCTTAAGCCATTTCTAAAAGATTATTTTGAAAGAAATCAAGAATCAATTATCTCTACAAAGTTTTTTCAAACTGAGATGGAAGATTATTTTAATACTGATCTATCCGACTTTTTTAATGAGTATATTTATTCCAAAAGATCTTCTTCTTCATGGCCTGGAGAGAGGATTGAAGAGAATCCTTTTCATAAGAAGCATTCTCATCGTGAATTGTTGGAGTTTTTGTAAATAAAAACAAGATCTAGGTTGAGAAATCGACCTAGATCAAATATCAGTTTGCGCAATCTAAACTTTCATCTAGATCCAGATAAAAGCCATTATCAGATTTCAAAAGATTCTCAAATTGATCTAAATATAAGGATGAAGAAATGGCCATACCACAGATCTTCTTTTGCTTCAAATCACTCAACATCCAAATCCCCAAGTTCTCATTATAGACACCATTTTCAGCATTTAATTTAAATGAAATTTTATTCGTCTTTTTATCAAAGAAATTCAGAGTTACATCCTTCATACTCCACTTTTGAAAAGCTTTTTTCTTAATCATTGATTTTGCATCTAGACTGATTTGATACTTACCTTTAGAGCTAAAAAAAAGAGTAGAATTACTCAGAACCATCTTTAAATTAAAAGCACTAGCATTTAATATACTAGTGCTTAAAATAACGAATATTAACTTCGTCTTAATCATTTTAGTTAACAGCTTGATCTAGCTTTTCACCTAATTCAGAATTTGGAAATAGACCATTAACAGACTGATTTAAATTCCAATTAGCTTCCCCGTTCGAATCAAATTTTGTTGGCAATAAAGTTTTAAGATCTTGAATAGGATTACTTAAAAATGTAGGAACATCTACAACAACTTTAACCGGAGCACCCGCTGAATTGTTCCCAATAACAACTTTCGAAGCACCTGCAGTATATCTCATCATATCCCTTATCTCTTCTTCAGACTCGATATCAAGACATAATTCAGATCCTGAAATAAAAGTAGATCTTTTGTCTTCATTACAAAGCTCATCTCTAATATTAGCAAAATCTAATAATCCTGAAATAACTTCTTTTGAAGTTGAAACAATCTGAGATAAACCGTGTTTTTCATTTAAAGTTAAAAAATTTGGATGTTTATTAACTAGATTAACCCAGCCCTCATCAGTCAATTCTTTACCATTATCTTCCATCATATTAACAGTTGCTTCAATATTATCGATTCCTGCATAACTATAAGCAGAAGAAACTCTTAAAGAGTTTAAAGTAGCCATTAAAGTTGATCTTAAAACAGTAATTTCTTCGTTTGCAAGTTTATAGACTAAAGCTTTGTATTCTTTTGATTCAGTTCCATCACTCCAATCATAACAATCCATATCATATGTTCCATCAGCTCTATATGTGTGATAACATTCATGATATTCATAAGTACCACTAGACTTTTCCATAAAAAATCTATCTTCAATATCATTTGGAGCGATTACAGTTACTTCAGAATTAATTTTTTCCAATTTCTCAATAGAATTCTCTACTGCTGGAATCAGGTTGTTTAAAATAAAGCCTTGTACCTGAGATTTCTTTTTAATTGTTTTTACATCTTTTGGAAGTTTTGTTGCTAGATTAATTAGTTCAGTATATTTCGTCTTCTTTAATTCTCTCAATAGATCTCTAGCATCTTTCTTAGACATATGGTTTTTAGCATGTTGATAGAATCCCTTACCTTGAAGAGCAATCTTCGTAATTGAACTATAATTTCTTATCTACTTTCACACCTGCAAAAGAAGATACCGATAGTATTGCAATCAGCAATAACTTAAGTAGTT
>JAHDHG010000011.1:0-6216 GCA_020631435.1 Bacteriovoracaceae bacterium | reverse complement strand
ACACCTGCAAAAGAAGATACCGATAGTATTGCAATCAGCAATAACTTAAGTAGTTTCATATTTCCTCCTACGAAATAGTTTTTGAGAGACATTACACTATTTCTGTATGCATAAGTGCTTACATGTATTTTTTATCTAATTTGAACAAGATATGAACAGGTAAAAGTTCTGTCTAAAATTTCGACAGATTATAAAAAATTCAAAAATTCTCAAAATAACAAAAAACTCATGTATGTTGAGGGCATGAAAATTCTATCTCTACTTCTATTAAGTCAACTAAGCTTTTCTTTTGTATACCCCTCTTTAAACTATGCAATCAATAAAGCATTTGATGATGATAAAAAAGTTGTCATCTCGATTGGATTTAAAAATTGCCCGCCTTGCATGAACTACAAAAACAATTTTATCTCAGGCATGAATTCAAGTTATGAGATAAAAAAGAATTTTTTATTTGTAAATATAGACAGAGATCACTTAAAGAATAATGGATTCGACCTAGAAACGCCTGCAAAAGACTGTAGATTGAAAAGAACTATTCTAGAAAATGAATTGATAAATCAGTACACTCTTTATCAATGTTTTTATAATAGTGGTGAATTAGAAATAGAAGGTTTCCCTTATATCTTCGTTTATGATCCAAGGGATCAATCAATTTTTAGATTAAATTCAACAACAGAAAGTCTAGTAAATCCTTATAAGAAACTTACAACTACTTATGCTTTTGAAACTTATAGTACTGAAATAGCTAAAAAACTAAACGAAAAGCTTGAAGCAATTTCGAAAAAAAGGCTCACTCATAAATTAAGCTTAGAAAAACTTACAGAACATTATTTATCAACTTTTTAAGAAAAAATTCTATTTCTCTTAGCACATTGATCTTTATACCAGGAATAATACTTTCTCTCCTGATTACTAAACTGCTCTAAATCTAATAAAGCTTCCTCTAGTCCAATGAATACCAAAGTTCGAAATCTTAAAAATCCTTGAAATTCAGGATGTTTTTGAACAATAACGATATTTTCATGCCTTATTCCAAACTCATGATTAAAATAAAGCCCTGGCTCTATAGAGACTAACATACCTTCGTGGACAGGAAGATCGCTAACTGATGATAATCTCACCCCTGGCTCATGAACATGGACTCCAACCCCATGACCTAAACCATGAGCGAAGTCATGTCCTTTTTGATATAAAGGTTGTCTTGCAAGAGCTGCGATTTCTCTGCCTTTCGTTCCGGGTTTAAATACTGCACTCTCAGCTTGAATCTGAGCTTTTACAACTAAAGTATAGGCATCTTTATATTTAGAAAAATTGGAATAATTTGTATTTGAAGAATCTGCCAAAAAAGTTCTAGTAGTATCAGTTGCCAAACCACTCTCAAAGTAACCTCCCGAATCAAGGAGAACTAGATCTTCATTATTAATAAATCTATCACTTTTAGGATCACCATAATGAATAATGGCTCCACTTTCACCTGCTCCAGATATTGTATTAAAACTCTGCCCTACTGATCCTTCGGCTTGATAAAAATGAGTCGTTTGATTGTATAAATCTAACTCAGAAACTTTTTGCTTATTTTTAACTTTCTCTTTACACCAAACAATTGTATTAAAGATTGCTTGGTCTCCTAAGTTAAAAATTCTCTCATACTCAGGAATTTCTACTGAGAATTTTATATTTTTAATATTTGTTAATCCACTCCCCTTCACAACTTTCACGTTGGAGTTTTTTAAAATTTCTAGATCATTGATAGTGCAAAAGCTCACATCATAAGTTATCTGAGAAACACCTGAATCTTTAATCATCTCAGGGAGAACTTCCGAGATATCATTCTTATATTGATAAATTTTTATCAAATCATCTCGCCTTCCAAAACTTATGTGTTCATTAGAAGCAAGAAAAATTCCTTTCGCAGAAACAATTGATTTTGATAAAAAAGAACTTAAAAAACTTAGATGATATCCTCTTAAATTTGTTATCCATGCAACATCATCTATTGCTGATAAAAACAACCCCTCATCACTAGTCACAGGACATCTCTCTAATCTTTCTTTTACAGTTTGCCCAATTAGGTTTTCATCAACTTGAAAAACTTCATTGAAATCCGTTTTTATTTGAAAATTAATATCTTCTAAAAATTTATTTTCATTAATATGAATAACCTCATCAAACTTTTGACTTATCTGTTCATAATGATGAATTGGAGTACGCTCAGGAATAATTCCAATTTTCGTAGAATTATTTTCAAGAGCTAGATCCAAAGCCTTTAGGAATATGCGGTCTTGGAGTCCACACTTATGAATTTCAACATCATCTGAGCTGACCTCTTGATCTGCCTGAAGGTGATAACGACCATCAACAAAAAGATGTGCCTTTTCATTAATAATCATAGAATCTGCCGTAGATCCCTTAAATCCAGTAATGTAGTACCTTAGGTTATTCCAAAGAGGTACATATTCACTAATATATTGATCAAAGCTTGGAACATATAAGCATTCAGCTCCATGGGCTTTCATGACTTTTTCTAAAATTGAAATATTGTTAGAAACTTCTTTACTGCTAAGATTCATGACTTCTCCATTGAATATAATCACATTATAATAACACCATTATGCACTATGCGGAATACTTAAAATTAGATCAAATTCTAAATGCTCAAAAACTTGAAAGTGAAAATCAAGGAAACCCTGCTCATGATGAGATGTTATTTATCATTATCCACCAGGCCTATGAGTTATGGTTCAAGCAAATTCTTTTTGAATTAGAATCAATTAGAACTATTTTTGAAAAAGATATTGTTGATGATCAACATCTAGGTCTAATCGTATCGAGGATTCAAAGAATAAATAAAATCTTAAAACTCTTAGTAGATCAAGTTGCTATTATTGAGACTATGACTCCTTCAGCATTTCTAGAGTTTAGAGATTTACTTAACCCTGCTTCAGGATTTCAATCTTTACAATTCAGAAAGTTAGAATCAATTCTGGGCCTAAAAAAAGAACAAAGATCAACAGTTGAGAAGAAATTTTTCAACACAAGGTTAAAAAAACATGAACAAGTAGAGTTGGATAAAGAGTTATTAAAAAAATCATTAAAAGAATTAATTGATGAGTGGCTGGGTCGATTAAACTTACTCGAATTTGATAACTTTTCTTTCTGGAAAGAGTTCAAAAACACTACTGATCAAATTTTTGAATCTGATAAAAACTTAATCAAGAAAAATTCTACATTAGATGAGACAGAGAAAGAAAGAGAACTTTTAAATCTTTCTAAAGTAAAAGACTCATTTAATGTCTTATTTAATGATGAAGAGTATAAAAAGCAAAACTTTACAATCTCAAGACAAAGCTTACTAAGCGCATTGTTTATTACTACTTATCAAGACTACCCATTAATGCATCTTCCATTTAAAATAATTTCAGGTTTTCTTGAAATGGATGAATTTATAACGAAATGGAGATATGCTCACGCTCTCATGGCAAAAAGAATACTTGGCCAAAGGATTGGGACAGGTGGTAGTTCTGGCCATGAGTATTTAAGAAAGACAGCTGAAAGACATGTTCTTTTTGCTGATTTTTTCAAACTTAATACATTCTTAATACCAAAGTCTCAAAGACCAGAACTTCCCCAAAAACTATCAGACTTATTAAGCTATCATTTTGCAGTAAAAAATCATGGATTATAAAAGTCTTTTCTCTAAATCCTTAAATGCAAACCCTGGAAGTTTATTTTTTCAGGCACATAGTCATCATTTATGGCCTGACATTGCCTTTGAAGGGATGAACCAATATTGGCAAGACTCAACAGAGCTTGTAGATAAGAAATGGGAGAAAATATTTAATGAGATCCTTCCAAAAGCAAGATCAATTCTAAAGGATTTTTTGCATATTCAAGACTCTAACCAAATTGTTTTTGCTCAAAATTCTCATGAATTAATCTATCGTTTTTTTTCATCATTTGATAAACCTCAAAAAATCTTAACGACTAATTCTGAATTCTATTCTTTATCGAGACAATTAAAAAGATTAGAGGAAAGCAATTGGGAAGTAATTTATCTTAAAACAGATCACCTTTCTAGTAACGAGATTAAGAACTTAATAATTAAAAATGCAGAATTACACAATCCAGATATTTTAATTTTCAGTCATTGCTTTTTTAACTCAGGACAATTTATTCAAATGAAGGATTTAGAAAGTATCGTATTTTCTCTAGATCCTAAAACAAAGATTCTGATTGATTGCTATCATTCAATTTTCACTAGACCTCTTAGTTTTTATCATATCGCTCAGAAAGCATATATTGCTGGAGGTGGTTATAAGTATGCAATGGCAGGAGAAGGGGCTTGTTTTTTGATTTCTCCTCCCGATTGTAATTTAAGACCAGTTTATACAGGCTGGATGAGTGAAATAGACAAACTTGATAACTATCAAAATGATAAATTGTATTACCCAGATAATGCTAATAGATTTATGGGTTCGACTTTTGAGCCTAGTGGATTATATAGATTTATTTATGTTTGGGATTATTTAACCAGTCAAGGTATCACTTTTGAAAAAATACATTCTTACGTCATAGAAATGCAAAACTTATTTTTAAAATACTTTAAAGACTCAACTTTTTTTAAAGACGCAAAAATCCTAGGTAATAATAAAAATCAACATGCTCATTTTTTCTCAATAAAATATGACAACTTTGAATCTGCTGAGTTCGCTTTTAACGTTATAACAAAGAAAAAAATTAAAATCGATAAAAGAGGAAATATTCTGAGGTTTGGTTTTAGCATTTATCAAGATGAAAATGATATAAAGGAAATATTTGAAAGACTTAACTCTTGAGTTTGAAAAAATAGATATAAGAAACAAGAAACATAAAAAAGATTGGATCTATATAAATAAAGTCAATGATGCTAATCATCTTTGGTCTATCAACCGACCTGAAAGAAAAAACAGATACAATGACAATGATTTTGAATCTTGCTTTTCAAATAAGGAACGAGAAGAAACACCAAAAATATCATACTTTAGCTATTTAGGACATCAACCAATAGGAATTTTAGATGTTCACATCAACCATCCCCAATGTAAAAGCAATGGAGAAAAAATAGCGTGGCCAGGGATTTTAATCGCTCAAGAAAAATATCGAGGGAAAGGACTGGGTAAACAAATGTTTGAAAAAATTCATCAGATAGCATTAGATAATGGTTGCACCCATATCGAAGCTGCACCTTTTGAATTTAACGACAGATTGGTTTCAATACTGAAAAGTTATGGATTCGAAGAGATTTATAGACAAGAAGAATTGACCTTTTATCAAGACCAGTTCTGGGCCGGAGTTCATTTTTCACTAGCACTTAAACATTGATTAATGAGGCTACACCTAAGCCAAAAATACAAGAAAGTACTTCCTACTTTATCTGAAAATGTAATTAAAAGTGTAATAGCAGTTACTAATGCCTTTTGGCTATAACCGCCGATATAAAGTGAGCCTAGTTCTTTTCCCTGACAAAACAAATTATAAGAAAATATTCCTATCATTATACTTTTAAATGCTGACCAAAACGCATAAGTTTGATTAAATGCAAATCTATCAGATGCAGGATCGCCTGTTCTAAATAAAAGAAAATTCTCTGAATACTTTAAATCATATTCCATTGCGATTGTTAGTAGTTTTTGAAATTGATCAATCGCTTCATCGGAAAAGTCATAATTCAAACTAGAAGAGGCTTCACTTAAAATCAGCTTAATTTCTTTTTGAGGATCTGAACTTTTATTAATTCTATCAAAAATTAAACTTACCTTTTTTGACTTTCTTAACTCTTTAATGAAATCTTTTGAAAACTGATCAACGTTTTTCTTTAATTCTGCATTATTTCCAAAAAACTTTCTATATCCTGCTTGATCAATCATATTTGTCATTGTATTTGAAACATATTTTGTCACATACTTCATTCCACCATTTAAACCTTCGGAAGTAATAACTTTTGTACTGATCAATGTCGAAAGAGATGTCATCGCAATTTCCCAATAAAGTACTTCAAGATTTTCTTTTTCGAACATTGTTCCCTTACCTATGTGGTTGGATGAATAACTTCCAATTAAAGACATTACAGAGACACCAAAAACTAACCATTTCCATGAATCCATAAATGTTTTAATTTTATCTGGCCTTAAAGTTCTCGCTTTACAGCTCAGTTTCTGATTTCTGTAAATATCCATT
>JAHDHG010000156.1 GCA_020631435.1 Bacteriovoracaceae bacterium | reverse complement strand
ACAAATAAAGAGGTTGAAATGAACAATATTTTATTATTAATTTTTTTTGTTACTAGTTTTTTGAATGCTAAAGATTTTCCTTTAATTAGTGCTTATAACGGTAATCAGATTATTGCTAAATACCTTAAAATATATGAGAATGGTTCGGTTGTTCTAGGGAATAGAACTTGTTGTCCTCCTCGAATTGAATATTCTGAAATAGATATGCTTGCTGAAAAAGATATAGACCTTCTTGCAGATCTTGCTTCAAGATCAGTAGAAAATTATGAAGAAGTAATTCTTTTGAATGATGGAGCTTTTGGACAAGTTTATCCTCATTTGGTCGTATTGAACTCTAATGAAAGCAGATATAAGAAAGAAACATATCTTGTGCGGTCTGAGTTTGGAAAAACAATCTTGAAAAAATCCGAATCTTTAAATGATATTTTAGAGTTTTTAAATGTTTTTTATAATTTTTCACTAGATTTAAATATATAGGAGTGGTTTTTATGATTAAATTTATTATTTTACTTACAATTCTTTCAGTGAACTCTTTTTCTTCTCAAGTATTTTGTTTGAGTGGTAAATTAGTGAACTTAGACGATAATAGTATTAGAAAGACAATGAAATGTGACATTGTTCAAAAGTTATCGCTTGATAATGCTGAGGCATTCTTAAAGTGTAATTTTGATGGTATTCAAAAATCTATTATTACTAGTAATTTGACGATTGGCACAGATTTTAGCTACTTTTGGACAAAATATCATTTTTCTAATCGTAGATATCATCAATTGGGTTATTTTCTTAAAAGTAACCTTGGTTTAGGCAAGGTGACAAGCACTCCTGTCATTGAAATACTTTATTCTTCGGACTCTGCTGAACTGAAAGAAGAATCCATTTTTATTCAAGAAGAAAATGGTGTTGTTTCAGAGTTTATGATGAAAGTAACTAATGCCAAATGTGAAAAAAATTCACGAAAATAATTGTCTTATTCTACAGAGGTCAGGATTAACTCTATGACCTCATTTTGCTTCCTGCGTTAAGAAAATTATTTCTCTATTCTCTGTCTTATAACCTTGACATTTTTCCAACAGATACTATGTTATTGGTGATCAAATTTTTACGCTTTTGAAACGTATTTTAAAGGAGATAACTCATGGCAGTAAAACCATTACAAGACAGAGTTTTAGTTAAGAGACTTGAAGAAGAAACAACTACAGCTGGTGGAATCATTATTCCTGATAACCACAAAGAAAAGCCTGCTCAAGGTGAAATTGTAGCAGTTGGAACTGGTTACAGAAACACAGATGGAACAACTAGAGAGCTTGAAGTAAAAGCTGGAGATAAGGTTCTATTTGGTAAGTACGCTGGTACAGAAGTAAAAGTAGATGGAAACGAATTCTTGATTATGAAAGAAGACGATCTACTTGGGATTATGTGTTAATTAGAAATTTAAATTTAAGGAGAATATATTATGTCAGCTAAAGAATTAAAGTATAGCGAAAATGCAAGAAACCTAATCTTAAACGGTGTTAATTCACTTGCAAACGCGGTAAAAGTTACTCTTGGACCAAAGGGTAGAAACGTTGTAATTGAAAAGTCTTTCGGTGCTCCATCGATCACTAAAGATGGTGTTTCTGTTGCAAAAGAAATTGAATTAGAAAATGCATTTGAAAACATGGGTGCTCAACTTGTTAAAGAAGTTGCTCAGAAAACAAATGATGACGCTGGTGATGGTACAACTACTGCTACTGTTTTAGCTCAAGCTATTTATAGAGAGGGAGCAAAATTGGTTGCTGCTGGCCACAATCCAATGGATCTTAAGAAAGGAATTGATTTTGCTACAAATAAAATCACTGAGAAACTTTCAGAGATGTCTAAGACAATAAACACTGAAGCTGAGATTGCTCAGGTTGGTTCAATTTCTGCAAACAATGATAACGAGATTGGAAATTTACTTTCTGAAGCGATGAGCAAAGTTGGTAAAGAAGGTGTTATCACTATTGAAGAATCAAAAACTGCTGAGACTTACTTAGATGTAGTTGAGGGTATGCAGTTTGATAGAGGTTATTTATCTCCATACTTTGTAAATAATGCTGAGAAAATGGAAGTGAACTTTGATTCTCCAAATATTCTTTTAACAGATAAGAAAATTTCTTCAATGAAAGAATTTTTACCAGTTTTAGAAAAAGCTGTTCAAACTGGTAAGCCACTTTTGATAATGGCTGAAGATATTGAAGGTGAAGCACTTTCAACTCTAGTCTTAAATAAGTTAAGAGGAACATTAAATGTTGCAGCTGTTAAAGCTCCTGGTTTTGGTGATAGAAGAAAAGAAATGTTAAAAGATATTGCAACTTTAACTGGTGGAACAGTAATTACTGATGAGCTTGGAATGAGCTTAGAAAATGCTGATTTAACTCACCTTGGTTCTGCTAAGAAAGTAACTATTAATAAAGAAAATACAACTATCGTTGATGGAACTGGTGATACAACAGCTGTTGAAAACAGATGTAATGCAATCAGAAAGCAAATCGAAGAAACAACTTCTGATTACGATAGAGAAAAACTTCAAGAAAGACTTGCTAAGCTTTCTGGTGGTGTAGCAGTTGTAAATGTTGGAGCACCTACTGAAGCTGAAATGAAAGAAAAGAAAGATAGAGTTGAAGATGCTCTAAACTCTACTAGAGCTGCTGTTGAAGAGGGAATCATCGTTGGTGGTGGATCTGCTTTAATTCATGCTTCAAAAGTTCTTGATGGTCTTAAGACTGGAAACGAAGAGCAAGATTTTGGTATTAGAATTGTTAAAAGAGCTGTTGAAGAGCCACTTAGACAAATTTCTACAAATGCTGGTGTTGAAGCTTCAGTTGTTGTTAACAATATTCAAGGTAATGACAACGCTAATTGGGGATATAACGCTAGAGATAATAAATACGAAGATTTAGTTGCTGCTGGTATCGTTGATCCTACAAAAGTAACAAGATCAGCACTTCAGAATGCTGCATCTGTTTCTGGATTAATGCTTACTACTGAAACTATGATTGCTGATCTTCCAAAGACTGATGCTCCAGCTCCTGCTGGAATGCCAGGAATGGGCGGCATGGGTGGTATGCCAGGAATGATGTAATCAGAAAGCTTGCTTTCTGATTGCAGAGTGACGTACGCATACAGCTTAGCATTTGCCAGTTTCGCCGAAAGGCAAATGATGTAATCAGAAAGAAACATTTAAATTTTAGAGGGTCAGCAATTGCTGACCCTTTTTTTGCAACTCTTAAAGTTGCCTTCTTTTCTTGGCATGACTCTGCCTATTAAGGCTTACCTTAGGTAAATATTTAGTAAGGTTCCATAATTAGTATATGAAGAAAATACTAATTAATTCCTTTATATTAGGAGTTCTGCTTTCGTGTGGCGTACATGAAAACAGCAAAAGCTTTCAAGATGATAGAAGGTTCGCTAAAGACCTAGGTAATGAAGTAAGTCTAGATTTTAGTCTTGTTCAGAAAAATCAACTTAAACTATTAAAATCAAATCAACCTGTTTTTTATTTTGAGGACATTGAAGAGAGTTTTGAAACTAATATTTCTAAAAGTAGATTTAAGCTCGTTCAAGGCAAGACTGAAGTTGATATATTAGAGCCTCTTAAAATTGAAAGTGGTTCTGAGATTATTATAAATAATGCAAAAAGCTCTTTTAGAAAAATAGAAAAGAAACAAAGAGATGCGCAATTTAAAAATTATAATATCCTAGTTACTATCATGGAGTATGACGATGCTGACTTTGAGCAGAATGTTTTAACTTCAGACATTGAAGAGAAGATGGAAGGGATACGTGATTACTTTGATGAAATTTCAAATGGCCGGGTTGATATTGATTATACAATCCAAAGAATGACTTCTATTCGTAAGTTTAAAGAAAGTGGATGTCATCTTACTAAAACATCTGATGAGGTAAAAGAAAGGTCTGAGATATATGATCCTAATGTTTTTACACATGTAATGACTTTTCTCGATTGGGATGCGCATTCACAATGTATTTGGGGTGGAATAGCAAGACTAAACGGAGATATTTCAATTGTTATTAATGAAGGGATAGCTGTCGCGATTCATGAGTTCGCTCATAATTTGGGAGTAGGTCATGCTAGTATTTTTAATCATGGATATGGAGATAGATCGTGTCCCCAAGGAAATCGATTTCTTTATTTTAATTCCTATCATGCAATGAGACTAAAATATGTTTCTCCCTTAGAAGCAAAGATAAATGAAACATATAGCCTGTACAGCTTATCTGAAGTTGAAAAGGTAGAAAGACTTCGCTTCATAGAAATAAACGGTGTTAAGTACTATATATCTTTCAGAAAACGCTCAGGTGTAGATTCAGAGATAGATAGTGATTACACTGGAATAAATATTCATAGAGCTCATTGGAACCCTGTTCATTCACTATTACTCGGAGTATTGGAAAAACCAGGAGAGAAATTAGAAATTGATGGGCATTATGTGATCCATGATGGATATGGATTTCTAGATGGATCGATTAAATTTAGAATAGAAGAAATAGATTATAGCGATAAACCATTTCTTGCAGGATTAAGGTTTGATGATTTTGATTATGACGATTTAATAACTGAGCAGTGGTTTCATAAAATAAAAATAGATAGTCCAGAAGAAATAAATATTCCATTTAAAATGTTTAAAGAAGATGAAGAAGTAGATTTTCATGATCTGATCAATTCTGGTTATGAATTAACACTTGAAGTTGAAAACTCAGTACCAGGGCTGGAAGATATGATATCGCTAGGAGTTGATAATGAACAATTGTATTTGAAAGTTAAAACAGATGAGCTCAAAGATCTTTTTTATATTTCTAATGATAGAGAGAATATGAGATCTTTTTATGATTTTAGAATAGTTGCCTCAAGAGATGGTAAGAGATTTGAGAGTAATGTTTCTAGAATGAGTGATCTTGTATTTAGAAGAGCTGTGAGGATGGAAGATTTTCAAAGTTTTTATATTCATGACTTTAATACAGGTGATTTTGATATAAGCGAGGTAAATATTCCTTCTTTTTTATTAAAAAGAACGAATGTGAGAATACCATATATAAGAACAGGGATTTTTGGTAAGATGAGTAAAAGTGATTTTAGAGATGAAGGTATTTTAACTGATCTAATGTTTAATGAAATAACTTTCAATACTCTAGATACTGAAACAAAATCAATATTTGTTTTTCCTGAAGAAGAACTTGTTCGAAATCAATCAAGATTGAATGATTGGAATGTATCTTTTGACTCCTCTTTTCTCAGGAGTATTTTGCAGGGAGAAAGTGGCATGAACAACTCAACTAGTTTTCGGATGACCTTTCTGAGTGAT
>JAHDHG010000155.1 GCA_020631435.1 Bacteriovoracaceae bacterium | reverse complement strand
AAGGATTTTTAGATGTATTTGGCAATTGGGATGTTTCATTAATGTTTGTGATGGGTGGAGCTGTGGTGATAAACCTTGTTCTTTTTCCACTTATTTTAAAAGGAAAGCCATTCATGGCTGATAGATTTTCACTATCAGAAAAAACAATAATTGATCATAATTTAATTATTGGTTCAATGATGTTTGGAATTGGTTGGGGAATGAGTGGAATCTGTCCAGGACCTGCAATTGTTAATTTAGTTAGTTTTAAGTTTGAAGTAGTAGTTTTTGTGGTTTCTATGTTTTTTGGAATGGCACTTTTTAATAAGAAAGGAACTGACTTTTTTCCAGGTTGAATAAATCGAATCGCATGATTTCTAAAGATAATATTGATGTATATGATGATTGAAGTGTGATTATACAAAGGTCGCTCTTCTCGGTTAATGGTGGAAACTTTCCTTAAATCTCTCTGACATGTATTTTTTGTTAATAAGAATTTATCCATAATTAGCATTGTTTAAAATATTCTAAAATCTTAACTCTGACTCTAATTAGCTGCTAAAGTTTCTTTGTTTTCTTTTTTTATTCAATACAACCCGAGAATTTCCTATTTCTCTAGATAATGGTTTTCATGATCCTGAAACTTCCTCATATTGGAATCTTTTCTAGCTGTGCCATCTTTCTTGAGATTTGAAAGCCATTTTCCATGTTCAAGTTTAATTTGTGTTGTGACCACTTGGCTTGGGACGATATGATAATTCGGTCTTTTATTTTCCTTAAGGTTAACAAAAACATAAAACAAGTTTTCTGAAAAATCTTCTTCGTTTTTTTACTCAGAATCCACTCTGACTTATCACTTTCAGTTGATTTAACCTGTATTGCAATAGTTCTTGTACCTGTGTCATTAGAATTCAAGAAATAGTCGCTTTAAAAATTAAGCACATTGATTTTCAAAGAAAGTTTATCCTCATTAAAGATGTTGCAGTCTTTGATCAAAAGAGTAAAAAAGTATTAGAGATTAAACCAATGCCTAAAAACGGTGAAGAGCGAGTAGTATATATGCATGAATCTCTTGAGAAACTTGTGAGGTCTATAACTCCAAGTAACGAGGGATGCTTGTTTCATAATAAAAATAAGCTCTTAACTTACTCCTATATTAATAATTGCTACGCTAGAACGTTTAAGAAAATGGGAATCTTTGATCAGGTATCTGGGACTCATACTCTTAGATACACTGCAGCTTCAATGATTAGAAATCTTGCAGGCCTAGATGCAGTCATGGCAGTTACTGGTCACAAAGATATGAGAATGGCACAGCACTATGGAAAACTTGATGTTGATTCAAAACAAAAAGAAGCTGGTTTATTACTTGAAGAAGTCATGAAGAAATGAATTATTTATATATAGATCATTCTAACTTGAATAAATACAGTAGTGTGGTACACTACCGAAGGAAGGGCAAGTATGGCGAAGTTTAAATTCGTTTTTTGACTTGTTGACTTGTTGACTTGTTGACTTGTTGACTTGTTGACTTGTTGAGTTTTTGAATTCAAAGGATTTCTTTGATTTCGAATGGGATGATGGTAACTCTAAGAAAAGTGTAGATAAACACGGAGTCGATCACTTTCAAGTTGAGTCATCATTTCTTGATAATGAGATTGTTGCTTTAGGAGTTCAATATCAACCCTTAGTAAAGGAAGATAGATATGGAATTATTGCTAAAGACTTTGAAGGAAACGTCCTTTTCACTTGTTTCACTTTAAGAGCTAAAAAAATACGGGTTATTAGCTCCAGGTTAGCAAGTCAGAAGGAAAAGGATCTTTATTATGAAAAATAAATTTGCGAAAAATAAAAAAGAATATAGAGATATTGAGTTTGAAAAAGATAAAGTTTTAAAAGGAAGAAAAAAGATAAGAAGAAAAATGCCAACAAGCATTTCTCTTGCTCCAGAGACAGTAGAAGAATTAAAAGAAATTGCAGAGAAAAAAGGAATTCCTTATCAAGTTTTAATGAGAAGCTTTATTTTAGAAGGCCTTGAGAAAATAAAGTCTGAAAAAGCGGCATAAGATCAAAAAAAATCGTAAAAAATCATCAAGTTGGATTCAAAAACATCAAAACGATTGGCACCTTTTGGCACCTTAAGAAAAAAACTGTGTAAGTCATTGAATTTATGGGGTTTAAAAGGGGCTGGTGGGCGTCATGAAAATCTAAACGAACTTCGACTTACCACTCAAATTGAGTATAACAGAGTCTGGGAGAGATTGATACCCACCCGTCCAGAAATATTAAAACTTGTGAATACTGGATGGACTCATAAGCAAATTGCTGAAGCTTATGATTGTGGGAGATCCACCATTACGTCTATTATCTCTAGAGGTTAAGTCCATTTAACCCCTGGAGGATTTATGCATTCTGAAATTAAGCTTCATCAAGTTTTAAAGTTTGAGTTAGAAAAAAGAGATTTATCTCAAAAAGATTTGGTATCCAAAGCCAGAATTGGGCAGTCCACACTTCATGGATACTTAAATGGAGTTATCCCTAAAGGGCTCATCACCTTGATCAAAGTTTCTCAATTTCTTGATGTATCAGTGGATGAATTGATCTTCGGTAAAAATTTTTCAGATAAGGGTAAAAAGATTTGTGCTTGATTTGTGAGATCAAAGCTAGAGTTAAAGTATTAATTTCTATGCAGCTTTCTTTACCTTTACCTCAACTTTCTTGCCAAGACTTGCAAGGATCCTAACTAATCGATCAAGAGATACTTTCTGAAGACTTCCATTAATAATTCCAGTAATGGCAGATCTTGGAACACCTGAAAGTTCTGAAACTTCTTTATGAGTAAGCTCTTTCTTTTTTACGACTTTAATAATCTCAGCTGTAAGGTTTGCTTTCATTTCTGCTACTAATCCCCAGTAAGGAGAGAGTCCCAGATCTTCAGCTAGATCAGAAAGATTTGTATATTTCTTAGCTTTCATTTTCTATTCTCCCAATTCTTTTCTTAATTAAATCTATATTCTTTTTTGGAGTTTTCATTGTCTTCTTCTTAAAAGCATGAACAACATATATAGCGTCTTTTTTCCTGATCACGTAAAATACTCTAAAAATCCCAGCTTTATCTTTAAATCTCAACTCATGGATGTTTTTCCCAACACTAGGCATTGTTCTGGAAAGTGGCATACTCAAAGTTAGTCCACCGCTCAGCTTTGCAACAGCATCCAGAAAGTTCTTAACGACTTCATCTGGAAAGAGCTTCATTTCTTTTTCACAAGCTTTTAGAACAAAAACATCCACTTAACAAGTGTCTCATATTTAAGACTCTTTTTCAATGTAAAAATAAGTGAATGAAAAAGATACAATTCATAGGCTCAAAGTGAACATAAATGGATTAAAATGAGAAAGCTCCTGATAGTTAATCAGGAGCTTCGTATAAGTCAAAGTACTAATTTGATAAGTGTTTTTGTTATCATTTTCGATTTTATCTAATTTATAAAAACACTGAACAAGGGTTAAGAGCTTTATACTTAAGAATACCATCAATTTCTTTTAAGTTTATTAATTCTTTAGCCTTCTTAATCTCATAATCAACGAATTGTGGGGCATGATTAGGATAAACTTCTGGTATACCTTTTAGTTTAACTTCCTCTATATAAGAATCAATGTCTTTCATTTGAAAACCAAAACTTGGCGCTAGGCCATGTCTAAATCTAATTTCAAGAGGACTCAAATCAGAAGACCGAGAAGTAGATAATTCCCACCCTGTTAGTTGTGCTAACTCTTTAGCCTTCTTAATCTCATAATCAACGAATTGTAGAGCATTATTAGGGTAAAAAGTAGGTTTTCCTTTTCGCTCGACTTCTTTTATAAATAATTCTATATCATTAAGTTCAAATCCAAAAAGTGGGGCACGATCATGATAAAATCTTATTTCTGTCGGGAGCCTATCACTTCCAAAAACAATTGCTGGGAAGACTAAAATTAGAAATATATAATTCATTAATAGATTTATCGAAAATTTGCTGAAAAACTTAAATTTTTATTTGTTCTCTATCCTAATTTTTTCTGGCGAATTGACCCATAAATAACGCCACCAAGGAGCACCAACACGCCTGAACTAAGTTTCTTAAATAAAGTGATCATTAAAAAAAATTTTTCTCGTTCAAATGGCTTTAAACGTCATCTGAGCTCAAAAAAGCACCCTCCAGATTCCGATAATTTAGCCCGATTCCCGTGAAAGCACAGTAAATGAGCAATAGAGGCCTTCCAGAAATTATTAGATTAAATGGCAATATACTCGAGAGACGAAACTGGATATTAAGCTTTTGCTGGATTAGCCGATAATTCATTTATAAAATATTTATTCTCACTTTTCTATTTTCTCATAATTAGTAGTTGCTCATCAGTTGTTCAAGAAAGATATATATCAAGTATATCAAGTTGTAGAACAACTTTATGCTTAGATTTTATTGAAAAGCATATTAAGCCAATTTTTAGTGACTATCAGATAGAATCAACTCCGAATAATCCAAAGCAGCATTTAATAAAAATAAATTTAGACGTTCATCTTGGAATAGATGGAGGATTTAAATTTGAAGAGTATTCTAGATTGGATGAATTATCTAACTCATTAATTCAGTTTGAAGAAAGTATAAAAGAAGTAAATTATTCACAACTATCAAGGGAAAACTCTAATGATTATAATTATATAAATAGGTCATCTCACAAAATTTATCAATCATTTATAGAAAGAGGGGTAAATCCGAGCCTTTTTCCTGAACAAGACTCTATCCCCCAGTCAAACTCTAAAATCTCTTTAAATATTGTTCTCTCTGAATAAAACATAGATTTGTACTTTAATGAGACTCTGGATAATTCTCATCTTTTCTATTTCTGGATTAAATCAAGTTGGATTAGCTGATTCTACAATAAGCCCTGCTGGTATTTCGCATTGTTGGAAGGAGCTAGAACAACCTGCTATACAGTATGGCAGGTACAATAATTCATCAGACTTCGAACAAAAAATCTCGAATATTGAAAATCAATTTAAAGGCGCTCTTCTCGCTTAATGGTGGGTACAAATTTGACTTCTTAATCTAACGCTACTTGTAAATCACTAAATATCTCTAGATTCAATTAAGAAAAGAGACATAATCTTCAACTTATATTTAAAGTAAATTGCCGCTTAATCCAAACAAAGGAGAAAATTATGTCGTTAAAAAGAGTAGCACAATCACTCATCCTTCCGGAATTGCGCTTCGTCAAAGAACACTTTAGAAAAAGAAATCGAGTCTTTGAATGTGTTAAAATTTCTAAATTCGAAGTCTGTCCTAAATGTGCAACAAAATCATCTAAAGTCTATGATCATCGCTATATTA
>JAHDHG010000154.1 GCA_020631435.1 Bacteriovoracaceae bacterium | reverse complement strand
GTTTTTTGAAATATATGGGCCTATGGAATCTTTTGGATCTATCCAAAAGAAACTTCAAGAGATGGAAGTCACTCCTGAAGAAGCTTCACTTAAAAGAATTCCAATTACATTCAAAGATGTCGATGATGAAACTTTAGAAGCTGTAGATAATTTAGTAGAAGCCTTAGAAAGTGATGAAGACGTCACTGCAGTTTATCATAATATGAATATGGAAGATTAATCTAATTTTTGCTTCTTGCATTTTGGAGTAGATGCTTCAAAATCAATATTTAAGTTTTTACAAACTCTCGTTGATAAATAGTTTTCTCTGATCTTCCCTTGAAAGACTAATTCAGTCATTGCTAGAAAAAGTGGAGTTAGATCATTCCTAACTTCTTTAACAACAAATTCAGGCTTATGGGGATTCCCTCTAGCATATCCTTTTTCGCACATTTGAGTTTGAAATACATCTTCTAAACTTTCAGTAGATGAAATAAGCTTCCAAATTGCAGATAGGTATCCAGTTCTATCTTCTCCAACAGTGCAATGATAAAATAGAACTCTTGATGAGCTTTGCTTAATCTCCCTAATAATTTTTAAAGCTTCAATTGTCTGAGCACAAGTTTCTTCATATGAAGGATAATCATGCCATAAAAAAGGTATTTGATAGATGTTTTCAATTCCATTTTGTTCTAATAGTTCTATCTCTTTATCTACTTCAGATCTTACTTGATTTTTAAAAATTAAGACATCTGTCACTCCAAGTTTTAATAGATCATTGATATATTTATTAGGGGCCATACCTCTAATGATTTTTTCTGAATCATCTAAAAAATGAGAATTAGGTAGTTTGATCCCTCCAATACTTGATGGGAAAGGAGATTTTAATGCAAGGGTGTTTAAAGAAATAAGTAATAATATTATTTTCATGTTTGCTTCATAGCAATCACTTTTCAAATAATCAAATTACTGGAACGTAGTTAGCTGATACAATTCTTTGTGCAAGCTCTGCTGGATGATTCGCTTGAGTAGAATAATCACCATGCTTTAAATATTCCGCTTGAATCTCGATATCTATAGATTTAATCGCCATTAGGCCTTTGATATGTTCAAGAAGAGAGTTTTGTCTATACCAAAAAACTTGATCTCTATTGAAAGGAGTCACTTTCTGACCATCAACGGATTTAAAGTTGATTGTCACTGCTAAGATGTCTTTATTAAGATTCATAGCAGGAGTAAAGAATGGTCTTTTAAATCTTAATACTTCCTCACCATTTGTTGACTTTGCTTCTGGGAAAAAGAATACATTTACTCCCTGTTCAAGATGTTCTTGTACAACTTTCATTTCATTTTTTAGGTTTTCTTTATTCCTTCTTTCAATAAAAATACAACCACCTAATGTTGCAAGAGTTCCAAAGATAGGATCAGCTTGAACCTCTTTCGTACTTATAAAGCAACCTTTATAGACAGCTGAAATTAAGAATAGATCTAAGTATCCAAGATGATTTGCAACAATAATTGAGCCTGGCTTGATATCAAAAGAGATATCGCCTTTTACCTTAATCCCTAAAACTTTAAGAATTATTCGAGAGTAAAAGCTTAGTATTGGAGAAACAATATTTTTTTTGGCAAAACCTGGAGCAGTAATTAACAGAGGATAAAAAGGTAATGATGTTATAAAATATAAAATAATTAAAAATGCTACTATTAATGTTTTCATAGTTTCTCCAAAATTTTCTATAAGTTAGAATAAATTTTGAGTTTTTTAATTAACATTTGTTAGAAATTTAGCCAGTAGATTGTAGTTTTTTCAGACTTTTAATTTGATATTGAGAAAGATACTGAGGCAAGGCAAAATAAATATATGAATAAATTATTTTTCTTCTATCTATTATTTTCACTTCAAGGACTTTCATTTGTTGAAAATGGATTGTACGAATGCAGTACTAGAGATATTGATGGAGATTTGAGGATATCGCGTTTAGATGTCTCTGAAGAAAATTTTAATAAATATAAATATAAAGTTATCTCCTCTAGCTTTTCAAAAATAGTTTTAGTTCCTGACTTCTTATCAAAACCAAATATTGATGGAGTTGATCAATATTTATATAAATTTGATTATTTTTATCAGAATAAAAGCTATCAATTAGGACCAAATCATGGTCCTGGAGACTTAGTAAGAAAAGTTAGTTTTAAACAAACAAGCAAGACTCACTTTAAGATGGTTCAATTATTTGAATACCCTGAAGAAGAGAATTCAACTTATAGGTTTAACTGTAAACAAATTTAGATTAAACAGTTCTTAATTATATCTTTATCCCTTCTCAAATATATTTAAGTTTCATGTCATCTATTATATCTTAAAGCCAATTCTAAAATTGATTTAAGGACGTAACTTTATGATTACAATCAAGAAAGGATTGGACCTTCCAATCAAAGGATCACCCACTGATTCAGTTGATGTATTGCCATCTGAGCCCAAAAAACTTGGTGTCGTTGGCTTTGACTTCAATGGAATGAAACCAACGATGAAAGTTCAAGTTGGAGACGAAGTTAAAATCGGAGATATACTTTTTACTTGTAAAAAAACTCCAGGAGTTATTTATACTTCCCCAGCTAATGGAAAAGTATTAGAAGTTAACAGGGGAGCGAAAAGAGTTTTTCAATCTGTTGTTATTGAAAATTCTGGCTCAGATCATATTTCTTTTTCTAGTTATAAAGGTGAAGATCCTAACTCATACTCAGAACAAGAAGTGACTAATTTGTTAACCGAGTCTGGTGAGTGGACTTCTTTAAGAACAAGACCTTTTTCCAAAGTAGCTACTCCTGGAGAGTTACCTCATTCAATTTTTGTTACGGCCATTGATACTAATCCTTTAGCTCCAGATGAAAATATAATTCTGAAACTTGATAATAATGAAGAGCTCTTTAAGCTAGGGCTTGATGTATTAGCGAGATTTTCTAAGCAGATTCATTTATGTGTAAATAAGAGTTTTGATTTGAATATTTCAAATACCAAAGTCAAGACTCATAAGTTTTCAGGAGTTCATCCTGCAGGAAATGTTGGAACTCATATACATTTTATAGATCCAGTTGGTGCTAAAAAGTTTGTTTGGCACATAAATTACCAAGACGTTATTGCTATAGGTGGACTATTCAAAACTGGAAAGATCCATACTGATAGATATGTTTCACTTGCAGGACCAAGGGTAAGAAATCCTAGGATAATTAAAGCAACTAGAGGAATGGAGTTGTCTGAAATTTTTAAAGATGAAGTCTATGATTATGGAGATGTGAGGTTTGTCTCAGGTTCGGTTTTTAACGGAAGAACTGCAGAGGGACCTTTTGACTATTTAGGAAAGTTTCATCATCAAATTTCTGTCTTAGAAGATTCTAATAAAAGGGAATTTTTAGGATGGCATCTTCCAGGTGCTGATAAATTTTCAATATCTAGAGCTTTTCTTTCAGCTTTTCTTCCAAAGAAAAAATACAATTTTACAACTACTAAAAGTGGTTCTCATAGAGCGCTTTTATCTATGGGGAACTATCATAAAGTGATGCCTCTAGATATCGAACCAGCTTTTTTATTAAGATCTCTTCTAGGGGGAGATACTAATATGGCACAAGATCTTGGAATTCTTGAATTAGATGAAGAAGATGTGGCGTTATTGAGTTTTGTGGATCCTGGGAAAACAGAGTTTGGATCAATTTTAAGAAAAAACCTAGATAGAATTGAGAAGGAAGGATAATGAGATTAGTTGAAAATTTCTTTGATAAATTAAGGCCTAGTTTTGAAAAGGGTGGAAAGTACGAAAAGTTTTATGCTCTATATGAAGCAGCTGATACTTTTTTGTTAACTCCACCAGATAAAACTAAAAATAATGTTCATGTTGCTGACTCCTTAGATTTTAAAAGAACGATGATTATGGTGGCTTGGGCCCTTATTCCTTGCGTATTTTTTGCAATGTATAATTCAGGTTATCAGGCTAATTTAATCTTAGATTCTCAAAATCTTGAAGCTGTAGGTTGGAGAGCTGAAATTATGAGATTCATTGGATTAAGTTTTAATCCTGATTCTCATGTCTCTAATATGTTCTATGGATTGTTATTCTTTCTACCTGCTTACATCGTAACGATGACTGTTGGTGGTCTTTGGGAAGCATTGTTTGCAGCGACGAGAGGTCATGAGATAAATGAAGGTTTTGTTGTTTCAGGTCTTTTATTTCCTTTAACACTTCCTCCTACAATTCCTTTATGGCAAATTGCTGTTGGAATCTCTTTTGGGGTTGTTATTGGAAAAGAAGTTTTTGGTGGAACAGGGAAAAATATTTTTAATCCAGCTTTAACCGCAAGAGTATTTTTATTCTTTGCCTATCCTGCTCAAATATCTGGAGATGCTGTATGGACAGCTGTTGATGGATATACTGGAGCAACAGCACTTAGTGAGTTAGTAACTGGAGGAATTTCTGCACTATCTACAAATTGGTCCGATGCGTTTTGGGGATTTATTCCTGGATCAATGGGTGAGACGTCAACTATTGCATGTTTAATCGGAGCAGTCGTTTTAATTGGATCAGGAATTGGATCTTGGAGAATCATGCTTTCTTGTCTTATTGGAATGATTTGCATGAGCATGCTTTTAAATTCTGTTGGGAGTGAAACTAATCCTATGATGAATGTTCCATGGACTTGGCACTTAGTGCTTGGTTCATTCGCTTTTGCTACAGTCTTCATGGCGACGGATCCCGTTTCTGCTACTCAAACAACAACAGGTAAATGGGTTTACGGATTTTTAATTGGTTGCTTAGGATTACTGATTAGAGCAATTAATCCTGCTTATCCGGAAGGATGGATGTTAGCAATCTTATTTATGAATGCTTTCGCACCACTTATTGATTGGTTTGTTTTAAACTCAAATGTGAAAAGAAGATCAAGGAGAGTGTCATGAAAACAATTTTAGTAGCTCTTGGACTTTGTCTTTTTTGTTCAGCTATAGTTTCTTCAACAGCTGTTTATCTAAGACCTATGCAGCAAAAAAATGTTGAAATAGATATTAAGAAAAACATTTTAAATGCAGCAGGAATAAATACTGATGGAGTCGATATTATCAGTGCTTTTTCTGCAATTACACCTGTCCAAGTCGATATGGACTCAGGGAATGTTGTAAAAGATCTTTCTAAAGATGATTTAAAAATTGATGTTAAAATCCCGAATGAGATCAATCAAGCAAATATAGGTTCACGTAAGAAGTATATAGAGATTTATCTTAAGAAAAACTCTTCGGGAGATATCGAAAATATTATTCTTCCTATCGTTTCTAAAGGACTTTGGTCGACAATGCTTGGATTTGTTGCTCTTGAAAGTGACGCTTCAACTATAAAAGGTTTTTCTTATTATAGTCA
>JAHDHG010000010.1:5516-31198 GCA_020631435.1 Bacteriovoracaceae bacterium | reverse complement strand
GCTGTTTTGAAATTATTCTAAAGATTAAAATTAAGATAAATTTATTAATATTAGAAAGCCCTCAAGGAAACTTGAGGGCTTTTTTTTTTACTATTTTTACTTCATACACTTTTGAGTTGCTTGACCTTTAATTTCATAGATCTTTTGCGCATCTCCAACAAAATTTTTAGCACCTAGATTTCTCATTTCAGTTTGCACACATTTCGCAAAATTTCTCGAGACATGATTTGCAGAAGGTAAACTAGAGATACCTCTAGTATCTCCATGATTATCTTTATCACTAATTTGATTTTGATATTCCCAATTTAATTGTGGAGTATCTTGTGAGTAATCTAATCCTTCTGGATCTGTTGCTTGAATCACATCTTCATTCTTATCCTGGTATTCTATTCTTTCAAAGTTATTCGTTTCAGAAACCGATAAGCCCGTTCTGTCAGAATTCGTTATATTTGCAGTGTTTAGACCCATGCATTCAGCAGTAGCTTGGTTCTTAAGTTTTGAAATTGCAAGAAAATCACCTTTTAACTTATGTGCACCTAATTCATTGAGTTTATTTTTTATACATTTAGATCTCTCTAAAGAATTATTACTACTTGATATTTCTCTCGTATGTGTAGAGTTTTCAAATCTCTGTGTTTTAAAATTGTTCACTGATAAAGTATTTGAATGAACTCCTGTTCTTTCAGAATTTGTAATATTTTTAGAGCCTAAACTTAAACATTCAGCAGTAGCTAAATTCTTTAGCTCTGAAATCTTTTGAAAATCACCTTTATAATTAGAGGCTCCCATTTCATTTAATTTACTTTTTATACATTGAGATCTGCTTAATGAATTGTGATTATTAGAGTATTTTTTATGATTCAACTCATTTTTTAATATAGATTTTGAAGCTGAAGTTCCATTTAAACACGCTTGAGTTGCTTCAGTTTTAATTTTAGAAAGTTCATCAAGGTTATCCTTGAAGTTGTTAGCTCCTAGTTCTATCATTTTTGGCTTAATGCAATCTTCTATTCCTGAAAAGCTATTGATAGACAAAGCAAGTGTTAATGAAATTAATACTTTCATAGATTTCTCCTTAATTTTAATAAGTATCGGATAAAAATTAAATTTCTTTAGTATTTGTCTGAATTTACCCAATATAATTCCTATGATTCATTTAATATTAGACACTTAGCCTAAATTTATTGATCATAATTATATGAAAATTTTAATCCTTCTCTGTATATTATTGGTTTCATGTGCGTCTTCAGAATCGAGAGAAGAGTACCCTGATATGAAAGATTACTATGGTTGTTATCACGAAGGACATCTTGGATTCTATCCGGAATATTATAGAAATAAATCTTGTGTAAAAAAAATTAAGTCTATTGAGACTAAAAAATCAAAATCAGATAATTCAACAGTGGTGATAGAGGATAACTCTACATATAAATCTAAGGTTATTCCTTATGCAGATCCAGAAAAGAAAACGACACGTGAACTAGTAGATGAAATAGTTGAATCTGAAGATTCTTATTCCACAGAAGAAGTCTATACAACTTCAGATGAAGAAGAGTGGTCACCTCTTATTAAAGATCGTGATGATGATATCAACTTTGAAGTGAAAGATGATACATTTGAAGAAGTAACTACTGAGGATCTTTAGATTTATAGTAAAAGATAGCCAATTAAACTTGCCAGTTTGGTGAGGTTAGTAATCTAGAATTCACTAAATTAAAAATTAAAGTCTTTTTTCAAAATTTGCGATAATAAAGTATGAATAGATTATTATTGTTGTTTGTACTTATTTCATGTGGACAAAATTCACATGTAACTATTTTAGAAGAAGAATCAAGCTTGTCTCCGCCAGATACTATTTTGGAGCCGGCTCTTAGTGTAGCTAGTATTAAGTTTGATGAATACGACACCTTAAATTCTGAATTGATTTTTTCTAGTTCAAGTTATTCAAATGTTGGAATAAATTCTTATACCTGGTCAATCACAGCGACTCCATATGGAGGTTTTCCGACTGAATATGTGGGCTTACTTGGTAGTGCTACTTCCAATTCAAGTATATTCAAGGTGCCTATTACTCAAAGCTATAGTAGCTCGATTGAGCCTACAGTAGCTACTGCTCCAGAAGCAAGTTTTATTACAGGAATTTGGATTTTTGGAAAATTGTATCCGTTCGCCACAAATATTAAGTTAGGTGACTCTGTAACCATGCCTGCTATAAATGCAGATACAAATTTAAAAAATGAATTAGAATCAACCTTAAATGCAAACTCCATATTATTTGACTCAATTATTGTTACCTGGGATACAGCTATTTCTGAATTTGAAATAGAAATTAATGCTATAAAAGCACCAAACCATGGAGATTTCACAGTTTTATTAGAAGAAAAAATTATCGATGATTCCACAGCAATAGAGAGTGGGACGGCTTATTTCGAGATCTCTTTAGATGGAGGGGGGTTATCAAGATTTCCAGGTAATACATTTAATGTAAATCTTTCTATAACGGATTCAAAATTAAATTCGTTATCAGCTAGAGCAATATTTTGGTTTAGTGGTGATTCTTTAAAAGCTGTAAAAATTCCTAGTCCTACAAATTCTAATCTTTATGTGTCAGCGGGTACCATTAACCCTACGATAATAAGAAGTACATCAGGGCAAGGCATTGATTTAACAGATTTAGATTCAGAGTTTTATTTATCAGCAGCTCCTCCTGATTCAAATTTTGATTTGTGGGGATTAGATGCTGATAGTGATTTGGCTTTTGAGCAGCAGCTTCCAACTGGTCTATGGCCAGGATCTTTTTCTCATGAATATGGAATGAGTGGAGTTTTTAAAGGGAAGTATAGCTCAGATGATGAAGATTGGTGGGGTTTAGGACTTGGTGAAATTTTTTCTGAGTATGTCATAGAAGTTGAGTAATATTTATGATGATAATATTGGCTTAAAGTCTTTTTTTATATTTCCGATCAGAAGTTAAAGGAGATAAAATGAAAAAAAATCTTTCTGTATTCTTAATTTTACTTACTACTTCTTGTGCAACTAGAGGCTACAAAGTAGGGGATCAACTTCCAGAATATCACCCTTATTATCAGAAAAGTAATGAAGTTATCTTTGCTGAAGGCGGAGAAGGAGAGAAAATTGTTTTTGAAAATATATCTAGCGATAACCATAATTATATTTCAAGAGAAGACAAATTTGTAAGAATAAATGAATTAAAAGAAGGGACTCGATCAATTGCTTCTGAAGAAGAGATTGAAATAGTATTTTCTAATAAAAAATTAAAGAGGTTAAAGCCCGTTAAAAATAATTCAAGATCTATAAATAGAAAAATACAATCTTTAGAACATAATTTGACTGAGGATGAAAATATCAATTTGGGAAGAATTGATAAAAACAAAGTATTTTATTCTGCTCCCAGAAAGTTATTTAAAGATAGAGAAAGTACAAGCCATTTAAGACATATTCTTTATTATAATTCGAAGAATAAAGTCCAATAATTTTGATCAAGTATTAATATCTATAATTTTCTTCTATAATGTCTCGATAAAGAGGCATTTATGAAATTTTATCAAATTCTATTAATATTTTTTTCTTGCTTATGTTTTTCAGTTAACATTCAGCAATTTCAAAGATCTAATACTTTAACTTACGAAATGCTAGAAGATGCAAGAGTTAAAAATAGTCATGTCTTTAATGATTATGATTTAGCACTTACTTTAGGATTTAGTTATGTTGATGAACCTCTTACAGTAAAAGATCCGGCTAACACTACTCAATTTAGAGCTGCAATCGAAAAAATGAGTACAACGTTTTATAGCTCATTTAGAGATGATTTAGGTGAAAAAAGATCGGGTTTAGGCGATTTAAATTTAAATTTAACTTGGAGATTTCTTTTAAGAAAAAGGTATGCTTTGGCATTAATGCCTTTTGCATCGATCCCCACTGCAAGTTCAGGAGCAGATTCTGATATAAATTTAGGAACTACAGCTCTTCCTGTAATTAGAACAATGAATCCTTTAGGAGATGATTCTGTTGGTTATGGAGCACTTTTAATTTATGAGCACTTTTTTAATTTTATGAACTTTGTTGTTAATGTTGGCTATAAAAAATCTGAAGATGCTATCTTTCAAGAATTAGATTTAAGAGAAAGGTTAATAACAGGAATAGGGGCATATATTCCAATTAAACAAACATGGGGAGTAAATATAGAATATAAAAGAGATTGGTCTATGCCTATAGGAGATAATATAAATCCAAATGAATTATATCTGGGAACTAGTTTTGGAGTAGCAAGAAATATTGCGGGCTTTGCTGGAGTAGGATTCGGAAATCTTTTAAGCGACAAGGATGGAAATGATTATAGAATTTCTGCTGGTTTAAAATTTACACCAAGGGTATGGTCGCCTAAAAGGAAAGCAATTAAACCTGTTAGGATCATTAAAAAAACAAAAAAGCATATCTATTCCCCTGAGAACTTAATAAATTTAGAAGAAGATACTGGGATAGATCTTGGCTTAGCTGACTGTAATGAAAATGCAGTTTTCGATGACTATAATACTTATGTTGTTAGGTTTCCGCATGATATCGGAGTAATTATTTCTCCAGATCAACTAGAATATATAACAGAATCAATTAATGCTCGAAGAGATGAAATTGAGAAAATTTTAGTAACAGGACATACAAGTGCTCCTGGTGCCGATAGTTATAATATGAGTTTATCTAAGAAAAGAGCTATCTCTGTTGCGCAGTTATTGGTGAATAAAGGTATCCCTAAAAAAATCGTCTTTTTCAGAGGAAAAGGTGAAACAATGTTGATAGACAACTCTGGAACGAAAGAAGCAGAAGAAATTAACAGAAGAGTAGAAATAAAAGCTATCTTAAAAAATCAACCAAGTGAGTGTAAATAATTAAGAAAAGCTTTTATGTCCATCTCTAGATAGCCAAGCTAGGATGCAGGATAAAATAAGAAACTGAATTAAATTTTTGCTTCCAGTGCTTAAGAAATCAAAATGGACTGACAGGCCAATAATCAATGAGGAATAAGTAAAAAATCTCAATACTTCTAAATGAGATATAATTTCAGCAAGGATAAAAAATATAGCTAGAATGATCCAGAGTTCTAAAGATATCACCTAGGTATTATGCTCAAGCTGAATTCATTTTTAAAGAGATAATGCCTTGCACGTGACGCAATTCAGTAATTTTGATATTATCCATTCCATTAAAGGAATATTTTATGTCAGCACAAAAATCAGTAGTCATTGAAAAAAAGAACCTACCAGAGAGTTATAAGAAAAAAATTAAGCTTATTAATAAGCATAACTTAGATAAAGGAAAGATCTTATCAATGCTAGAAAATGTTTTTTTATCTAGAAGGCTAGATGATGCTGAGATAAATATGAAAAAACAATCTAAGGCATACTTTCAAATATCTGGTGCTGGTCATGAAGGAATTTTAACTGGTATTTCAAAGGTATTAAAACCTGCCCATGACTATTTTATTTGTTATTACAGAGATAGGGCCCTATGCCTAGGTCTTGGAGTCACTCCTTATGAAATGTTATGCCAAGCAAATGGAAATATCGGTGATACTGCTTCTTATGGAAGGCAAATGCCTGCACATTGGGGAAATAAGAAGCTAAATATTGTTAATAAGTCTTCTTGTACAGGGACTCAATTTTTGCAAGCTTGTGGTTTGGCAGAAGCTGGCTTGTATGCAAAAGAAAATAAACTTAAAAATATTGAATTTAACGATAAAGAAGTCGTTTATGTTTCTTGTGGAGATGGAACTACGTCTCAAGGTGAGTTTTGGGAAGCTCTAACAACAGCATCAGTTAATAAATTACCTGTTATGTTTGTTGTTGAAGATAATGGATTCGCTATATCTGTCCCTGTTTCAGTTCAAACTCCAGAAGGATCTATTTCAAAAACATTAGAAAACTTTCCTGGTTTAAAAGTTTTTACGACTGATGGAAATTGTCCGATTGAAAGTTTCGATACTGCTAAAGAAGCAGCTGATCATATTAGAGCTGGAAAAGGGCCTGCTCTAGTTCATGCAAATTGTACTAGGCCTTACTCTCACTCGTTATCTGATGATCATAAGTATTATAGAACAGATGATGAGCTAGAGAGTGAAGCAAAATTAGATGTTATTAATTCATTTCCAAAGTTTTTGGTTGAATCAGGGATATTAACAGATAAAGAGATAGAAGCATTAAGAGATGATATAGATAAAGAAGTTAAGGAATCGATTCAAAGAGCAATCGAAACTCCATGGCCTAAAATTGATACATATATGGATCATTTATACTCTGAAGATGTAGATCCAACTTCCAATGACTTTAATACTGAGCCTGAATTCTCAGGAAAAAATGATGTTCCTATGGCCGGGGCAATTAACAAAGTTCTAAAAAATGAAATTAAGAAAAACCCATTAATTAGAATGTTTGGTGAAGATGTTGCTGATTTTTCTGAACTTCATAAGCTTGATGATGAAAACCTTTCTGGTAAAGGAGGGGTTTTTAAAATTACTTCTGGTTCTCAAAGAGTTTCTCATGAATTAGGAAGAAAAAAACAAGTTTTTAATTCTCCTTTGGCAGAGGCGAATATTATAGGAAGAGCTATTGGGATGGCGATGAGAGGGTTGAAGCCAGTCGTTGAAATTCAGTTTTTTGATTATATTTGGACTGCTTATATGCAGCTGAAAAATGAGATGGCAACTACGAGATACAGAAGTGGAGGAGATTATTCTTGTCCTATGGTAGTGAGAGTGCCTATTGGAGGATATCTTAGAGGTGGATCAATCTATCATTCCCAATCTGGTGAATCTCTATTTACTCATGTTCCAGGAATAAGAGTTGTGTTTCCTTCGAATGCTCAAGATGCTGCAGGTTTACTTAGAACAGCTATTAGATGTGATGACCCTGTTATGTTTTTAGAGCATAAACATTTATATTATCAAGGTTATAATAGAACAGCAGACCCAGGGGATGAATACATGATTCCTTTCGGTAAAGCTAATGTGATAAAGGAAGGATCTGATGCTACTATCCTCGCTTGGGGGGCCTTAGTTCAAAAATCGATAGATGCTGCTAAAAAGATTGAAGAAAAAACTGGAAAGAGTATTGAGATAATAGATGCTAGAACTTTAGTTCCTTTTGACATTGAAACTTTGGTTAATTCTTTGAAGAAAACAAATCGAATTTTAGTTTGTCATGAAGAACATAAAACCTCGGGTTTTGCTGGAGAGATCATGGGATTAATTAATGAACATGCATTTGAATATCTTGATGCGCCTCCGATGAGAGTGGCTTCTAAGGATACACATGTTGCTTATTGTCCTGCTTTAGAAGAAGTAATTCTTCCTCAAACTAATGACGTTATTAAAGCTTTGACGAAGCTTATTGAATATTAAGAGTAGTAGAATTAAGTTGAGACATGTAAATCTCATTTGCTTTCTTAAATCTTGTTGGAGAGCTTCTTAAAGCTTTTACATTATGATCTTCCGAGCCATATCTGTAAGCAAAAAGCTTGGAATTATCTTTGAAATAATCTTCAACTCTAGTAACGTTTTTTAAATGATCATCAATGAAAAATATAACTTTGTAGCTTTTCTTTAACTTAGTTAATAAGCTCTCAAGAGCTTTACCTTTGTGAGCTCCCTCAGTCATTGCAAGTCCATTTTTGAAAACAATTTTCTTAGGTCTTTTCGTATTTTTTCCTAATATATAATTTAGAGATTCATTAAATGGCTTTGCATTAAAATCAAATTGATATTTTCTTAATAGTCTTTCAGTATTCGTTCTAACTTGATTTCCTCTAGAAGTTAAAATCATTGTATGAACACCTCTATTTTGAAGATCTTTAATTTTAGAAGGAATGAAATTTTCAGTCACTCTCATATCGTGAAAATTTTGAACTTTATACCAAGAGTTATAAAGTGTATCAAAATCTGTGAAAAGAAGATCAGAATCTCTTTTGCCACTTTTTAAATATTTTCCAGTAAGTTCTGCTTGCTTTGTAATCCATTGATCAGAGGCAACATCAGTAGTCATCGTTAAAATGGTATTATCTAGGTCTGTTACAAATAAAATTTCGCTCGGGGAATATGATTTTAAGGTCTTTTCAACTTGTTGAAATATTGGCGTAAATGATTTTACATCCTCATAACAAAACACATTTAAAGACAGAAAAAGAGATAGTATTGCTTTCATGAGATTAATCTACAAAAGCAGGTTAAGAATTTCAAGAATGTGAGTTTTTCTTAGCAAAATCTATAGAGTAATGAGCTGTCGCTATAGCGGGGACGAATAAGTTAATTACTGGAACGTTGATTAGAGCGAAATAGAGGGCTCCTGATAACAAATAGCCAAAACTGTTCTTCTTGGTGTCACTTAGGCACTGAGTAAAACTAAGCTCATATCTATACCATGTATAATCAACAAACTGAGCTGAGACTAATAAAAATGAAAGCCCCAAGGAGATTGGAACGAGCATTGGAATGAAGTTAAGAACATAAGCAATAAGGGTAAAAACTAAGATAAAGCTGATTTTTTTCACTTCATTGAAAATAATAAAAATAAACTTTGAACTCCATTTGCTGAAAGCTTTATTAATTGGGGGAAGTGGTTGCCCAAGGTAAATTTTTTCTGCCCTTTCACTGATGTAATCATTAAACAAGCAGCCTATAGCTGAAACAAATAAAACAAATGTCCAGTTAACAATAAAATATGCCAGGAATCCTACGATTGCTTTAAGTATCCAGGCCAAAGTAGAGATGATCCAGGAGTCAGCTCCAAGAAATTTAGCAATCCAAGAGAATTTAAATGATCCAATCCAGCTAAATAGTGATGTTATCCCTAGTGAGTAGATAGCAAGGCCTATAAGGACTGGAATCATTGTTAACGCAAAGCAGTGCTTGTCTGTGAATATATATTTTATTGCTTTAAAGAAATTAGAAAAAGTGTTCATGAAAGATATTATATGATTATTTTTTTAAACTAGATATTTTATTTTAATTTGGTAAAAAAGATATTAAATATTGCTTAATATTCTTGTTCTATTGTTAATTAAATTGATCTAAAGGCGAGCAGTGCAAAAGAGCACCCATTGCTTAGAAATTGTGACAAAGTCTACTCTTGAGTTTTTAAATTGAAATCAATAATTTCAATAAGAGTTTAAATTTTTATTCATTTTAAAAATCAAAAGGAGATAAAAATGAAAAAAATGTTTTTATTGTTTTTAAGTTTTTCAATTTTTGCTCAAAACAGTGCGAATGTTTCGGAGTACACATTAGCAGAGTTAGAGCAAATGACTAAGAGAGAGCGAGGGCAAACAAAGTTTGCAACAAAAGTTCAACACTATTACCGAAGTGAAATGGGCGCAGCGAGAAGTGCTGATGCTAAAGGTGGTAATGACAGAGAAATTCAAGAAGCTGATGTTTTTAAAGTTGGTCCCGAAGGAAGCAAATTATTATTTCTTTTAAATAGATATAGAGGGTTCCAAGTTATTTCTTTTAAAGATGGTGTTTCTAAAGCTTCTATTTTGGGAAGACTTCCAATCTATAATAATTATGGCTCTGAAATGTATTACGATGAAACTTCTGAAATGGTTTATGTTTTAAATACAGAATATAGCTATTCAAGAAATTATTGGAATTCAAATTATTCAACTACTATTTATCAAATTAACGTATCTGATCCTACTAATCCTGAACTTGTTTCTTCAAATAATGTTATTGGTGGCTTAAGTGAATCAAGAATGGTTGGGAATGTTTTATACGTGATTACTCAAACTTGGTCATATAACGATAGAAAAGCAATGCTTACTTCTTTTGCTGTTAAAGACTCAAAGCTAACAAGAGTAGAGTCTTCTAATCTTTACAGTGAAAACTCTTATGTGAGCACTATAAATGTTGTGAAGAATAATGATAAATATTATGTGTTAACCGCTAGAGGTAATTGGAGTATGTCTAAAGGAGTAGTAGATGTATATGATATCTCTAGTACTGAAGGAAAACTCAATAAGTTACTTACAGCAAAGATTAAAGGTCGAATTGCTGAAAGATCTCAACTATTTATTCATAAAGAAAATCTTGTCACTGTTTCAAATTTTAGAGAGGAAAGAGATGTTGCCAAAATTGCAGTTGAAGCTTTTAGTTTGAAAAAGCAAAAAGATCCTGTGAGTTCTTCTGAAAAAAAGACCTTGATTTTAAAAGACACAAACGGTTTAAATGCTAACTTACAAGATGTTAGAGTTTCCGGTGATCTTCTTTATGCTTTTTGGGTGCCAGCAAATAATATTGATCCTTTTGATCTTGTTGATATGTCTGACATTGAGAATGGTTTTAAATATGAAGGAAGATTACATTTTGATGGTTGGATTTCAAAAGCTTTTCCTATTAATTATAAAGGTGAGAAGTACGTATTGGGTCTTGGGCAAGTAATTTCTCCAGTAGGGACTAGTAATACAAGATATCCACAAGCTAAGATTTTCAAAATTAATAAAATAAATGGCAAGTACAAGCATCAAGAGGTTGATACGATCACGATTGATTCAGATAAAGTATGGAGTAATTTAAACACTCAAGACAAAAATTTTGAATTTATTACAACTGCCAAAGGTGAGTACAAAGTATTATTCCCTGTTACATTTAGAGAAAATGGATACAAAAATGGTGCTAAAATTATTAATGTAAACTTAAATGCTGGAAAAGTAACTGAAGGTGAAAAACTTGTAGGTTATTCATATTACTTAAAGAGAATCTTTTTAAATAAAGAGATTGATAAGCTAAATATGTTCAATGATGAGAAACTAACTGTTCTTGGTAACAAAACGAAGAAAGATGGTTTCCTTCCAGCAATTTCTGTTTTAGAGCTTGCTAGAAACATTATTGATTTTAAAGTTATCTCTGAAACAACTGGTGTTCAAATTATTCAAAATCAAAACAATATTGAGTTTAGAGAGGTTTCTCTTAAGAATGCTGATGCTGAAAAATCGGATGCATTGAAAGTAGTGACTGTTCCAGGTAATTTTTTATATAAGAAAATCAACTCAGAGGAAGCCAGATTAGTTGTTGCAAATTTTTCTAAAAAGTATTTAGTGGACAATAGCAGATATGATTATAAAAAAGATTTAGAGGGGATTGCAGAATATACTTTTGACTTTAGTACTTTCAAAGCAAGAAATGTAAAAGCTTATAAGGCCGAGATTAAGAATATTAATTATTATCAAACTCCTAGAGTCTTAGAATTAGATAATTCATTATTGATTCAAGCTCAAAATACTTATTTAAAGCTTTCATCTACTCTTGAAATACTTTCTGTAGCAAAATCTTGTGATGGATTTTTATATTCTGAAAATCAATACTCTGGATCATACTTAAATAAAGTTAGCGATAAGATTATTGTGACGAAATCTAATGAGGTTAAGGCAAAAGATTCAAAAGAAGGTAAGGAAACATTTAGATTTGATTATATTAGTGAACTTTCAGTTGTTGGAAATAAGCTTGTTTGTGGAAGTGCTGTAAATATTGCTGGGGATATTCAGGAAGTTATAAATGATGTTTTTGTAACAAGTTCTTCAACTTATGGATATTATCCAACTCCTAGGATTGGTGGCCTTATCCCGACTGAATATGATTATTACTATAATTATAGTCCAGAGATTAAAACTTATTCTTTTATCATAAATAATGGAGTAGCAACGTTGTCAGACAAAATTGATGCTTCTGTGATCGGTAGAAAAATTGCTAAAAATAAATTTTTAACTCATGACTCTTCAGTTGGAAGATTTGATGTATGGTCTATTACAGAATCAGGAGAGTTCTTTTCTAAGCCAAGAAAAATTTCCTCTACAAAAGGTTTAACTTTTTCGAGAGTTGTTAAAATGAATGACAAGTCTTTAATCGTTCTGGAAGGTAGAAAGAATGTTAAGTTTATGTCTATTGATAATAAATATCTTGATGTGAAAGATGTTAGAGTTAAGTCAAAATTTGATAAAAAACTAGAGACAAATTCAAGTTTTATATTTGATGTAAGAGGAGTAACTCTTCTTGAAAATAAAGCTTTTGTTTCTCAAGGGTACTACGGAGTAGTAGAACTAGAATTAGAATTCTAGTTAAAATATTAGCCAGCGGTCATTTGACCGCTGGTTCTTTTTTATTGCTTCTTAATAAGGATAATTTTTAAATCTAAATTCCCAAATTTTTTCGTAATCTTCTAATTTTGTATTTTCTTTTGGTATGCTCATGACAAGGGATTCTAATTCTTCCCAATCTAGGTATTTAAGAACTAAATCTGTGATAATGAAACTTTGCTTTCTGCATCTCTCAAATTTATTTTTAGCTTTATTGAGCATGCCTTCCGTTCCAATAATTTTGTTTTCTCTGTAATGTACCATAGAAGCAGCAACTTGAATGATGGCCCAATAAACATTTCTGGCTGGATCATTTCTGTCTTCAAGCCATACATCTTCAAGGGCTTCATGGCATTCCCAATACTTTTGAGAGTTAAAAGTATCAATTCCTGCTTTTACTTTTTTTAGATGCTCTGGGCCAAATGATCCGAAGGGGTATTTTTCATTCATAGGAAATTATAAAAAAAAAGGCTTCTTAAAAGAAGCCCTTTTGTTAATTTTTCCATTTTTGGAGTTTATTCTGCATGTCCATTTGCATGAATTGTTAATGTGTGTTCTGCTCCGCCATTACATCTTACCTTGACCTCGGCTTCATTTTCTTCAGCTAAAGCTAGTATTTGATCAATGATAGTTGCAGGTGGATCAACTTCTGGTTCAGGATCGGCTGCTGGAGCATCTCCTGCGGCTCCTCCACCTGGAAAACAAACAATTCCATTTCTTCCGTTAGGTTGTTGCCATGTAGTAGACATAGCTTCTTCAGTCAGAGCTAGCTTGATTGCTCCTTTATCACCTTCAACTTCTTTAACACTTAGCCATTCAATTTTATTATCTATTTCGGTAACAATACATTTACACTCAATGTCTTCTTGGTCTTGGTTTATACCAGATCCCTCAATTTGATCACAGATATCAACTTTCATATAGCCTTTAATTCCTTTTAGAGGTTTATTTTCAAAATTTAAATCTCTATCTGTATCAATATATGTGAAGGTTTCAACTTGAGTATTAGTTGAAAAAGATCTTAATTCAAGGTTGTTTCCATTTTCAAAAAAAGCTTCACCTGGTGCCCATAATGAAGTTTCATTTTTTACAAATATATAGCCTCGTTCTGCCTTAAATCCTTCAACGCCTTTTCCACTATCTTTATCACATCCTAATCCATCAACTTCTTTTCCGGCTGAAGTTTCACATAAGTCATCATCGTTAGCTACTCCATCTCCATCTGTATCGTCAGCTGACGGAGTGCCCGTGTCTCCACCGGTATCGCTGCCTGTGTCTCCACCGGTATCGCTGCCTGTGTCTCCACCGGTATCGCTGCCTGTGTTTCCACCGGTATCGCCGCCTGTGTTTCCACCGGTATCGCCGCCTGTGTCTCCGCCCTCTGTGCCCCCAGCAGTTGTTGTTCCATTTTTGGAAACATCTGCAATTTCTTTATTACTTTCATTACATGAAATAAAAGAAACCAAACTGAATAAAAGTAAAATCATTTTTACCATTTTTTACGTCCTTTTTAGTTTTTGGGTTTTCATATACTAAGTTTAATTTTTAAATGTTTATTTATAGTTAAAATGGACTAAATCTTTGTGAATTCGGATACTTAGCAAGGAAGAGTGCTTGTTTAAGTGGCAATATTTATTTGCAGTAGTTAGATTTTATAAATTTTTGCTGTGTAAGTTTCTTGGCAATTCAATCACCTATTAGCGAAAGACCAGAGTCAACATAGATGATTTCACCAGTGACACCTGATGAAAGATCTGATGCAAGATATAAAGCAGAATTTGCAACATCTAATTGTGAGACATTCTTTTTTAGCAATGATCTTTCCGCAGTATTTTTTAATTTTTCTTTAAAGCCACCAACAGCACTTGCAGCTAATGTTCTAATTGGACCAGCTGAAATAGCATTAACTCTAATACCTTTTGGCCCTAAATCATAAGCTAAGTATTTCATTGAAGATTCCAATGCAGCTTTAGCAACTCCCATGACATTATATCCTGGTATGACCTGAGTTGAGCCATGATAGGTCATGGTAATTAATGAAGCATTTTCAGAAAGTAGTTCGTTCAGTCTATTTGAAATATCTACAAATGAGAAAGCAGAAATTTCAATAGCTTTTAGAAAGCCACTTTTAGATGTTTGAATAAATGGATTCTGCAAATCTTCTCTTTCAGCAAACGCGAGAGAATGTACGATAATATCTATTTTTTTCCAATGACTAGCAATGGTATTTTTTAACTCTGACATTTGTTCATCACTTGATACATCAAGTTGGAAAATAAAATCAGAATTTAATTCTTCAGCTAAAGGTTCAACTCTTTTTTTTATAGAATCATTCAAATAATTCAAGGCAACATTGGCTCCGTTTTCTTTCAACTTTTTAGCTATACCCCATGCGATTGATCTTTCATTTGCAACACCAAAAATTAAGGCATTTTTACCTTTCAAATCAATCATAATTAGTCCTTGTTTAACGCTAATTTCCTAGTAGATTGTAACTTACTAGCATAAAATGTTATTTCACTAATTTAGTTTATTTTTTACTAAAAGGGTATATGTGAAGAGATTAGTTCCTGAATATATTGAAAACCTTAAGATTTACCAAGCTGGAAAACCTATTGAGGAGTTAGCGAGGGAAAAAGGCTTAACAAGGATCTCTAAGTTAGCTAGTAATGAGAATCCTTTGGGTCCTTCTCCATTTGCAATTAAAGAGATGACACAAAAATTATGGGATTTGCATAGATATCCAGATATGCATGCTCATGCCTTAAAATCAAAGCTTTGCAATCTGTATAGTTTAAAAAAAGAAAATGTAATTTTAGGTAATGGCTCTGAAGGAATTATGGCCTATATCGCGAGGGCCTTTATTCAGCCAGGAGATGAAATAGTTACAAGTGAAAATACATTTATTGGATTTTATATTTTAACTAGAGGTGTTGGCGCAAATATTAAAACTGTCCCTTTAACTGATGACTATAGATACGATGTTGAAAAAATGTCCTCAGCAATTTCTGAAAAAACGAAAGCAATTTATATTGCTAATCCTAATAATCCAACAGGGACATTTATTACAAAAAAAGAATTTGATTTTTTAATGGAATCAGTACCAGATCATTGCATCGTAATTTTAGATGAAGCATATTTTGAGTATGCATATGATGCGAGTGATGAATATCCAAATTCTATGGATTATAGATATGATAATGTAATTACTCTTAGGACTTTTTCCAAGGCTTATGGACTTTCTGGAATAAGATGCGGTTATGGGTTTGCTCATAAATATTTCATTGAAAATTTAACAAAAGTAAAATTACCGTTCGAGCCAAATGCTTTAGCTCAGATTGGAGCTATAGGAGCTTTAGAAGATCAACCACACTTAAGAAGAACGTTAAGAAAAAATAAATCTTTTTATAATGATTTGATAAAGTTTTTAGGTGTGAATGATTTTAAGCCAATTCCTTCTGTAACTAACTTCGTGACATTCAAAACTGGCTCTTCGCAAGCAAGTGAATGGATGTTTAATAAACTCTTAGATGAAGGAGTCATTATTAGATGGCTTAAATCTAATGAGATGCCTGATTATGTGAGAGTTTCTATAGGGACCAGAGAAGAAATGTCTCATTATTTTGAAGCTATGGAAAAAATATTGCCAAAATATAACGATAAATTTGGAAGAGCATAATGAAAATTTGTACTTATAAAAGACAAACTCCTCTTGGAGAGTTTAATAGATTAGGATTTTTCTTTAATGATTCAACGATAGTAGATGTGAACTTATTATGGAAAACTCATTATGAATTAAAAGGTTATTATAACCCTAATGAAAAAGCATATCAGGTAGCACCTTATTCTTTAGCAGGATTATTAAAAAGTAATGATCAATCTATTCGATTTTTTAAAGAGTCTTTTGATTTATATGTTGATTTAACAAAGAAAGGTTTTTTACATACCAAAGATAAAGGATATTTTTCTTTTGATTTAAATGATGATTCAAGTGTTCGTCTTACTAAACCTATTGATTCAATAAATTGCTATAGAGATTTTTATATTCATGAAAAACATGTGAAAAAAGGTTTTGAAAAAAGAAAAGAACCTGTGCCGGAAGCTTGGTATGAAATGCCTGTTTATTATAAAGGCCCTACTACTGGTTTTATTGGACCAGATGAAGAGATTTTATGGCCAAATTACTCACAAAAATTAGATTATGAGCTTGAGCTAGGTTGTATTATGGGGAAAATGGGAAAAAATATTTCTGAAGATAAAGCTCTAGATCATATTTTTGGTTATACAATTTTAAATGATATTTCTGCTAGAGATATTCAGAAAAAAGAGATGTCCGTAAGATTGGGGCCTTCAAAAGGTAAGGATTTTTGTTCTGTTGTAGGCCCAGTAATCATAACTGCAGATGAATTCAATGGAGAGCCTAATTTAGAGATGAAAGCTTATATTAATGATGAGCTTTGGTCAGAAGGTAAATCTGGAGATGGTCATTATACTTGGGCGCAAATGATTGAGTTTTCCTCTAAAGAAGAATACTTGATTCCTACTGATTTTTTAGGATCTGGGACTGTGGGTACAGGTTGTGGATTAGAATTAGATAAGTGGATAAAGTCCGGTGATATAGTTAAACTTGAGGTAGAGAAAATTGGTACTTTGAAGAATTTGGTTGGTACTCCTAATTAAGGATAAAAATGAAAAAAATTGATTGGAACTTCTTTTGGAAACCTTTTTGGATATTCTTTATCTATGTAGGTTTTGTCATGATTTATAAGGCCTTTGTAAATCCTATAGAAGAATTTGCGATGGGTTCTCTTTTAATGGGAATAGCTTGGATTTTGATAGGAATTTGGAATTTAAAAAAAATTAAGAAACTCGAACTTCAAAATAAATCCTACGTTGAAGAATCCTCCTAATGTCAGCTTTTGAGCTTCTTGAAGATCATCTTTTAGAAATTATTTTTATATGTTTATGTGCTTCAACTTTGATCTTAAGAAAGTACATTGCAATAGTACCTTTTTTAATTGGAAGTTATTTTATTTATTCTCACTTTTATAAGCCTAATAATTTTTTTGGTGAAGATACATTATTGGTTGGAATTCCTTTTATTATAATATCCATTTATATATATTTAAATTTCAAGTTAAAAACTGAAGCTGATTTTAATACTAATATTCGGTTAAATAAATCTGAAGTCTTAGATCATCTTTCTGAATTAATATCTGAAGCTAGAAAAGTTGAAAATTTCGATAGCAAGAGCAATGAGAGATTTGTTGAGATCTTAGATTTTTATGAAGATGAACTTATGTCTTTTTCTTCTTATTTTGAAGTGTATGATTTAGATTTAAGTCTTCAGAATTACTTAAGACCATTAACAGATCATTGCAGCAAAATCTTTGATCATCTCGAGCAATTTGATGATGAAAAATTAAGTAAAATTGAAAATGATTTTCAAAATCAACTAGTTTCAGCAGAAGAGTATTTAAGGCATCCTTATTTTAACTACTTAATCAAATCTACTCGAGATGTGATATCTATTGCCAAAAATGTACAATCTGGCTTGAAATCGTTATCTTAAAATCATGGAAAATTTCAAAGCTAGTGGTCTATATACAAAACAAGCACACGTAAAAATACCAGATGGACATTACGAAGAAGAACATGGCAGGAAAGGGTTTTTCGGAAGAGTGAGTCATCTATATCATAAAAATCCATTAACGAGTTGGTCAGAAATTGATGGTGACTTAAGGCCTAGGAATTTACCTGCATTGTTTAATGCTGAAGAGGTAAAAGAAAACCTTCAGCTTGTTCTTTTAAATAAAGATGTTCAAGTAAGTATTGGAGTCTATTCGAAAACACCTGAGAACTTTTTTAGAAATGCTGATTTTGATGAAATGTTTTTCGTACATGATGGATCTGGAATACTTGAAACATCCTATGGGCATATTCCTTATGAAAAAGGAGATTATGTCATTCTACCTAGAGGGGTTACATATAAATTTTATGTCAAAGATTTAACCAAGCTTCTTTTAGTTGAATCTGCTTCTGAATTTGAACAACCTGATAGAGGAATGTTGGGGCCTAATGCACTTTATGATCAAACTGCGATCTTTACACCAGAAGCTGCTTATGGGACTGAAAAATCAGAGAAGTATACAATTACTATTAAAAGAAATGGAAAAAAATCGAAAGTTACTTATCCATTCAACCCACTTGATGTAAGTGGCTGGAAGGGATCTTTGTATCCATGGAAACTTTCTATTTATGATTATTGTCCAATTAATTCACATCGTTATCATATTCCACCATCTGGACATACTACTTTTGTGTGTAGAAATTTTGTGATCTGCTCATTTGTCGCAAGGCCATTAGAGAGTAGTGAGCATGGAGTTTTAAAAGTTCCTTTTTATCACTCGAATATTGATTTTGATGAAGTTCTCTTTTATCACGAGGGTAATTTCTTTAGTAGAGATAATATAGAAGCCGGGGCATTTACTTTTCATCCCCAGGGAATAAATCATGGGCCTCATCCTACGGCTTTTGAAAAAGCAAATGATAAAGAATTTACAGATGAATATGCAGTCATGGTTGATACAAGATATCCACTAGAGAGATCAGAGTTCTTTAAGAAATATGAAAACCAAGATTATTGGAAAAGTTGGATGTAGTGAAAAGTTTCGAAATAAATTCAGAGTTAAAGCAGAATTATAAATTTTTGATTGGTTCTATTCTGCCTAGACCTATAGCAGTTATTTCAACTAAAAACCTTGATGGTTCAAACAACCTCGCACCATTCTCCTTCTTTACAGCAGTGAGTGCTACTCCTATGATTATTGGATTTTCTCCATTAATTCGAACGAGTACAGGTGGAAAAAAAGATACAGTCATCAATATAGAGAGAGAGGAAGAATTTGTAGTAAATTTTGTGACTGAATCAAATATGCACTTAGTAAATGAAGCTTCCGCCGAACTTCCTTATGGAGAAGATGAATTTAAATATACAGGTTTAAATTCTTTAGAGTCTGATATGGTTAAAGCTGTCAGATTAAAAGAATCACCGATACATTTTGAGTGTAAATTAAGAGATATATTATCTTATGGAGATCATATCGGCTCAGGAAGATTTATTACAGGTGAAGTTCTAAAGGTCCATGTGGATGATTCGATTCTTGAAGAAGGAAGAATTAAAACATCATCATTCATGCCCGTGGGACGTGGTGCAGGGAATGATTGGATTAAGACATCAGATATAATTCAATTTGAAAGAAAAATGAAAGCTCAAATTCAAAAGTAATTATTCCAAAATAAAATCTATATTTAACTTTATCATTCCAGAAATGTTTTGATTCTCTTTCTTCGCTGGTCTAAAGCTTGCTTTTTTTATAGCTCTTAACGCTTCGTTATCTAGGTCTTTATATCCTGAACTCTTAGTAATTTTAATATCAGTTGATTTACCTAATTCATTAACTTGGACCAAGAGTTCTACCGTTCCTTCTTCTTCATTGATTTGAGAAGAATATGGATAATTTTTCTCAATCGTGCTTATCAAAACTGGATCTGTTATTTCGATTTTTTCATCAGTTTCAACAGAGTGTTCTTTTTTAGATTTATTCTTAGATATTTTTTTAGTCTTTTTCTCTATTTCATTTGGAATTTTTCTTTTTTTAGAATTTTTATCGGTGATTTTTTGATCTACTCTAATTAAAACCTTTGTTTTAATCGCCTCTTGCTCTTTTTGTGAGAAAAAAAGAAAAAGTAAGTGAATCAATAAAATACAAATAAAACTAAAAGCGATATTTAATCGTGCCATAAAAAGATCGACCTCTAGTTTGGTAAAATTCTATTTCTTCATAGTTTTTATTCAAAAGATTATGAATGTGAAGTCCTATTAATATTGATTTATTAATATGGAGGTTAGAATAATAATTCAGTAGGAAATAAGATTTCAAAGTAGATCCCCTTTCGGATTCTCTTGAATCAATGAAGCTTATATTTAGATTATTCTCTAGTGCCTTGATTTGACTTGAAATGTTAAAATTAAATTTATGTTTAGGGGAATAGATAATGTTATTGCTCTTCTCTTTAATTTTTAAATACCTATAGCTAAATGATGGTGTGAATAACTTATTGTTAGACTTTGATAAATTAAATTCAAGGCCATAGTTCTTGCTTTTATCTCTGTTTTTATAGATTGTATCAAATATAATTCTGTCTCTTAGAGAATAATAGAATGGATTAACTGAAAAATTTAATAAATCAGATTTATATTCGTAATCAATATCAAATTTATAAATTTTTTCTCCTTTCAGATTTTTATTTCCGATTATCTGGGGAGTACTTAAATTCAGGACTCCAAACAATTGATAAATAGAAGGTAGATTGTTTTCCTTGCTTGCGTTAAGTGTGAGATTACTTTTTTTAGATAGTATCTTTTTGATATTAACGCCAAATGGGATCTGTGTATTTCTAAAGCACTGATATTTAAGGAATGGAGTTATTAAAAAATTGTTAATGAATAGACTGTTTTGAGCAGTCATTGTGAAATAGTTTTGCTTATAAATTTCATTATCCAAAATGATCTCATTCATTGAAAAGTTTGAGTGTAAAGAAAAATTAAGTAATTTTGAGATAAGAAATTTTGATTTTAATCCGAAAAGATTGCTTTTGCTCTTTGAGGAAAAACTTTGAATATCTCTTTGAGTCTCACTAAATTGATGTTTGAAAGAGATTTTATATTGTTTAGTCTTCTGCCATTCAATAAAATTAGAAAGATTAAAGTTTTGGTAGCTAGACTGATCATTTTTAACTTGATCTATAGGCATGTTGCTTAAAAAATTAAATCCATCAATTTCTTGCTTACCATCAATTAACAGAATTTTACTACCGATGTTAAAATTATTAATTTTTTTAGAAACAGTTAGAAAGGTATTAAAGCTCTGAAAAGAATCATTCTCTAGATTATTTCCTTTAACTTGGCTTATCCCTTCATTTTCTCTGTTGGATATATGCAAAGAAAAATTCAAAAAAGATTTTTTAAAAAAATTTAATCCTATTTCTTTATTTTTTTGTGAACCATAAGAAGTGATTAAGCTATTTTCTCTTCTAGCTTGTAATTGAATAGAATTACCAAAACTATTAGAAAAGGAATGATCTCTTTTTAAATGAATATTTTTAAGAAGTGAGCTATTTATAAACTGAAGTTGACTTTTATTATTAATATCTGAAAAATCATCAAGTTCTAAATCTTCAAAATAGTACGAAATACTATTTTTTCCAAGTTTTCTATACTCAGGTTGCAAAACAGCATTATTTCCAGAGCTTTGAGTATCTATTTGAGGATTGTTAAAAAGATTATCAGATAATTGGTTAGAGGGTACTTCAATAGTATTGTTTTTTTCAATGTTTATCTTTTTGGCTCTTACAGTAATGGTATTCGCCATCATTTGATCAAAAATAATAATAAAAAGAAGAAAAATTTTGAAAATCATTAGAAAGAATAATTAGCATGAATGATACATAGATGACATAGAAAGTTGACAAAATTACTAAATATTATACTTATCTTCGAATAATTTCTCATCAAATAATTTACGTCTAAATACTTAAAATTATTAAGTTTTTAATGATGTTATGAGGTTAATGAAAAAACTGACTTAATCTGTTTTATTATTAAGTTTAACAAGCTAACCAATGTATATGAGGAAACAGGGGAAGATGTTATGACTATCAAAAGACAAAAAGAAGTAAGTCTTAAAAGATCTAGATTATTAGAACAATTTAGAAAAGAAATGAATAATGCTGAAACCTGTAGAGAGTTTATTGCAACTAAGCAAAAAATGAACGTTCTTTTATTAGATGGGGATAAGAATTTTTGTAAAGACTTGTCTGCAAAATTACAAAAACATAAAAAAGATTCAAAAATATATGTCTGTCAGAGTGAATTCACTGCAATGAAGCTTCTAAAAGATAGTAATATTGACTTACTCATCATTGGATTAGAACTCCAGAATTATGATGGTTTTGATTTTGGTCGTTCAATTAGATCATTAATGAGAAAAGATTATCCAATTCTATTCTTCTCGAGAGATGAGAATAAGCAGATGGATTTCTACTTTCAAGATATTACGAATGCTCATTTTGTTCATAATCCATTTGATATGGAAATGATTGATGAAGCTTTTGGCAATCTTATTTCTTTAGAACTTCAGAAAGTTTCTTAATTACAATTAGAAAAACTTGTTTGATCTACCTCAAAGAAGGTAACCCCACGTCTTGTGACTTTACCATTTTCAATCTCCTCTAATTCTCCCATTCCCTGAATTGAATACTCTGATCTTTTTAAATCAATCACTGACTTAATATTGTTATCTATGGTGAAAGTAAGGGTACTTGAACTAAGATCAAAATCACTAATATCAGCACTTCTATTTTCTTCTCTCCAAATCGGGATATCAAAAGATTCTTGATTTGTATTTAAATAGGGAACATCCAGGCTCGAATAATCTAGGTGAGTTTTTATCCATTCAGAATTATTTTTAAATTCTCCAAGTGTCTTTTTTAGAGTTTCTATCTCAGACGCCATTTCGAATAGTTTAAAATCAATTTCCAGTAACTTTTCATCTAGAACTTCACATTCTGCGATTAACTCATCACTTGGGTCTTCTGAACATGTATAGTTTACTACACAGAAGCAATCAAGTTGTTCAAACTTACAGTTTGGCTCAAACTTAGATTCATAATAATCATTTTTAATCTTAATAATATTTCTTGCGTGACTAATAACTTTACTGACAATTTGATATTCGCTATCCAGAATTTTTTGAGGCCAAAAAAAAGCAACGAATAATTCTATTTTGCTATCGATTTGAATATCTTCTTGTAACTCAAAAGTATTAAACTCACTTTTCCTTAAATTCTTTTTTGTTAATTCAGAAGAACAGGAAATCAATAGTAATATTAATAAAAAATTTTTCATTTATAAAATCCTGTTAATGAAAGAAGAATTTCTTCAGACTGAGGAATATTTCTTCCTGCTATGATTTTTGAGTAGCCTATGTTGGCCTGCAAAGGAAGAATGAATTTTTTCTTTAAGAATGAATCAATGGTATTTAAGGTAATACCTCCATAAACAGAATGAGCTTTTTGAAGAGTATTTTTAGAGAGATAATTATATCTCTCACTAGAATATTTTGATCCAGAGTAACTATCATAATTTTTATATTGAAAAACATGACCAGCTGCAAAGGATAATAATTTATTGAGCTGGAAGTTGAATTGATGAGATACTTTGTAAGTATTTCCAAAGTCTTGTTTGGTATTTCTGTCAATATCTGGTGATAAGGGAGAATTAGAATTTAGAGGAACTCTAATTTCTTCACTAGAAGAGATCTGATTTACATACTCAATTGAGCTCAGAAATCTTAATTGGTTGGAAAGTTTAAATTCATTAAGGGACTGAACCCCTAGATCCCATTGGCCATCTCCAAGGTATAGTTTAAGAAAATCATTAAGATGGTCTGTTTTCGCTGTAGGTAAAACCGAGATTAACCCTGCAGTACTTTGAAAAAAATCATTTTTAAAGAATCTATATCTACTAATTAATCTTAAATCACCCCAATCTTCTCTTGTTGAGATATAGTTTGGATTGTATCCATATTCATTAAGTTTATAGAGAATAGGGTTTTCTAGCTTGGAATTTATTTCTTTTACCTTGGAATAGTTTCCATCCTTATTAAGCTCAGAAATTAGATTTTTTAATTTTTCAGATTTAGTGAATTTATTATCAAAATTAATTCCAACTTTTACTCTTGGTAAAATAGTAAAAAATGATAAGTTTTCAGATGCTCCATATCCAAGAAAAATCGTATTCACTTCTGTCTGGATATCAAGGTTTCCCTGATGTTCACCAGCAGATTCATCGAAATCTGTAATTCCATAAGCACTTAATGCTCCTCTGGTAATTGCTCTTCTGTCAGCTATATCTTCATCTACAATGTCATTAAACGTGAAGTTATCTGAAAATAAAGATCCTAGATTGGTATTGTTGGAATTTTCGTCAAAGTAACCAATAAAGTTAGAATTTGAATTAAAAATACCATACGAAAAAACACCTTTTGGGAAAGTATCTGATGATTCGATGATGGCAGTACTTACTAAATCCTTAGCTATTAGATTATTACAAATAAGAATTGCAATTAAATTTATTAAAGTCTTCAATAGATCTCTTTTGGTCTAAAATTGTTTCTGGAGCTAAGTTAAAATTTTCTTTAAAGATTTGTTCTTCATCTAAAGAATTTATTTCAGCTAAAATTTCACATGCTTCTTTTTTCTTATCTGTTTTAAAATAGAGCTTTGCTAAAGAGATACTATTAAATACGTATAAACTTATTTTCCTAGCAGGCCAAAGTGTTTTATTAACGGCAGTTTCCAAATACCTCAAAGCATTCGATCTTGATCCAATTCCTGGAGGCATTTCAGTATTTGCAATACCAAGAGTTCTGAAAGCGCCGTAGTAAAAAGTTTCACTTTGCTTAAGTGAAATAATTGTTTTCATAGATTTTTTTATCTGAGGCCAGTTTTTAAATGCTGTAAAATCCCCTTCTATTTGTGAAAATCTAGCGAGTGCTGTTCCAAAATGATAGAGTGACTCAGCATAATATTCAGGCTTAGAAGATTTATCACATAGTTTTGTCATATCCATTGTTTTCTTTAGGAGTTCTTTTTCTTTTTCTAAAGCTTTTTTCTTCTCTTCATCTGTCGTATTTTTAGGTAAATTGATGAGCTCAGTTGCGGCCCTAAAAAAAGTTAAATAAGCGGCTTTGTTATAGTTTTGGCATTGAGTATCTAAGTTAGTATCTACAGAAGCTTGTTCGAAAAAAATTTGAGCTGCTTTTTTGGCGCTTTCTTGGTTGAGTCTGTCTTCGTATAAATCCTCAACGGATTGTGAAAAAAGGTTTAAGCTTAAAATTGTAAGTAAAAAATATTTCATGAATTAATCATACAGATTAATCTTCAAATGTTCGCCTAATTTTTGTATAAAGAAGCTTAGACAGGATTAGACTTTTCTAAATAGATTTATTTTAAAAATGAGTCGCACGGAAAAATTTTGGTCTTAACTTTTCCGACAAAATTACTCAGTTTGTTTTTGATATCCTTTAAGGTCATTCCTTTGTCTTTGAAGTGTTTTCCTAGTTTATAAACACCGTAAGAGCCAAGTAGAGCATAAATAGCATTAGATACTCCATTTAGTCCCAGTTCAAGAGACATATAAGCAGATGACCAGACTAAAGAGACAGTCGCCATCATTAAATCTGATTTTAATGTAATAATTTTCTTTTCTCTTATAAGTTTTAATAGACTAGTTTGTGAGTCTGAAAGCGTTTTTCCTTTAATGCTTTTTTTAAACTCATAGATTCTTTGATCTAATTTGTTGATGACCTTGCTATCTTCGGGGCTCATTCCCAATTCTTCTCCTATTAATCCATCGAGTTCTGAAATTCTTTTTCCCATAGCTTCGGCATTATAAATATCGTTAGGCATTTGAGTGAGCATTGCAA